>NZ_BJXX01000001.1 GCF_007991215.1 Aneurinibacillus danicus
TTTTATACATAACTTTTTTACATATGAGCTGGCTCGGTAGCTCAGTCGGTAGAGCAGAGGACTGAAAATCCTCGTGTCGGCGGTTCGATTCCGTCCCGAGCCACCATTGATTATTTAAATACTAAGAGACTGCTTTTGTTTTTTGAACGCACTTGATAAGCCGAAGAAAACGGGGCAGTAATGTTTCTTTAGAACGAAATGCATGGACGTCGTGCCGGTGTAGCTCAACTGGCAGAGCACCTGACTTGTAATCAGGGGGTTGAGGGTTCAATTCCTTTCGCCGGCACCATCTATTTTCATTCTAACCGCGGTGAGCTATCTTCCTTGTTAGAATGAAACGGTAGTACACGAAGGAAAAATCTTACGTTCTACATTTTCTAATGTGGAGGGGTAGCGAAGTGGCTAAACGCGGCGGACTGTAAATCCGCTCCCTCAGGGTTCGGCGGTTCGAATCCGTCCCCCTCCACCATTTATACAAAACAGAATACAGGGGCATAGTTTAACGGTAGAACAGAGGTCTCCAAAACCTCCAGTGTGGGTTCGATTCCTACTGCCCCTGCCAACCATTCATCATGGCGGTCGTGGCGAAGTGGTTAACGCATCGGATTGTGGCTCCGACATTCGTGGGTTCGATTCCCATCGATCGCCCCATCGCTGGGGTATAGCCAAGCGGTAAGGCAACGGACTTTGACTCCGTCATGCCCTGGTTCGAATCCAGGTACCCCAGCCATTTGTTCTTGTAATGTGTAGTTGCTTATCTTTAGAAAAGCGTATATACTATAAAATAATGCGGACATAGCTCAGTTGGTAGAGCACGACCTTGCCAAGGTCGGGGTCGCGAGTTCGAGTCTCGTTGTCCGCTCCATCCACATAATTTTGTTCATAACTAGATTATGTGAATTTTGTGTTTATATTTTACGGAGGTATAGCCAAGTGGTAAGGCAAAGGTCTGCAAAACCTTTATTCCCCGGTTCAAATCCGGGTGCCTCCTCCATTTTCTTTTGCCGGGGTGGCGGAACTGGCAGACGCACAGGACTTAAAATCCTGCGGTAGGTGACTACCGTACCGGTTCGATTCCGGTCCTCGGCACCACTGTGTTTATGTTTTATGCTTTTATCTTGCCGATGTGGCGGAATTGGCAGACGCGCACGACTCAAAATCGTGTTCCTTCGGGAGTGTCGGTTCGACCCCGACCATCGGTACCATACACATATTTGGACGCGGGTGTAGTTCAATGGTAGAACATCAGCCTTCCAAGCTGAATACGTGGGTTCGATTCCCATCACCCGCTCCACTTATTGTTTTTATACATACGAACAACGCGGTTTTTCGTTCCATAAAGGACGAAGGAGCGCGTTTTTTATTTTACCTTTTATTGTTTTGAGGAAAAGATAAGAAAGACGGCAAAATCGAAAGGAGAGTACATATGTTATTACCGGAGAAATTTTTGACGTGCGTGCGATGTGAAGACGGGCTAAAGAGGGAGGAAGGACAAACGCCAATCCCGGGGGAAGGTATCCCGGAAGCGGAAGTGATGCTTATAGGTGAGAGTCCGGGAGCGGAAGAGATGAAATACGGCAGGCCGTTTGTGGGTAAGGCCGGTGAAAACTTGAATGCGTTCCTTCAATCTGTCGGACTTGACCGAAGTAAAATGTACGTGGCGAATACCACCCGCTGTCGCCCTTACAAAGTAAACGAGAAAATCTTAAAAAATGGCACGAAACGGGTTACCAAGTCGAACAAACCACCATCCAAGCATGCGATTCAATCTTGCGCTACCTGGCTGGATATAGAGATTGACCTTATCAGTCCAAAACTTATTGTAACACTTGGCTCTACGCCGTTAAAACGTCTTACCCCCGATCATGGCATATCAAAAGTGCACGGTACATTATTAACTGTACCAATACAGCGTGTAGGAGAAAAAGAAGACAGCCGGAAATTCGCTTTATCGGATAAGGAGTATCATGTTTTCCCTCTTTATCATCCGGCTGCGATTATTTACCGGCGCGAACTTCAAGAGGTGTTTGAATCCGATTTGAAGAAGCTGCGAAAGGCTATAGAGGAACTTAATATAACTTCTGTGTTTCTGTAGAATAAATGTCCCTTTATACCGATTGTATAAAGGGTTTTTTTATAGAAATAACGAAGTAATTATCTAAACATTTTAATAAATTTTAATAATACATAAAATTGCTTATGCTGACAGAAGGAGGCACAAAATATGGATGTACGAATCCAGAAAGTAAAAAACAATCCGATTCTCACACGCGAAGATTGGAATAAGCAACGCTACGAAGCAGAGCAGAATCCCGGAAAGTTTCATGGCGAAATCGCCAAGCGTGAAATTCACTGGTATGATAAGAAATCGAACGCTTGGATTAACTGGAGTGATGAACAGAACCAGTGGCTGGGCCTGGATGCGGATAACGGATCTCCTGTCATAGTTACGTATTCGCCGCAATTTGAACCATGGGTGCAAGCCTTTGATGATAGTAATGCGCCTTTTTATAAATGGTTCTCCGGCGGGTTAACTAACGCTTGCTATAACGAAGTAGACCGTCATGTCATTAGCGGACACGGTGATGAGGTGGCGTTTTACTTCGAAGGTGACCGCTGGGATCAGGCCAAGAATGACGGTCGAGGCGGACCGGTCGTCGAGTTCGCTGTCACCCGGAAGAAGCTTATGTTGGAAACAGTAAAAGCGGCGCGGGTATTAGTAAATCTCGGTCTGAAAAAAGGTGACCGCATTGCACTGAACATGCCAAATATTATGGAACAAATTTATTATACGGAGGCTGCCAAGCGGCTTGGAATTATTTATACGGCGGTTTTTGGTGGTTTCAGTGATAAAACGCTAAGCGATCGTATTCATAACGCCGGTGCAAAAGTGGTTATTACTTCAGATGGGGGTTATCGTAACGCGCAGGTGGTTGAGTTCAAAGAAGCGTACACCGACCCGGCACTTGATAACTATATACCGAAAGAGGTCGCACAGCGTATCGTGGAAGAAAAGCTTCAAGAACTGAAGCTGACGGAAAAACAGGCTGCATCCATCAAAGAAAAAGTCATGCAGACGATCGGCAGTGAAATCACGGTAGAGCGTTCCGACGTAATGCGCGGTGTCGGTATGGCACTGGCGCAGTTCCATGATATGGGGGCCGAAGAAAAATCCCATATCCGCACCGTAATCGCCAAGGGGCTTGTTGAAGCACCTCCACGTGTAGAAGCCGTTATCGTGGTTCGCCATACCCGCCAGCAGGATTTGAACTGGCGTCCGGAGCGTGACCGCTGGTCGCATGAGCTAACGGCACAGGCGACTGAAGAGATTTTGGGGGCAGCACGCGGTCTGGGCTACGAAGTTACGGATGAGAAAGCGTTGCTCGATTTAGCAACGGAAGACTTTATTAAAGTAATGTACGCTGTATCCAAGCCGGAGCCTGTCGATGCGGAGTATCCGCTCTTCATTATTTATACGAGCGGAAGCACAGGAAAACCCAAAGGCGTTGTTCATGTACATGGAGGGTATGTAGCGGGCATTGCGCATACAATGAAAATTTCATTCGATGCAAGACCGGGCGAAGACATCATATATGTCATTGCAGACCCGGGCTGGATTACCGGACAATCTTATCTGATTTCCGCCGCATTGACGACGCGCACGACCAGCGTAGTAGCGGAAGGGGCGCCGGTTTTCCCAAGCGCCGGGCGGTATGCAAGCATTATTGAACGGTATAAAGTAACGATTTTCAAAGCGGGCTCGACTTTCTTGAAAACAATCATGTCTAATCCGCAAAATAAGGCGGACGTAGAACAGTACAGCATGGACACGCTTCGTGTGGCTACATTTTGCGCAGAGCCTACAAGTCCGGCTGTTCAGCAATTTGGTATGGATTTAATGACACCGCAGTACATTAACTCTTATTGGGCGACCGAACACGGTGGTATCGTATGGACGCACTTTTACGGTAATAATGATTTTAAATTGAAGGCCGATGCGCATACATTCCCGCTGCCATGGGTTTTCGGCGACGTGTGGGTATCTGAGGGCACCCAAGAGAATGGTAAAGCGAAGTATCGTCCGGCTGCATTTGAAGAAAAAGGCGAGATTGTCATTACAAAGCCGTATCCTTACCTGGCTCGCTACATCTGGGGAGATGAAGCGAACTTTGGCACCCCGGATTGGAAGGGGGATGCGGAACGCTATATTGATACGTACTGGGGAAAATGGGAAGGCACCTGGGCATATACACAGGGCGATTTTGCAATGAAATATGAAGACGATTCGTTCTCGCTGCACGGGCGTTCTGACGACGTTATCAACGTATCAGGGCATCGGATGGGAACGGAAGAAATTGAAGGAGCCATTCTGCGCGATAAGCAGATTAATCCGGATTCTCCGGTCGGCAACGTGCTCGTTATTGGTGCGCCGCACCGAGAAAAAGGGTTGACGCCGGTTGCATTCATCCAGACTGCGCCGGGCATGCGCCTAACTCTTGAGGACCAGCGCCGCCTATCCGAACTGGTGCGCCAGGAAAAAGGCGCTGTAGCGGTACCGAGTGATTTTATCGAAGTGGGGCAGTTTCCGGAAACACGCAGCGGCAAGTATATGCGCCGGTATCTGAGCAATATGCTAAACGGAGAGCCGTTAGGGGATACGTCCACGCTGCGCAATCCGGAAGTGCTCGAAGAAATCCGCCCGAAAATCGAGCAGTGGCGGACGAAGACCAAAATGGAAGAAGAGCAGAACATTTTCGAAAATTACCGTTTCTTCCGTGTACAGTATAATGATGTGCTGCCAGATAAGAAAGTCGCAACCGTTACCATTACCAATCCTCCGGTCAACGCATTGAACGAACGTGCGCTGGATGAGTTGAACACGATCGTCAGCCACCTGGGCCGGCGCGAAGACATCAAGGTAGTCATCTTCACCGGACAGGGTACCGGCTCATTCGTGGCAGGTGCAGATGTAAAGCAGTTTCTTGAAGAAATGTTCGAAGTGAAAGACGTTCTTCCGCTAGCACATAAAGCACATCTAGCCTTTAGCCGTATCGAAAGCCTGGGCAAACCGGTAATTGCCGCAGTAAACGGCGTAGCGCTTGGGGGCGGGAACGAATTCCAGATGGCGATGCATTACCGGATTGCCGAGCCGCACGCGTTATTCGGCCAGCCGGAGATTAACCTAAATCTTATTCCGGGCTATGGAGGCACACAACGTCTACCGCGTCTTCTGCAGCAGCGAAAAGGTACGGAAGGCTTCCTGAAAGGTGTAGAAATTATTTTGAACGGCCGCAGCATCGATGTAGAAGAAGCGCAGCGTATCGGTCTCATTGACGAAGTGATAGAAGGCAGCGATGATGTATTGATTCGTGCTTCGGCGCTGGCTCGTGAATATATCATGTTCGGTAAAGGTACGTTAAAAGAAGCATTTGACCGCCATAACAAGCTGGTTGAAAATTGGAATACGCCTCAGGACTTCCCACAGGAAGCGATTGATAACAGCAAGGAGATTCAACGCATCCTTCGTCAGTCCGCGTGGGCAGGACGCGAAGAAGCAGCCAAACGTGCGCTGGATGCGATTCGTGCCGGATATGAGCAGGGCATCAAGAAAGGAATGGAGCACGAAGCACAGTTGTTCGCCGAAGCGGTCATCGACCCGAAAGGAGGCAAGACCGGTATTCGAGCATTCCTTGATAAGAAGAGCAAGCCGCTGCCGACACGTCCGCGCTTCCAGCCGGATGAAATAGAGCAGAGGGAGCTGATTCAAAAGGGGAAACTGCTGCCTGTAGGTGCACCTTACTTCCCGGGCTTTACGCCGATTCCGGAATGGCAGTATGCCTATGCGGTCGTGAAGAACGACGAGACAGGTGCAGTTGATCACGGCGATCCGATTGACGCTGAGAAGCAGATTATCATTCCGGTCAAAAAACCGGGCGCCAATGAAGTGCTGTTGTATGTACTGGCCAGTGAGGTAAATTTCAACGATATCTGGGCGATTACAGGCATTCCGGTTTCCACGCTCGATGATCATGATCTGGATTATCATGTGACAGGAAGCGGCGGTATCGCACTTGTAGCGGCTGTGGGCAGCGAGGTCAAGCATGAAGGACGTGTAAAAGTTGGCGATCTTGTAACCATCTATTCCGGTCAGAACGACTTGCTGTCACCGGCAGTCGGCCTCGATCCGATGTTTGCAGATTTCAGCATCCAGGGGTATCAGGGTCCGGATGGCTCACATCAACAGTTCATGATTGCACAGGCGCCTCAGGTACATGTGAAACCGCAGGATGCCACACTTGAAGCTGCCGGAAGCTATATTTTGAACCTGGGCACAATCTATCGCGCATTATTCACAACATTGAACATTGAACCAAATAAAAACTTGTTCGTTGAAGGCGCAGCGACCGGTACGGGCCTTGAAGCACTCAAATCGGCTGCACGCAACGGCTTGAATGTGATAGGTATGGTCTCGAATGAAGAGCGGGCCAATTATATCCGCGAACAAGGAGCGGTTGGCGTTATCAACCGGAAGAATCCGGACTATGCAGGTGCATTTACGAAAGTTCCGGCCGATCCATCCCGGTGGGTGGCATGGGAAGCTGCCGGACAAAAAATCCTGGATGACTACCGTGCGCAAAGCGGTGGACGCCTGGCGGATTATGTTGTCTCGCACGCGGGTGAAGAGGCGTTCCCTCGCTCGTTCCAAATGCTCGAAGAAGGTGGTACATTGACGTTCTATGGCGCATCCAGCGGCTATCATTTTACCTTTATAGGTAAAAAGGGCGATCGTACACCGCGTGAGATGTATGAAAAAGCGCGGCTGCGTGCCGGAGAAGCCGTACTGATTTACTACGGCACAGATACCAATGCGGATGGGATCGTAGACGAAACAGGACTTATCGCTATTGAAACAGCCCGTGAGATGGGGGCCCGAATCGTAGTCGCCACCTATACGGACGCACAGAAAGAGTTCGTGCAAAGTCTTGGATACGGGGATGCGGTGCGCGGTGTGCTCAGCATCGAGGAAATTAAGCGCAGGGAAGGCGAAGACTTCGTATGGCCCGAGACGATGCCGGACTTCCCAAATCCGAAGACGGAGACCGAAGCATTCAAAGAATCGGTGCGTTATTTTACGGATTACATCTTCAAACCGTTCGGCAGCGCGGTCGCTAAATACTTGCGTTCCCCTGACAACCCGCGGGGTTATCCGGATTTAATCTTCGAACGTTCCGGTCATGATACGCTTGGGGTAAGTACGACGCTGTTGAAACCGTACACGGGACGGGTCGTTTATAGCGAAAACATGGACAAACGGCGCTATAGTTTCTACGCCCCACAAGTATGGATGCGCCAGCGCCGCGTGTATATGCCGACAGCCAACATCTGGGGAACCCATCTGTCGAACGCATACGAAGTTATCCGCATGAACGAAATGATCGATGCGGGCATGCTGGAGATTACAGAACCGGTGTTTGTACCGTATAATGAACTTCCCAGGGCCCATCAGGAAATGTGGGAGAATCGCCATGCCGGAAGCTCATACGTTGTGAATCATGCCATCCCGCAGCCAGGCTTAAAGACGAAAGACCAGTTATATGAAGCCTGGGCTGTCCGGATGGGTGAAGAAGCGAGTAAAAAAGAAGCAAATACAGGAGACGTGGCAGAATAATAAAGAAAGAGTGGCCGAGCCCATCAAGAGCTAGGCTCGCTCCTGACGGGGCGGGCCTTTTCTGTCTGCTCTTATGGAATCGTTATGGTGCTATCAATGGAAACGCACAAGAAAGTTATAGTAGTTCAATGACTTTAAAAAGTATGGTATCTTAAGAAAGGATGCCATCATGATGGGAGAGAAGTGGATGAAGCAGGTTGCAGAAGGGATGCAGGACTTCTACCGGCGGTTAACTAAAGATGGGTACAATCCTGACGATGTTAAGCCTGCGCTCTATGAAGTTGAACGAATTGTGCATATGGAGCAGCTGCGCCGCCAAGTCCTCAGTTGTACGGATTGTTCACTCTGCGGGCATGCAAAAAGCCGTGTACCGGGCACCGGAAATACCGGCACTCCGTTTATGATTGTCGGAGAAGGTCCCGGGGAAGATGAAGAGAACTGGGGCCTGCCGCTTGTCGGTATCAGCGGTTCGCTGTTAACGCTAATTTTAACCAAGGCCGGTATCAGGCGAGAACAAATTTATATGACAAACGTAGTGAAATGCCGCGTCACCGATGAAAAAGGTAAAAACAGGACGCCTGCACGCGAAGAAACGCTGGAATGCAGCAAGTATTTGCTGCGTGAGCTTGAGATAATTCGGCCGAGAGTCGTTCTGGCACTGGGTAAGGTGGCACTCCAGTTTTTCTTTCCGGATATGAAGACCATGTCGCAATTCCGTGGCAATGTGTATGATTATAACGGAATCAAAGTTGTACCAACCTGGCACCCGGCCTATATAGTGCGGCAGCGGGGCGACGCGCTGGCCAGATCAAAACGGGAGGTATGGTCCGACCTAAAAGTGGCGATTGAATGCGCCAAGAGAAACGGGTGAGAGAGTGGAATCGCAAACAGAATCAGCGAAGAATTTATATGAACTGGATGAGAAACCGCCGCTGTCAGTGACGTTCATCTCGGCGCTGCAGTGGTTTTTTGTTACGATCTCCAGCTCGCTGGTTATACCGCTTGTCATTGGAGAATTGTACGGCCTGCCTGCACAGCAGTTGGGCCAGTTTGTCCAGCAGACGTTCTTTTTAATCGGGCTTGTTTCCCTGCTTCAAATTTTATTCGGTCATCGGCTGCCGATTACGGAGGGTCCTGCCGGTATGTGGTGGGGCATCTTCATTATTCTGGCCAATCTGGGAATGGCCGCGGGTCAGGCCCCGCGGGAGATTGGCCAATCGCTTGAGATGGGCTTAATCATTACCGGAATCATGTTAATCACCCTGGGTGCTATTGGTTTTATCGAGAAGGTACAGAGAGTATTCACCCCGCTTGTCAGCGGAGGATATCTGGTGCTGCTGGCGGTTTCTCTCAGCGGCCCCGTGGTAAAAGGGATGCTGGGCATTGATTATTTCTCCAAGGGAAGCGGTGTACAGCCCATGCTGGCTGCCGTATCTTTGGGACTGGTGTTTTTTACGTTTATTATGATTCGTTCGCGGTTTAAGTACGTACGCAGCTTTGCTATTTTGATTAGCATGCTTGTGGGATGGATGATTTATCTGGTTATGGATTGGACAAAGCCACTGCAGGAGGCGCACGGGTTTTTTGCGCTTCCGCAGCCGTTTTTCTGGGGTCCGCCCGTATTTCACCTGGGTACGGTACTGACATCGATGATTACCGGTTTAATTTTGGTTACCAATCTGATTGCCAGTATTGCGGTTGTCAGTCATGTGGTGAATGTGCGGCCAGGGGAAGGGGAATACAGGCGCGGCGGAATTATGACCGGAGTGGCGCATGTATTGTCAGGTGCAGGCGGGATTGTTGGTCTGGTGCCGCTTTCGATTGCGGCCGGAGTGATTCAGGTATCGCGGATCGCATCACGCCTGCCGTTTATTGTCGCTTCTGTGATGCTGATTCTATTAGGGATGCTGCCTCAGGTCAGTCGAATACTCGCGGGCCTTCCCTCGCCGGTGGGCTATGCAGTCATGTTCGTGACTTTCACGCAACTGCTTGGCTTTGGCCTCCGTGATTTTGAACGGATTATGCTTGATGAACGGAATCTTCTTATTATCGGATTTGGCCTATTGGGCGGCATTGGCTTGATGTTTGTTCCGCCTGAAGCACTGCAAGAACTTCCGCCCATTTTCAGCTATGTATTCGGTAACGGACTTGTCATGGGAGTACTGCTCATTATCTTCATGGAACAAATTGTGTTAAGGAAAAAAAGCTAACACAAGGGATACAGGGTCAAAAATACGCCCTATCTTTTCTGCAAGAAGTAACCATGGCTACGCCGCTTTCCATGAAAAAAAGCGCCGGCAAAACATCTGGACCGCTTAATGCTGGATATAGTTGCCGTCGTTGTTCAGCTTTTTCGGGAAAGGCGCCGAGCAGTGAAACCGAAGGAGCTTTATTTTTGATCCTGCTTCCCATTGTTCATAAAACAAATAATACGTTGTCTGTACAGCATTAAGACAGCTTTACGCTTTTCCCACAGGCAATCTAAGCGCTTAAGTGACCACTAAAAATGGCTGTCCACCAATTTCGCATGTACCACCATTGACATGGGTGAACATCTCTTTGACTGAGCGCAGCAACTGCTCATCCGTCCAGCGGTTGAACTCCGGATAGATAAAGAACACATGCAGCAGGTGTGTAGCTTCCTCGGTCACACTGGTGCGCACGGAGTCGACGAACGGGCTGCCGAAAGGCCCCTGTGTATCGGCGAGCACTAATTTACCTTCGCAGGAAATCTCCCGCCCGTTCAGACCTTCATATGTCTCGCCGCTTTGTCCGAGTCGCAGTGTTACGTCACCTTCAATACGGTCCCGGTTATACAGCCCGGCCGGCAGACCGAATTGGAGGGAGAGGAAGTTATTCACGTCCACGCCCGTATGTATCCAATGAAAGGGCTTATTTTGCAGCACGCGCCGCACAAGCGCTTCCGAGGAAGGGCGATAGCGCGACGGATCCATGCCCAGTGCCTTGAAAATTCGCCGCCATTCTGCAATGCCTGGTACGTCAGACGCGGATTTCTCCGAATAATCGTAACGCATATTTTCCAGAAATAAATTGATGCGTCCTTTTAGCATGACCGGGGTAGGGGATAGCGCCACATTATCATAGTGGAGAATACCGAGCTTAAGACCGGGCGTTTTGGCACGGATTTCTTCATCAATTGTGTAATTCCGCATGAAACAGCCTCCTTTTTCTGTGAAAATC
>NZ_BJXX01000002.1 GCF_007991215.1 Aneurinibacillus danicus
AAAAGTCAGCCGCTCTTCCCCTCATTTTTATGTTGGGATTGCGGCTGAAACGCCGTAAGAGTTCCTCTAATATTTTATCATGCTCGCCAAAAAGATGAGAGAAATTGATATACTAATAATATATTTAGGGTTTTAGCTCTTAATCTAAACCTCAAACCGGGTTATGATTAAAACTAAATTACGTAAAATGAGGGACAAGAATGAAAGAGGTTATTATTTATACAGACGGCGCCTGCTCCGGCAATCCGGGACCGGGCGGCTGGGGTGCCGTACTGCTGTACGGAAAACATCGCAAAGAGATGTGCGGCAGTGAGGACAATACCACCAATAACCGCATGGAATTAAGGGCGGCAGTAGAGGCGCTTAAGACGCTGAAAGAGCCTTGCAAGGTTTTGCTGCACAGCGATAGCGCTTATATGGTCAACTGTTTTCAGCAGGGCTGGTATAAAGGCTGGATGAAGAACGGATGGAAAAACAGCAAAAAACAGCCGGTAGAAAATCAGGATCTGTGGAAAGAGCTGCTTGCGCTTATGGAAGTGCACGATGTCCAGTACATCAAAGTCAAAGGCCATGCAGACAATGAATTGAATAACCGCTGCGATGAACTGGCTACAGGAGCCATTGTGCGACGGTAAGAAGAAGAGGAGGTGGCAGCATGGAACAACAGCATGAGATGACAGCAACGGATTGGAGCCGCCTAAAGCAAGGAGTTATCCGCTACGCACACGATATTGGAATTGATAAAATCGGGTTTGCCGCGGCAGACCCGTTTCTGGTATTAAAAGAGAGGTTATATAAGCATCGTGAACTCGGCTACGAGTCAGGCTTCGAAGAGAAAGACATCGAAAAAAGGGCACATCCGGAGCATACCCTGCCAGAAGTAAAATCCATTATCGCGATTGCTTTGGCCTACCCGTCCCGCATGGAATCCCCGCCGAAGTCAGAGCAAGGGAATTATCGGGGGATTATGGCGCGTGTGTCCTGGGGGGAAGACTATCACCACGTACTGCGTGACCGATTGAAGAAGCTGGAACAATTCCTTCATGAGAAAGTGCCCGGTATCCGAACAGAAATCATGGTTGATACCGGGGCGCTGTCGGATCGCGCCGTTGCAGAACGCGCGGGACTGGGATGGGTCGGTAAGAATACATCGCTGATTACCCCGGAATTTGGCTCATGGGTATACCTGGGTGAAATGCTGACGAGCGCTCCGTTTCCACCCGATCAGCCCGTGATAGAAGATTGTGGAGATTGTACGCTCTGTATTGATTTCTGTCCGACAGGAGCGATTGTGCAGGGAGGACAGCTTAATTCCCAGCGCTGTGTTGCGTTCTTGACCCAGTTGAAAGATGAAATTCCCGAAGAATTCCGGCCGGCTATCGGGAATCGTCTGTACGGTTGTGATACGTGCCAGCAGGTTTGCCCGAAAAACCGGAAACTCAATTTTACGCATCATCCGGAATTTACACCGGACCCGGAAGCGGCCAAGCCGCTGCTTAAACCGTTGCTCACTATCAGCAAGAAGCAGTTTGCATCCACATTTGGACGTACCTCCGGTGCCTGGCGGGGCAAAAAGCCAATTCAGCGAAACGCGATTCTGGCGCTTGCGCACTTTAAAGACAAAAGTGCTGTGCCGGACATCATTCGTGTGTTGACAGAAGACGAAAGACCGGCGCTGAGAAGCACGGCGGCCTGGGCGCTGGGGAGAATTGGCGGTGATGAAGCCATTCTGGCTTTAAAAAAGGCGAAAACCCGAGAAAAAGAAGAAACGGTCCGGCAAGAAATCGAAAAGGCGCTCCTAAGCCGGGAAAATGTCGAATGATTATACTGGATTTCTTCTTTTTGCCCGATGTAAGATGATAAGAAGATGCAAAAGGGAGGGATTGGGTGAAGTCGGAAGTTTTTTATACCGTATATCAAAGCCGGCTCGGGCCGATTACGTTGGCCGCAACAGACACGGGGGTATGTTGGGTGGAATTCGGCGAAGGAGATGCGACGAAACTCTCGTTAATGCGGTGGGCGAAAAAATGGCTCCATACGGAGAACATTACCTACGCACCTGAGGTCTTTCTCAAAGCGACGGAACAATTGGACGAGTATTTTGCAGGGGAGCGCCGGGAATTTACCCTTCCGCTTGACGTATATGGCACCCCGTTTCAAAAGCTTGTATGGAATCAGCTTCGGCAAATTCCTTACGGTGAAACTAAATCCTATAAAGATATCGCTCTTGCAATTAACGCAGCCAAAGCGGTGCGTGCCATAGGGGGAGCTAACAATAAGAATCCGCTGTCCATCTTCGTTCCTTGCCACCGGGTTATCGGCTCGAACGGCGCACTGGTCGGTTACGGCGGGGGATTGGACATTAAAGAACATTTACTGCAGCTTGAAGGTGTGTTGGAACGATCGGAAGTCGGTTTGACATAAGAATATACAGAGAAGAAGGGATGACGGCGCTTCTAATACGAAGTGCAGCCATCCCTTTTATTTTTACGGGGGAAAGTATAGGAAAGCTACAGGGAATTCGTGCTCTACGGACGCATATACATATTTTGAAATCATTGGATTGCGGAAAGGGGAAGCATAATGACAACCTGGAGAAGTGCACTTGAGAAATATTTAGAGTGCCGGACGAAAGGATTGGTTGTAGAAACAGATGATTTCTTCGATTGTGTAAGCGCGGAGCAGGCGAAGCGGGTAAAAAGGTACAGCACTTTCCGCTGGGAGCAGTTGAACCAACGAAATGCACGTCCGATAAAAAGCAAAGTGCAAATTCATACCCTGCAGGTAGAAAGAGAAATGGAAGATGAGGTTGTCGTTCGGATTGAGGCGAGGGAATGGTACGCCTATCAACTTGAAAGAAGGTGGCATGAGCAGGAGAAAGAGATGCAGATGCGTGTGATTCTACATCGCCCGCAGGATAAATGGTTGGTGGTGCATGAAGAGAAAATTCCGCATGAAGCAGCCATCCCTGTTTTTCATCAGTATGAAAATACAGAAGCTGAAGACAAGCGGCAAACGAAAACAGATCAGAGCTATTCATATAATCGTCTGCAGGCCATCCGGTATGCGGAAGCGTGGTGGAATGACTATAATCCGCAGTTCCGTCATTTTGATGTAGACTGTACGAATTTTATCTCCCAGTGCCTGTATGCGGGCGGTATTCCTCTACAGGTGACGGGTAGCCGGTCGAATGGCTGGTGGTATCGAGGCGGAAACAGTCCATCGGCACTCTGGAGCTTTAGCTGGGCCGTGGCCCATAGCTTTCGCTGGTATTTGGAGAAGGGGCGTATTAGAACGGAGACGAAATCGAGTGCGGATCAGCTATCGCTTGGGGATGTCATCTGTTATGATTTTGACGGTGATGGACGGTGGCAGCACTCCACCATTGTTGTGGCTAAAGATGGCCGCGGTATGCCGCTTGTTAACGCGCATACGACGAATAGCCGCCACCGGTACTGGGACTATCGTGATTCAACCGCTTATACACCGAACATTCAATATCGATTTTTTCATATTTTATAAGGGACGGAGCCGGACGATGCTCTGTGGAGCTTGCTTCGGTATAGTTTGAATGGCTGTTCATGTATGTTGATTGGCATTTTTGTGCTATGATAAAACATGAGGTGAACAAGTGAATGGCGTTGAATATCGTGCTGCATGAGCCGTTAATTCCGGCCAATACGGGCAATGTGGCCCGGACGTGCGCCGCAACCCGTACGAAGCTCCATTTGATTGAACCGCTCGGATTCTCGACAGATGACCGGTATTTAAAACGGGCAGGGCTTGATTACTGGCACGCGGTGGACATTACATATTACCAGTCTTTTGCTGACTTTGCGGCAAAGCATTCGGACGGTCGTTTTTTCTTTATCGAAACGAGCGGTAACAAATACCATTCCGAAGTAAAGTACAGGGATGGTGATTTTTTTGTTTTCGGTAAGGAAACGACGGGTATTCCCCAGGATATCCTCTCGCAGTATCCCGAACAAATCATTCGAATTCCAATGGGAGACGCAACCCGATCGCTGAACCTGTCCAATACCGCTGCGATTGTACTGTATGAAGCGCTGAGGCAAATTGGATATCCCGGTATGAAATAGAAGATAAAGCAGGAGATAAGACGATGAAAGAAGGGGAGCTTTGTATGGCAAAGAAAGCAATATTTTTCGATTTGGACGGAACGCTGCTGATGCTGGATACGGAAGCGTTTCTGAACCGTTATATGAAGCGGCTGGGGGAATATACCGCCCACCTCGTCGATCCGGAGCTGCTGGTCAAGTCCGTATGGAATGCGACAAAGCAGATGATGAAAGACGCTGGAGCGGAACGTACGAACGAAGAAATTTTTCGGGAACATTTTCTTGCGGCGTGCGGTGTGGAACAGGGGGATATCTGGCCGTTATTCGATAAATTTTATTCGGAAGAATTTCCGCTGCTGAAAGAAGATATTGAACCGCATCCATACGCGCTGAAAGTAGTAGAAGAAGCGAAAAAACAGGGCTACAGGCTGGTTGTTGCTACGAATCCGGTATTTCCGGGGATAGCCATTCGGGAGCGTATGAAGTGGGCCGGTTTGCTAGAGAATGACTTTGAGCATGTTACTATTTTTGAGACGTCACACTATTGCAAGCCCAATCCGAAATACTTCCTGGAAATCTGTGAGCGTATCGGCATCAAACCGGAAAACGCAATTATGATCGGCAACGATATGCAGCAGGATATGGTGGCTGCAGAAGTTGGATTGAAAACATTTTTGGTCGAAGACTACAAAATTGATCGAGGTGTACCGCAGCACCATGTTGATGCGCATGGGACGCTGAAAGAGCTGCATGATCAGCTTGTCAATCGTACGGGAATTTTTTCTTGCGATTGACAATATATCTTTTATTAAAAAAATAATTGACAAGTATTTAAAAGATGCGTAATATAATTTTCAGTGCAACTAAATATGCATCTCGCTTATCGAGAGAGGTGGAGGGACTGGCCCGATGAAGCCCGGCAGCGGATTTTCCGTGTTACGGAGAATGCTGTGCCAATTCCAGCAGGATATTCTATCCTGACAGATAAGAGTGTGGTATAAATGTGAAATAAACCCTCTCTGGTCTGCCGGAGAGGGTTTTTTGTATTACGTATGCAGGGCCCGCATACGTGGTGCAAATAGCAACTTGATTAGACACACGAGTAAATAAAAAGATAATTGGTAGTGAAGAGGGGGAACAGATGATGAAAAAGTGGATCGTAGCAATGATTCTGCTGCTTACTGTCGGTGTGCTTGCAGCATGCGGAGGCGGTGGCAATAACAGTGACCAAAAAGCTGACGGTAGTGATCAGAAGCAGGAAACAAAGAAAATTGTTGTAGGAGCAAGCGCCGTTCCACATGCGGAAATTCTTGAACATGTAAAAGATAAATTGAAAGAGCAGGGCGTAGAAATGGAAGTAAAAGTATTCGATGATTATGTGCTTCCGAATACTGCACTTGAAGAAAAGCAAATTGACGCGAACTACTTCCAAACGGTTCCGTATCTTGATGAGTTTAACAAAAAGCACAACACACACATTAAGGCATTAGACGGCATCCACTTAGAGCCGATGGGCCTGTATCCTGGTAAAGAAAAAGCGGCCGAGCCGAAGAACGGCGCAGTTATCGCTATTCCGGACGATGTGTCGAACGGTGCGCGCGCACTCAAACTGATCGAGTCCAAAGGTTGGATTAAGCTGACACCGGGCAAAGAGCTGAACAGCCTGTCCAAGCAGGATATCGTAGAAAATCCGCATAACATCCAAATTAAAGAAATGCAGGCATCTATGCTGCCGCGCGCGATTAACGAAGTCGACTACGCAGTTATAAACGGAAACTACGCGATGGAAGGTGGTCTGACATTCGACCAGGCGCTCGCGGTAGAGAAGAAAGATTCCGATGCGGCGAAGACATTCGCGAACATCGTAGCCGTTAAAGAAGGCGACGAAAACCGTGAAGAAATCAAAAAGCTGATTGAAGTACTGAAATCCGAAGATGTGAAGAAATTTATCGATGAGAAGTACAAAGGCGCGGTTATTCCTGTATTCTAATGATATGGAAGACAAAAAAGGCAAAGAGCCATTCGCTCTTTGCCTTTTTCTGTGAAAATC
>NZ_BJXX01000003.1 GCF_007991215.1 Aneurinibacillus danicus
GCCATGGTGGTTTTTTGCTGATTTATAGACCCCAAGTCTTGTCTTCATTATATCCAGCCGTGAAAATTGCGCCAAGCACCAGGAATGTAACTCCTAAAATAATTGCCATTTTCTATGTCTCCTCTCCCAAGAGTACTTTTCACTTTATTATACCTCATATTTTAACTATTGGAACATATGGAAACACGGTAATCTTGACAAAGTTTGTACGCTTGCAATTGGAAAAGCACAGATGGATTTGCTATAGTGAAAGGGATTGATATTTTATGGAGGTGGGCTCACCATGTACGTTGTCATGAATGTACTGCATGTTCCGGCCGCGATGAAAGGCCGCATGGGAGAAATGTTTGCCAAAAGCGCGGAGCGTATGCGCAATGTTCCTGGCTGTCTGGAGTTCCAGTTTTTAAGCGCAAAAGAAGGGGACAAGCAAATCGTGTACACGAAATGGGATAGCGAAGAGTCGTTCAAAGCGTGGACCGAAAGCGAAAGCTTCCGTCAGGCACATGCACATTCCTCCGATAACAATCCGGCCACCGGCTCGCAGTTGGAAATTTATGAAGTAATGCACGGGGCTACATACGAGAAATAAAGACATAAAAATAGGGCTGAGGTGAGCTATATGCGCATCTCAGCCCTATTTTTACAGAAAAATCTTATGTTTTTTAGTCTTCTCCTTTGCTTCCTATCGCTTTCCTTCTCTTCTCATCTGATTGCGTAAGCGTCTTGGGCGCTAAAGCGGGCAGATATTTAGCATGTCACCTGCATGTGTGGAATAGGATAGTAAAAACGCATCCCTGACTGACCATTCTGAACGAAGAAAAGGAGAGGAGTGCCCGATGGATATCCTGAAGCGGATTGCAGAATACCGTACACGCGAAGAACAGCTAGTTTGGGAAGGGACATTCGCCGAGTACCTTGAGATTGTTAGGAAAAATCCGCACGTTGCCCAGACCGCACATTCCCGGGTGTATAACATGATCAAGCATGCCGGGATTGAACATAATGAGGATGGAAGCAAGAGCTATAAGTTTTTCAGCCGAGAAATTTACGGATTGGACCGTGCAATCGAGAAACTGGTAGAAGAGTATTTCCATTCCGCCGCCATGCGCCTCGATGTAAGAAAACGCATCCTGCTGTTGATGGGACCGGTCAGCGGCGGTAAGTCCACTATTGTCACCATGCTGAAAAGAGGCCTTGAGCAGTTTACACGCACCGAACAGGGGGCCGTGTACGCCATTAAAGGTTGTCCGATGCATGAAGACCCCCTGCACTTGATTCCTAATGAATTGCGTCCGGATATTGAGAAAGAGCTGGGCATTATTATCGAAGGCAATCTATCGCCCTACAATCAGATGCGCCTAGACACAGAGTATGGCGGACGGATTGAGGATATGCCGGTCGAACGGATCGTCTTCTCGGAAGCCAAACGGCGCGGCATTGGAACGTTCAGTCCCTCCGATCCGAAGTCGCAGGACATCGCCGACCTTACCGGCAGCATCGACTTCTCGACGATTACGCAGTATGGATCTGAATCTGATCCTCGTGCGTACCGTTTCGACGGTGAGCTGAATAAGGCAAACCGCGGCTTAATGGAATTCCAGGAGATGCTGAAGTGTGATGAGAAATTCCTCTGGAACCTTCTGTCGCTGACGCAGGAAGGGAACTTCAAAGCCGGTCGCTTCGCGCTGATCTCAGCCGACGAACTCATCGTCGCACATACGAACGAGTCCGAGTACAGAACATTCATCAGCAACAGGAAGAATGAAGCTCTACAATCGCGGATGATTGTCATGCGTATTCCGTACAATTTGCGAGTTTCCGATGAGGAGAAAATTTATGCCAAATTGATTAAGCAAAGCGATCTCGGTCATGTGCATATCGCTCCGCATTCGCTGCGCGCCGCCGCAATCTTCTCGATTCTTACACGTTTGAAAGATTCCAAAAAACAAGGCGTTGACCTGCTTAAGAAATTGCGTCTGTATAATGGGGACGCTGTGGAGGGATTCAAAGAATCGGACATTAAGGAATTGCAAAATGAGTTCGCTGATGAAGGGATGTCCGGCATCGACCCGCGCTATGTCATTAACCGTATCTCCAGTGCGCTTATCCGCCGCGATACCGAATGCATCAATGCGCTTGACATTCTGCGTGCCCTTAAGGATGGATTGGACCAGTCACCTACCATTACGAAGGAAGACAAAGAACGATATCTTACTTTTATCAATGTCGCACGCAAAGAGTACGATGAGCTGGCCAAGAAGGAAGTGCAAAAAGCCTTTGTCTACTCATACGAAGAATCCGCAAAAACGCTCATGGATAACTACCTCGACAATGTGGAGTCGTACTGCAATAAAACAAAAGTGCGCGACCCCATTACCGGCGAAGAAATGGATGCAGACGAAAAACTTATGCGCTCGATCGAGGAGCAGATTGGCATCTCCGAGAATGCGAAAAAAGCATTCCGCGAAGAAATCCTTATTCGTATTTCGGCTTACGCACGCAAAGGCAAACGTTTTGACTACAACAGCCATGAACGTCTGCGCGAAGCCATCGAAAAGAAATTGTTTGCCGACTTGAAAGACGTGGTGAAGATTACGACGTCCACCAAAACGCCGGACGAAATCCAGCTCAAGAAGGTCAACGAAGTTACCGCGCGTCTGATCGACGAGCACGGATACTGCCCAATTTGCGCAAATGAACTTTTGCGTTATGTGGGTAGCCTTTTGAACCGGTAAGCGGTGAAAAAGGGGGAAGCCGCATGAAACATGAACCACCGTTTATTATTTCGCGGGAAGACTGGTCGCTGCACCGTAAAGGCCATCAGGACCAGCAGCGTCATCAGGAAAAGGTTCGGGAAGCGATTCGCAAGAACCTTCCCGACCTTGTCAGTGAAGAAAATATCATTATGTCGAACGGACGAGATGTAGTGAAGATTCCGATCCGTTCTCTTGATGAGTACCGTATCCGGTATAACTACAACAAAAGCAAGCATGTCGGTCAAGGGAACGGGGAATCCAAAGTGGGCGATGTCATCGCCAGAGAAGGAGAGCCTGGTCAGGGGCCCGGCAAAGGACAGGGCGCGGGCGATCAAGCCGGCGAAGACTATTATGAAGCTGAAATCTCGGTCGAAGAGTTGGAAGAAATGCTGTTCTCTGAAATGGAGCTGCCCAACCTCCAGCAGAAGCAGGAGGACGATGTAGTCATCACCGACATTCGGTTCAACGACATCCGCAAAAAAGGATTAATGGGCAACATTGACAAGAAGCGTACGATACTTGAAGCACTGCGCCGAAATGGGCTTGCAGGTCACAAAGGCATCAAAAACATTACAAACGAAGACCTGCGTTTCAAAACATGGGAAGAAATTGTCCAACCGCATTCTAACGCGGTTATTATCGCGATGATGGATACAAGTGGCTCGATGGGGGCGCTGGAGAAATACGTGGCACGTAGCTTCTTCTTCTGGATGGTTCGTTTTCTGCGTACAAGATACGAGAAAGTCAACATTGCCTTTATTGCGCATCATACGGAAGCGAAAGAAGTGACGGAAGAAGCCTTTTTCTCCAAAGGGGAGAGCGGCGGTACCATCTGTTCTTCCGCCTATCGCAAAGCGCTTGAAATTATCGATCAGCGGTATCCGCCTTCGCTGTATAACATTTATCCTTTTCATATTTCGGACGGTGACAACCTGACCTCAGATAACGATCGCTGTGTGAAGCTGGTAAAAGAATTGATGAGCATAAGCAATATGTTCGGCTACACTGAAGTAAACCAGTACAACCGTCATTCTACATTAATGTCTGCATATAAACATATTAAAGATCCGAAATTCAAATATTGCATCGTCCGCGAAAAAGGAGAGGTCTACAAAGCATTAACGACCTTCTTCGCGAAGGAGGCGGCTACAACATGACAGGAGAAGAGATGCGACAACTGGAGCGGGCGGTTGACGAGATTACCGAGATCGCCAAAGGATTCGGGCTTGATTTCTACCCGATGCGCTATGAAATCTGCCCGGCGGATATCATCTATACATTCGGTGCATACGGCATGCCGACCCGTTTCTCGCACTGGAGTTTCGGTAAATCGTTTCATCGGATGAAATTGCAGTATGATTTGGGACTAAGCAAGATTTATGAGCTGGTCATTAATTCAAATCCATGCTACGCGTTTCTGTTGGACGGTAACTCGCTGATTCAAAACAAATTAATCGTGGCGCACGTACTGGCGCATTGCGATTTCTTCAAAAATAATGTCCGGTTCAGCCGGACGAACCGGGATATGGTAGAAAGCATGGCTGCGACGGCGGAAAGGCTGCGTCAGTATGAAATGCAGTACGGAAAAGAGACAGTGGAAGAATTTCTGGATGCGATATTGGCGATTCAGGAGCACATTGATCCAAGCTTGATCCGCCGCCATTTCAGCTGGGCGGAAGATCCGGAGCAGGCGAGGAGCGCGCTTGCCGCTCATGGTAAGCATCCGTATGGCGATCTGTGGCTGCTGGATGAGGAAGAGCGGAAGCGCAGGGAGTCCGCAGAAGAAGAAGCGAAGAAACGGACAGAACGCTTCCCGCCCGATCCTGAAAAAGACCTGCTGCTGTTCATCGAAGAATTCAGTCCCCGTCTGGAGAACTGGCAGCGTGACGTACTGACGATTATGCGCGAAGAAATGCTATATTTCTGGCCGCAGATTGAGACGAAGATTATGAACGAGGGCTGGGCTTCGTATTGGCACCAGCGTATCCTGCGGGAGATGGATTTGACGGAAGACGAGACGATTGAATACGCCAAACTGAATGCCGGAGTCGTTCAGCCGTCTACCACCAGCATTAATCCCTACTACCTCGGCTTAAAAATTTTTGAGGACATCGAAGAACGCTGGAACAATCCGACGAAGGAAGAGCAGGAGCGTTTTGGACGCAAACCGGGCAAAGGACGGGAGAAAATCTTCGAGGTACGCGAACTGGACAGCGATATTTCTTTCATCCGCAATTATTTGACGAAAGACCTGGTGGATAAACTGGATATGTATGTATTCGGCCGCCAGGGCAACGATTGGACGATTACGGATAAAGCGTGGGAGGTCGTGCGCGACCAACTGGTGACGAGTCGGGTTAACGGAGGATTTCCATACCTTCTTGTTCAGGACGGTGATTACCTGGGCAATGGAGAGATGTACTTGTTTCATCAGTATGAGGGCATGGAATTAGACGTAAAGTATCTAGAGAAAACGCTGCCGTATATTTATAAGTTATGGGGCAAGTCAGTGCATATGGAGACAAGGATCGAAGACCGGCGTGTTTTGTTTACGTATGACGGAAAAAAGTGCCATCGGAGATTTTTGTAATAATAAAGCAGCGAGGATCGCCGTGATGAAGGCGGTCCTTATTTTTTCTAAAAAGTATAAATGGTTAAAAAATATTATCGCACTTATAAAGGATTTGAACTAATTTTATCTAAATATTTAGAGAAAGGGGTAAGGTATAAAGAAGGAGGTACCATCATGACAAAAATCAGCGTAAATGGAATACTTATCTCCATCTTCATTGGCATCGTATTCGGCTTGAAAATGCAGGACGATTATTTATTTCGGAACGCAGGAGGACAGGCGGACAATATGCTCAGGCAGGTGGTTTCTCCTGTTGCGAAAGCGCAGTCTGAAGAAAGCATGGAACAGGAACTGACCGATGAACTGGATAGATATATGAAAAATAATTTTAATTTTTCTACGCTTAAAACACATTGGGCGCAATATATTGATGGGTATGAAGTCAGCATAGAAAATGAGACTGTATTCGTTGCGGTGCGCACAAGTTTGACCAGGCCAGACAGCAATTCAAATTATATTCTAAATGCGGTTCAGGGGTTTGTCAGAAGCCGTCTGCCGGACGGATATATTCAAGGACATATCATGATTTATAGTCAGAAAGGGAAAGTGCTGACCGATCGTGATGTAGCGTTAGAAAAAAGGGAACGGCAAAGAGCATTGCCTTGATCATTAGATGGTCCTTTTATTTAGGTAAATATTCTGTTTTACAAATATAAATAAATAAGTTAATATAATAAAGTAAGCTATATTTTTATTGGTATTTCAATTTACCTTAAGGGAACTTTGTGCAGAAGTAGAGAACAAAACTATATAACTTTTCAGCCGCAACCCCGATATGAAAATGATGGGAAGGGCAGCTGGTTTTAGTGGTACGAAGGAAAAGAG
>NZ_BJXX01000004.1 GCF_007991215.1 Aneurinibacillus danicus
GGGGAGAAATAGCATGATGCCTTCATTATTCATCGCACACGGGGCACCGACACTTGTATTGGAAGACAACGGATATACAAAGATGCTGCAGGAGCTTAGAACGAAGCTGCCTCGCCCACGTGCCATTGTATTGTTTTCCGCACACTGGGAAGCGCCGGTGCAAACAGTAAGCGCTGTAGAGAAGTACGATATGATTTATGATTTTTACGGTTTTCCTGAAGAAATGTACAAAATCGTGTATCCGGCTAAGGGGGAAAAGGCGCTTGCGGAAAAAGTGCGTACGCTGCTGGATACGCAAGAAATTGCAAGCCGCGCAGACACGGAACGGGGCATGGACCATGGCGCATGGGTGGTGCTGCGGCTCGTGTATCCGCAAGCGGATATTCCGGTCGTAGTCTTATCGGTAAATCCCAATCTGTCCGCGGCGGAACAGTATCGTATTGGCCAGGCTCTCTCGCCTTTAAGAAAAGATGGAGTCATGTTTATTGGAAGTGGTGGAACCGTGCATAATCTGCGACGGATAAACTGGCGGAGCACGGAGGCGGAGGAATGGGCCGTAAAGTTTGATGATTGGCTGGGGGAAAAGATCGGGAAGTGGGATACGGAGGCGCTGTTTGCGTATGAGACGCAAGCGCCGCATGCGAAAGAGGCTGTACCACGCAATGAACATTTCATTCCTTTGTTGCTGGCGATGGGGGCGGCGGACGACGGACGGAACGGAACGCTGCTGCATCGGGAGTATCAGTATGGGAATTTAAGTTTAATTTGCTGGAAATTTGATTAAATATATTCCAGCTCTTTTCCTGCTAATGATTTTTGCATAAGTTATCTCTCTTTTCTGTTAAAATC
>NZ_BJXX01000005.1 GCF_007991215.1 Aneurinibacillus danicus
TCTTTTCCTTCGTACCGCAAAAGTCAGCCGGTCCTTCCCGCAATTTTCATGGCAGGGCCTGTGGCTACCTGGCCATGATGGTTTTGTTGGAGGAATTCATGTAGCCTTAATGCAGAATGCTCAGCAAGACTGTCAGTGTTCCGAAACTAAGCAAAGTGGTCACAAGAGTACCGGTGGATACGAAGTGTGGCTTCACATTAAATTGAATCGCATACATCGTTGTCGTTGCCGCGCAGGGCATCGCAGCGCCGGTGATAATTACCTTTTGAAGCAGAGGATCGAGCGGGAAGAGTTGGCAAATCAAATAAGCGAGCAGCGGTGAAGCGATGAGCCGAATCATGCTGGCAAGACTAATTCCTTTCCATTCTATCGATTTAGAAGATATGTTGGCCAATTGCATGCCCAGAATGAGCATGACAACCGGAATGGCTGCTTCTGCGACCAAATCTATACTTTGGTAAAAGTTATCCGGAATTTTAACCTGAAATCGGTGCAAGAGAATCGCAATAATCACCGCATAATTAGCAGGCATTTTAAGTATAGTTTTAACGGCTATGCGGATATCGCTTTGCCCGCGTGCCGCAAAATAGACACCGAAGATGCTCATAATAATGGACTGAAAAACCATAAGTGGAATAGAGTAATGAAACCCGGCTTCTCCAAAGGCAAACAGGATAATAGGCGCTCCGTAATTCCCGGTATTCATGAAAGCGGTAGACAGCATCAATGCGCTTTCCTGCTGCTTATCATATTTGCACAGTCTGGATGTGATAGCAGTGATGACGATTAGGCCGACGAGCAGCAATAACGAAGTCGCTGCAATGTAAAAAAGATTGATATCTAACGGTGTTGTATAAAATGTCCGAAATACGAGAGAAGGTGTTAAGATATAAATGGCTAACGTAGAGATAGGTTTCAGATCCAGACGGAAAATTCGTTGAAGCGTATATCCGCTAAGAAAAATGAGAATAACAGGTAAAATGACAGTAACGAAAATCATACGGTGTATCACCTACTTTTCAACAAGTATCATACTTGAAATTAAATCTTAATAGTATAGAGTTTATCCTGTTTGTTTCTACAAAAGCAGCCGGTGGTGTTATCATTCGCCATCGGCTGCTTGCATAGTAAGCTGCTATTCTGATATTTTATTATATCGCCTGAAAGATTAGCGACGTGTTATGTCCGCCAAAGCCAAGCGCATTGCTAAGTGCTGTTTTTACTTTCTTTTCCCTTGCCAGGTTCGGTACGTAATCCAAATCGCAATCAGGATCGGCATTTTCCAGATTGATGGTAGGCGGAATAATTCCTGTGTAGATGGCCAGCAGTGAAAAGATAGCTTCCACAGCGCCGGCGGCCCCCATCATATGGCCTGTCATAGACTTGGTGGAACTGATGGGGACGCAGTACGCATGTTCCTGCAAAAAAGTTTTAAGGGCTTGTGTTTCAAATTTATCATTATATACGGTACTGGTCCCGTGCGCATTAATGTAGTCAATGTCTTTTTTAGCGAGCTTTGACTCTTGAAGGGCAAGCTCCATGGCTCTTACACTGCCTTCTCCTCCAGGTGCTGGACTTGTGATGTGGTAGGCGTCTCCTACGGTTGCGTAGCCGACGATTTCTCCGTAAATGCGTGCCTCTCTTTTTAATGCAGAGTCCAACGATTCCAAAACAAGCGCACCTGCTCCTTCTCCCATGACGAGGCCATCCCGTTGCTTGTCAAATGGACGACAGGCTGTTTTTGGATCGGGATTGGACGAAATTGCACCCATGGCGCAGAATGCACCGATGCCAAGCGGGGTAAGCGATGCTTCGGATCCTCCCGCGATCATTACGTCAGCTTCCCCGCGTTGAATCGCACGGAATGCATCACCAATTGCGTTCGCTCCGGAAGCGCAGGATAGGACGGTACACGCGTTAATTCCCTTTGCGCCAAGGGCAATCGAGACCTGGCTGGAAGCCATATTGCATATAACGGTTGTGGTTGCAAACGGATACAAATTCGTATACCCGCCTTCCTGCAGGCTTCGGCAGCTTTCTTCAAAGCTCTCGATACCACCGATTGCGGTACCAAACCAGACACCGACCCGCTCATAGGGAACATCTTTTCCAATTGAAATTTCGGCATCATTTACGGCCATAAGAGATGCAGCGACCGCGTACTGGGCGAACCGATCCATGCGGTGTCTGTCATTGACTTTCATGTAGTTAGAGAGATCAAACTGTTTGACTTCAGCCGCTGTCTTTGCAGAAAAGTTTGTGCAGTCAAATCTTGTGAGAGGACCGATTCCCGACACGCCGTTTCTGGCTGCCTGCCATGTTTCTTGTACTGAGTTTCCTAACGGAGTAACCGCTCCCATTCCTGTAACCACTACTCGCTTCATCTCATGCATTCTCCCTCTTTAATTTTCATTGTCCATTTCTCGATGTGTCCGACCCTATTATACACGGAAAAATGTGTAAGCCGATACTCTGTATTTACAAATTATTCGAAAATTTATATATTCAATACGGCTTTATACCTTATAATGTAAAAAGGCGTAGGTACGACAGCAAAGATGAAGTTTCGTTTTATAAAGAGAGTGAGGATGAGATGGATTACATGGAGAATGTTGCCGATTTCCTAAGTCGACATTCAGAATCATTGGTGGAAGAATGGCGGAAGCAAGTTTTGGTTTCAATCGGAGATCCTTTTCAAGAAAAAATATTTGAAAACGGAATGAAAATGTATCAATTGATTATTGGTAGATTGCGTAATGAATATGATGAGAAAACGATAGAAGTGCTGGCATGCAGGGTTGCAGAGGAAAGAATAGAAGCGAATATCAATATCGGAGAATTCGTCTATAACGTAAATATTGGGAGAAGCGAAATTTTTAAGTATTTGAGCATGGTGGAGATGAGTCTTGAGAGTCTGCAGCCTGCCATTAATCAAATAAATGAATGTTTTGATCTTTTCTTGTACCATGCTGTTTCCCGCTATACCGAGTTGAAAGATAAAATGATTGAGGAAAAGTCGACTTTTATTAATGCGACTCATCAAGATCGACTATCTCTGCTCGGACAAATGACATCCAGTCTCATTCATGAGTTCCGTAATCCTCTTACTTCTGTTAAGGGATTTATTAAGTTATTGGCCAAAGAATACCCTGATATGAAATACATTGATATTATTTCAAGCGAGCTGGAACAACTTAATTTCCGGGTATCACAATTTTTAATGCTTTCTAAAAAAGAAATAGCAGGAAAAGAAAAGCAGGCTTTTTATATGGATAAATTAATTGACGAAGTAACGGACTTTCTTTATCCCAGTCTTCTTACCAATCAAATCGATTTATCAAAAGACATTCACCATAATGTTATGTTTTATGGCTATTTTGATGAAATAAGACAAGTTCTTATCAACATTTTATTTAATGCGATCGATGCGCTGTATGTGATAGAAGAGGAAAGAAATATTGACATTTCTTTAAAAGAATCTCCGGGAGAGATTATACTATCGATTTCAAACAATGGACCTATCATTGATGAAGTTTCCTTGCATACTATCTTTGAACCTTTTGTCACTACGAAAGAGCTGGGAACGGGTTTGGGGCTCTTTGTTTGTAAGCAAATTATAGAGAAGCACGGAGGATCTATTTCTATTCATTCCGAGAAAAAAATCACCACTTTTTCTATTCATTTGCTGAGTGAAAAAGACGGCTTTTCAGTTGTAAAGGAACAGGGGGAATGTCGTATGGAGATTTGATAGAGAAACAGTAAGAGTGTAGAGAAGAGACCTTTGATTTTCATGTGCTCAAAGGTCTCTTCTTTGTAGTGCAGCACTTGATATCGGCGATCGATAGGGAATTATTCTACTTCTAATTTTTTTAAAGGCTTCTCTGCCGGCCCCTCCACTACGCTGCCGTTTATTGAAAATCTTGAGCCATGACATGGACAATCCCACGTCCGCTCTCCGCTGTTCCATTCCAGCTCACAGCCCATATGGGTGCAGGTAGTATCGACAATATGCAGACTTCCCTTATCGTCTCGATAAGCGCCGGCTCTTTTTCCATTCACAGTAACGACGGCGCCTTCGTCGTTAGACAGGTCTTCAGGCCTGCCATTAACGATCTCTAGCTTGCCTTGGATCAAATGTTTTGCCACATCGGCATTTTGCGTTATGAAATTTTTAATACTGGGATCAGCATTAAATCTTGATGGTGTATAAAGCCCGCTGTAGGGATTCTCTTTCTTCATAATTAAATCACGTATCAGCAGGGCGGCAGTCGTTCCGTTGGTCATGCCCCATTTCCTGTAGCCGGTTGCCACAAATATATTCGGGTGGCTGGATGTGATGTGTCCGATATAAGGGATTTTGTCCAATGTAACCAGGTCCTGAGCAGACCAGCGGTACGGTATTTCTTTTATGCCGAAGGTTTCGGCACTGAAGGCTTCCAGGGCCTCATAGTGCTTTATCGTACTTATTCCTTGTCCCGTTTTATGACCTTCACCGCCGATCAGCACAAGCTTTTCCCCGTTCATCATTGTATAGCGGAGTGAGCGTTTTGGCTCTTCCGCACTTAAATACATACCGCCGGAATAGTCTTTTTCTGTTTTAACCCCAAGCACATAGGACCGATCGGCATACATTCTTGAAAAATAAAAGCCAGCTCCATCGTAGAATGGGAAATGGGAGCATGATAGTACATAATCGCACATAATTTTGTGTCCGTCTCTTGTTATCACTCTCGGCTGATTTCCTTCTTCTACATCTATGGCAGTAGTATTCTCGTATATGGCACCGCCTGCGCGGGTAATCCACTGAACAAGATGGGCTAAATATTTAAGAGGATGAAATTGTGCCTGATTTTTCATTATGATAGCCGCTTTGGTTTGCAGAGGAAGAGGAGTGCTGTTTACGTATACACTGTTGATTTTGAGTTTTTCATAGGCCGTAAATTCATTATTTACTTTCGTTATATACTGCTCGGAATTCGTATAGATATAAGCATCTTCCTCAGTGAAATCACAGTCGATTTTATTTTCAGTGACGAGGCTTCTTATAAACTGTAAGGCGTCATTGTTGGCTTCGTAATAAAGTTTCGCCTGTTCCTCTCCTACGTTCTGTATTAACTCATCATAGATGATGTCATGCTGGGCGGTTATTTTGGCGGTTGTGTGGCCTGTTGTACCGTTCAAGATAGAGCCGGCATCTATGAGTGCGACTTTTACTCCTTCTTTTATAAGCAAATAGGCTGCCGTGATTCCTGAAATTCCCCCGCCAATGATTGCCGCATCAACTTTTATGTCCTCAGTCATTTTAGAAAACGACGGAAGCTCTATGGAGTCTCGCCAATACGGTTCCGGAAATTGCGGCATCCTTCCTGTCGATAGGTTATTTTCGAACATGCATTCTCCTCCTGTTATTGATTTTCGTCTTTAATAATGTATCCAATAAATTGAAAATCATTTATGTATAGCTACCCGTAAACATTTGTGGATCGTCACATTTTAACCTACCTTTACCCGGCATCATATTCTAGGATAGCGGAAGCACGGATAAAGGAGGGGAACCATATTGATTAGAGCCAGAATAGGAGACGACACATATCAATTGTATGGGGAGTTAGAGACGTATTTTCTTCCGTTCCGGCATCATATTATCGGGATAGACCAAACTTTCCTTTCTCCATATGGGAAAAAGCGAATCATATATGCTGACTGGATTGCGAGCGGGCGTCTGTATCGCCCGATTGAATCTAAGATCTGCGACGAATTCGGGCCGTTCCTTGCCAACACGCATACTGAATCAAACATTACAAGCTCCGTTACGACGGCGGCGTATAAACAGGCGCAGAAGATTATAAAGGAGCATGTAAATGCCGATGAACACGACATACTGATCATGGACGGTTCCGGAATGACGGCGGTTGTAAATAAGCTGCAGCGAATGTTGGGATTGCGTCTGCCGACGCAGGTAAAAGATAAGATGCACATTCCTGAAGAACACCGTCCCGTTATTTTTGTGACGCATATGGAACATCATTCCAATCATCTTTCCTGGTTGGAAACGATAGGAGAGGTCGTCATCGTCGAGCCTGATACAAGCGGAATGGTCAGTGTGGAACGGCTGGAACAATTGCTTCATAAATATCGTGACCGTAAACGGAAGATTGGTTCCTTTACCGCTTGTTCGAACGTTACGGGGATTCAAACGCCGTATTATCAACTGGCGAGGAAGATGCATGATTACGGCGGCATTTGTTTTGTCGATTTTTCAGCTTCAGCTCCTTATGTGGATATCGATATGCATCCTAAATCCCCTCTTGAAAAGCTCGACGGAATTTTCTTTTCTCCCCATAAATTTTTGGGAGGACCCGGCTCAAGCGGTGTACTGATTTTTGACTCAAGGTTGTATTTAAGTAAAATTCCTGATAAGCCGGGAGGCGGAACGGTCCTGTGGACGAATCCGTGGGGCGGGCATCAATATAGCCCGGATATAGAGGGCAGGGAGGACGGCGGCACGCCGGGAATACTGCAGGCCATTAAAGCAGCTTTGTGCATAAAGCTCAAAGAGCAAATGGGTACCGAAAATATGCTGTGTCGCGAGAAAGAGATGCTGGATATTCTGATTCCCGGTATGGAAAAGATTCCGGGACTGCATATACTTGACGGGCATCTTACGGAGAGATTGGGGATTGTTTCGTTTTTTATAGAGGATATTCATTATAATCTGATTGTCAAATTATTAAATGACCGATTCGGATTTCAAGTGCGGGGAGGATGTTCCTGCGCCGGAACATATGGCCACTATTTGTTTGATATTGATCAGGACATGTCTCACACGATTACGGAACAGATTAACCAGGGCGATTTCTCTGCTAAGCCGGGCTGGGTACGCTTCTCGATTCATCCTACGATGACGAATCAGGAAATCTATGAATTCATTCGGGCCATAAGAATGATTGCTGGTAATATCGAGGAATGGAAAAAAGATTACATGTATGATTGTAAAACTAACGACTTTTATTATGTGGGGGATAAAGAAGTAAGTACGGAGTAATGTAAATCATGCCCGGCGGATAATGCGTCGGGCATGATTTTGCAGATACGACTCCGGTTACTTCGGCCAACGCTTGCCCCGGTAAGGGGCAAGCGCCTTGTTTGCACATTGTAAGATGGTTTTACTGTTACTCCATCATTTGTACAAGCTTTCTCGAGAGCAGCAGCAGGATGAGTCCCAGTCCAATAGCAAGTCCGCCAATGATACCGAATACTTCGAAGTATCCTAATGATTCGGTAGTAGCAGCCAACTGGCCGCCTAAAATATTGGCAACGCCTGTGCCCGATAACCACACGCCCATGAGAAGCGATACAAGTTTTACCGGGGCAATCTTACTTACCATGGATAAGCCTATCGGTGACAGGAATAATTCACCGAGCGTATGAAGAAGGTATGTGAATACGATAAACAACAGATTCGCTTTATATCCTGCGCTCTCATCGCTGCCGGTTTGCATCACGGCGATGAGCAGCACCATGTAGCCGAGACCGAGCAGAATCATGCCGAGCGCCATTTTCGTCGGAACTTTCATGTCTCCTTGTTCCCGCTGGGAAAGCTTAACCCACAGCATGGAAATGATAGGGGCAAGAAGAATGATAAATAATGGGTTCAGTGATTGGAACCATGAAGTTGGTACCAGCCAACCTCCCACGCTTCTGTCTATAAACTTATCCGTATACAGGGTTAGCGAGCTGCCTGCTTGCTCAAAGCCTGCCCAGAAGAAAATAACGAAGGCGGTCAGTATAAAAATAACAGCCGTTCTTTGTTTTTCTTTCTTTGTCAGCGGTGCATTCGTCGCTTTTTGATTCTTTGCGGCCGCAGCCGGTTTGCCTGTCGGTTTCTTTCCGATATCACCCAAATAGCGGTTGCCCAATAGGTTAAACAGAATCTGACCGATAATCATACCGATAGAGGCGGCCAAAAAGCCGTATTTGAATCCATATTGCACGACTCCGTTGACTGTCGTTCTGAAGTAGTCTTCTGCCAGGTAGCCGCATACAAGCGGGGCGAATAAAGCGCCTACGTTAATGCCCATATAGAAAATTGTAAAAGCGGCGTCTTTTCGACCGTCGTTCGGTCCGTACAATTCTCCGACAAGGGTAGAAATGTTCGGTTTAAAGAAGCCGTTCCCGACAATCAATAAAAGCAATCCTAAGTATAAAGCCCATTTGCTTTGATCGGCAAAAAGAACAAAGTTGCCGATTGCCATCGTGATACCGCCGATTGTAATCGCCAATCTTCTGCCCAGGAATCTATCTGACAGATAACCGCCGAGAATTGGGGTAAAATAAACAGCTCCTGTAAAGAATCCATAAAGACTTAATGCGAAGCCTTCGTCAAAGCCAAGGCCTCCGCTAACCAGTGACGTTGTGAGATACAGAACCAGAATGCCGCGCATTCCGTAGTAGCTAAAGCGTTCCCATAATTCTGTAAAAAACAGCAGATACAGGCCCGGAGGATGCTTTTTGCTTTGTTGCTGCACGTCCGGGTGCTGCATTTTTGAAACTGCTTCCATGTTGTTGCCTCCTGATGTAATAAATCTCGAAGTACTCAATCATTCTAATTTAGAAAATATTTAACGTCAAGAAAATTAGGGCGAAAAAAACATTGTTAATCAATAATTTGGCAACAAGTGATTATATATAATTATAGAAAATAACCACAAAAACGTTGTGATTTTTTATTGATTAATAAATTAAAATTTAGCATAGACCCGGCGTTTGTGGCTTTCCGCAAAAGAAACCTGCCTTGCTAAGTGAAATAATAGTATTGGTTTATTTTTTAAAAACAATTGACAATTGCAACAATTTAGCATTACTATAAGAGAAATCATTCATACTTTATTCTTATCGAGAGCGGCGGAGGGACTGGCCCGATGAAGCCCGGCAACCCCCATGTCCTTTATAAAGGTCAGGAAGGTGCCAAATCCAGCAGGATATTTTATCATCCTGGAAGATAAGGACGGACACGCAAACATGCCTCTTTATCTTCTTCAGATAAAGAGGCTTTTTATTAGTGTAGGAAAGTATATGTTGCTTTACAGTGATAAAGCAACATATACTTT
>NZ_BJXX01000006.1 GCF_007991215.1 Aneurinibacillus danicus
TCCTCTCCTCGTTCTCTTCTCTCTTCCTTTCGTACCACAAAAGTTAGCTTCTCTCCCATAATTTTTATGACGGGGTTGCGGCTGAAAAGTTATATATGAATATAGGTAATCTCTTATCAAGAGCGGTGGAGGGACTGGCCCGATGAAACCCGGCAACCATTAGGCAAAATTTACGTTTTGCTTAAACGGTGCCAATGCCTGCGGAACGATGGTTCCTGTCGATAGGAGAGTGTGGTGAACTTCTGCATACAAACACTCTCTGCGACGGAGAGTGTTTTATTTTTTGTAGATTTTATAACGGAGAGTCGAATGGGGGAAGAACATGAACATTGAGACTTTGCTTGTCCGAGCAGGAGTGGAAAGAGATAGCACGACTGGCGCGATTAGTACACCGATTTATCAAAGTGCCACATTTCAACATCCGGAACTGGGGGTGAGCACAGGATACGATTATTCCCGCACTGCCAATCCGACCCGAACGGCGCTGGAGGAAGCGATCGCGGCTCTCGAGCAAGGCGCGCGAGGCTTCGCTTTTTCTTCCGGGATGGCCGCGATTACAACCGTGCTGTTTTTGTTTAAGCCGGGAGATCACCTTGTCGTATCCGAAGATTTATACGGAGGAACATATCGGTTGCTTGCACAGGTGTTTTCCGAATTCGGCATTCAGGCAAGTTTTGTTGATACCTCCTGTACGAAGGAGATAGAAGCAGCGATACGTCCGGATACACGGGCCTTATTTATCGAAACGCCGACTAATCCGCTGATGAAAATTACCGACCTGGAAAAGGCGGTTGTACTTGCCCGTACATATGGCCTGCTTACCATTATCGATAATACATTCATGACACCCTACCTGCAGCGGCCGCTCACATACGGCGCGGACATTGTGCTTCACAGCGCAACGAAATATTTGGGCGGGCATAATGATACGGTAGCCGGCCTCGTAGTTACACGGGATGCGGAGCTTGGCGAGCGTATCGGTTTGCTGCAGAATGCCTGTGGAGCGATCCTTGGACCGCAGGATGCCTGGCTTATCCTGCGCGGCCTTAAAACGCTCGCGATACGGATAGAGAAGCAGCAGCAAAACGCTCTCGCGATTGCCGAATGGCTGCAGCGGCATCCGGCGGTAGAGACGGTGTACTATCCGGGACTGTCCGGACACCCGAACCGAGAAGTCGCTGAGAGGCAGGCATCGGGCTTTGGCGGGATGCTTTCTTTTTCGGTTCATGACCCTGATATTGTCCCACACGTATTAAAAAATGTAAAAGTTATCACGTTTGCTGAAAGTTTAGGCGGTGTGGAAAGTCTCATTACGTTTCCTGCGCGCCAAACGCATGCGGATATACCGGAAGAAGTAAGAGAACATCTCGGGATTACGGACCGGCTGCTGCGGTTGTCTGTCGGGATTGAGAACGCGAACGACTTAATTCTGGATTTAGAGGAGGCGCTTTATGTTAAAAAATAACCAGAAAACGCACGCATCATTCGGAACTCGTCTTGTTCACGCGGAGCCGGTAGATGAGAGGCATCACGGAGCGCTCAGCATGCCCATTTACCAGGTGTCGACATTTCATCAATTCTCGCTTTCAGAGCCGGGCCGCTATGATTATTCCCGTTCAGGAAATCCGACCCGTGAAGCGCTGGAACAAGCAATCGCCGACCTCGAAGGCGGTTACGCGGGCTTTGCGTTTTCTTCCGGAATGGCTGCCATTTCCTCCGTCTTCTGTCTCTTTAAGACAGATGATGAAATCTTGCTCTCAGATGATATCTACGGCGGGACCTACCGGGCGATTACGAAGCTATTTCCCCGTTTTGGTATTCAGGCGAAATTTGTGAATACAACCGATATCAATGCTGTGCGAGACGCGATTACCCCGGCGACGCGCGCCGTGTTTTTGGAGAGTCCGTCCAATCCGCAGATGAATATTACCGACATTGAGGCCGTATGCCGACTAGCCAAACAACACAATCTGCTTACCATCGTAGACAATACGTTTATGACCCCTTACCTGCAGCAACCGCTTCGGTTAGGAGCGGATATTGTGGTGCACAGCGCCACCAAGTATATTGGCGGTCACAGCGATGTTGTAGGCGGATTGGTAGTCGCGGCCGAAAAAGAGCTGGCCGAGGAAATCGGATTTATTCAGAATGCGTTCGGTGCCATTCTCGGCCCGCAGGATTCCTGGCTTTTACTGCGCGGATTGAAAACATTGAAAGTGCGCATGGACCAGCATGAAAAAAGTGCGCGGCGAATAGCGGAATGGCTAGACAATCATTCGGCGGTAGAGCGTGTATATTATCCAGGATTAGCCCATCATCCCGGCCATGAATTGGCGGCTGTTCAGGCGGCAGGCTTCGGGGGAATTATTTCGTTCTCCCTTCGCAATGTGGAGCAAGTGGAAAGCTTTTTGAATCAAATTACGCTGCCGGCCATCGCGGTTAGTCTTGGAGCGGTAGAGAGTATTGTCACCTATCCCGCACGGATGTCGCACGCCAGCATTCCGGAAGCGAAGCGCAAGCAGATGGGTGTGACGGATACGCTGCTGCGGTTATCGGTAGGGCTTGAGGAGCCGGATGATTTAATTCATGATTTTGAGCAGGCTTTCCGATGTATGGGCTTTGCATCATCGGATGTACGGACATACGGGAATATCTCTGTTTCCAAATAAAAAAAGCTGCCCGACGGTTTTTACCGCTGCGGCAGCTTTCTTGCGTTTTACTAGATTTTTTTCTCGAAATGCTGGTAGTCTTTCGAGCTTTTCCATTCTCCGCCCCAGATCCAGCCTCGTTTCTTGAACGCGTTATAACACGCATCGCCCTTTACGATCATTCCTTTTCGAACCACCTTCCGATTTGCGTATGCTTTGGCGGTAGCCGGGCTCACGTTGCTGCCGGCAACGTGCGGATTTTGCAGCGGGTTAATATCGATAGCCATGCCATAGCTATGGTTTGAAAGTTTGTTCTTGCCCGCAACCGTTCTCGTGTTAAAAGCGGAAGTGTTGTTAGCTTTCATTGATAAATCGTCCGATCCTTTGTACTCATCCACAAGTCGGATTTTATCGATTGGATAGCGTTTCTTATACAGTTCCTCAAAAATTTCAGATACATCCTTCGCCAGCTTTTTATGAACGATAAGCTCTCCCTGGTGTTCTTTGTTGTCAAACCCTATGTAGCGTACTTTTACATAAGATAAGTCATTCATCTTAACAGGTGTTTTCTTATTGAAAGAAATGCCCATAATTTTGCGCTGTATGCTGGCCGGAACGCTGCCATAACTTACGGTAGCCGCCGGTGTAACCTTACCTCCGATAGGAGTAGTGGTAGCGGCCGGAGCTGCGAAAGTTGCTCCTCCTGCCAGCAGCGTCAGTATACAGGTGAAAGCAAACCCTCTGCGAAAGCGCTTCATTATACGTCACCTCCTGCATTCATAAGCCAAGTATAGCACGGAAAACCAGGGGATAAATGTAACTATGGAAATAAATTCTAACATTTAAGGAAATAGAAGACGGACAGTAATGATGAAAAATACCATATATTTCTTCTTTATAAATACCGTTATTCCCTTTATTTAGGTTGCTAAAAACGAACATATGTACTATAATGAGAACATAAGTTCTTATATGAATAGAGTTTCCCGCCGCGTCTTGTGAAAGCACCCAGGAAAGGGGAAAATCGTATGAGTATCGAAAACATAGCACAGTCGTTAGAAATTGAACTGCCTGATTCCTATAAGCAGCAGATTATGGAGAAGGAGCGCTGGCTAAAGCTGGCGGACGCTCCGTTCCCGTACCGTCATTATAAAGTAAACGATGATGGAAATATTTATATCTCACAGCAGTGCATTGCAGACAGAAACGCACTGTTATTCGAACAATTTCAATATGAAGCGGAAGATGCCCGGGTAAATACGGATACATGGTGCGTGGGTGTATGGGTTAAGGTGCGTGCCGTCATCAATGGTAAGGAGCACAGCGTACGTCAGTACGGCGTACATACTATCAGCAAGCTTCGCGGGGAAGCCAAACCCGGCGGTGACGCGCTGGAGCAAGCGATTAAATCCGCGGTATCTGACGGAATGAAGAAGTGCAGCTCCTGGTTAGGGGTTGCCGCACATATTTATCGTGGCGAAGTGATTTCCATCCGGGCAAATCGGGACAAAGACGGGCAACCGCAGAGCAGGTTCTATATCCAAAATCTTGAGAAGTTCGGTCTTTCAGAGTATGAGTATAAATACGGAATCCCGGTACTGCCTGATTCATTTAAGGTGTTTTACGAGAAGATGGGTTGGACGGACGGAATCTTCTATTCGGATGTATTTGACTTTAGAGACAAGCATTCCGTTAGCCGGGACGAATCCAGAAAGGCAGAAAGAAACCAGGAAAGATCTGAAGAAGAGATCGGTTCAGAGAATCCGGCTTTCATTAACGAGATGCAGGCCAATTATTTGCGCAGTCTCATCCACGATTTTAACGAGAACGCTCAGGAAGGAGATATCGTACAGGCGATTATCGCCTATCTTCTGAAACGGGAAGTTGATGTCGTGAAAGAAGCGGAAGATCTCGGCAAGCGATTCACTACGGTTGACGCTTTGCCGTCCGTACATTTCACGTCCGTGCATCGTTACTTTAAGCAATTGCGAAAGACACGACTGGGAAATACTGAAGAGAAATCGGCGTAAGCATCCTAAAAAAACGCAAAAGGAGGTATCAGTATGCTGAACAGAGTAGTTTTGCTCGGACGATTAACGAAAGACCCGGAACTGCGCTATACGCAAAACGGCACAGCGGTTGCCACATTTACTCTGGCCGTAGATAGACGTGTGACCAACCAGCAGGGCGAAAGGGAGACCGATTTTATTCCGATTGTCGTATGGAGCAAGCAGGCGGAGTTGTGTGCACAGTATCTGGGCAAAGGAAGGCAGGCGGCGGTAGAGGGAAGAATTCAGGTCCGCAATTATGAGAACAATGAAGGTCGGCGTGTCTATGTGACGGAAGTGGTTGCGGAAAATGTTCAGTTTCTTGGCGGTGGCGAGGGTTCGGGTGATTTCGAACAGAGAACACCCGTATTCAGCGGAGACGGTAAGCCTTCACGGAATTTCCAGAATGACAATCCGTTTGCCGACGATCAGCGACCAATCGATATTTCGGATGATGACTTGCCATTTTAATTACCGAACAATGTGCAAGCATGTATGAATCTTTTATTTTAAAGAACATACTGATTAATCATTGAACTGTAAAGAAATAGCGGCAGCTAAGGATTGTGAAAATAACGTCCTAGACTGCCGCTGTCTTTATTGAACTCTCGTTCCCCGTTAGTTGCACGAATTCTGATAAATCTTCTCATTGTTCAGGTTTACAAGCAAAGAAATTGATCAACTATTTTTTTGAATTGGAATCGTTATCTCTAGTCCCTTGACTATATCTGAAGGAAGATCAATTTGATCTCTAGTAATAGGACGTATAGTTAAAGATTTGGGTGGTTCTTGCAAAGGCTGGTAGATCGCTTTCCAACGAATGATTTCTTTCTCCCTATCTATTTTATTTTCCTCAGCTGATGAACTAAGAAGTTCGATTTTATTTCCTTTATCATCAATCACTTCAAAAATCGTCGAAAGGGATCCGCTTGGTTGGATCAATTGCCCCACTACTTCAGTTGAGTTGACTGAGAATGTGACCTTTTCAAGTATTACGGTCATGTCTTGATACGTTTTTGTTAACATTGGTACAATTTGTTTATTTGAAGTGTCATTCTTCACAACCGGAAAGGAAAAAGACCAATCTCCCTTTATATCTCCAATCTTTGTAATAGCAAGATCGAACTTAAATTTGTCGGGTAATGATTCACTTGTGCTAAAGTTAATGACGCCTACAGTATGATGGTCATCAATACGATGGATCGCCCCGCCAGCCCCCCATTTTTCAGGTAAGGTTCCGTTTATTTTTATAGTTTTTTCTTGATAAACCCTGTCAGGCAATTTATCGGGAGACTCCAGTATATATCCAACGGAGACCTGTGAGCCGTCATAAAAGGCTTCCGTGATGGTAACCGTGATATTCTTGTCAGTTGCGATTTTCTGTATATCAGTGACTAAACCTTTTTCCTGGGCTTTTTTGAGTCCGTCACCACCCACAATATTAAATACCGATTGAATTAGAGGCATCTGTTTTAGAGTCTGGGCAAAACTGGGGGATGTAACACCGACTCCGATTACCAGCACTAGCGACGCTGCGGTAGCTGTTATGAGAACGCCCGTTTTTTTAAAAGTTTCCTTTCTTCCATACGCAATGAAAGTAGTTACCGATTTTTGGAGTATGGGCCACGATTGTCTGGTTTTCAATTCTTTTTGTTCCTCCAATTTTCGAAACACACGTTTTTTGAAATCCTCAACATTTACAGTGTGATTTTCGTGACAAAGTTTAGCAGCTTTGATTTGCTTGTCCAAACTCATGATATTCCTCCTCCCATACTTTTCTTAATCGTTTTCTGCCTCGTGCTAGTCTAGACTTCACGGTTCCTTCGTTTATCCCAAGGATTTCGGAAATTTGTTTTAAGGATAACTCTTCAAAATAATACAGGATTATGGGGGTACGATAAGGTTCCAGAAGTTTTAGAACAATATCGTACATTTTTTGATTAGACTCCATTACGAAAAAGGTGTCTTCCGAGCTAATATCAGCACGCTCAGGCAATAGTACGGATATGATTTCCCTCCACCCTTTCCTTTGCGCCATTCTACACTCGTTAATGACAATTCTAGCAAGCCAGGGGAATGGGTCATGATCTTCCTTGAATTGATCCATTTTTTCGTACACCTTAACAAAAGTATCCTGTACCTTATCCTCTGCTGTTGTCCACTCACGAACGTATGTATACGCAAGGCGAACTAGACGCTGAGTGTACAGATCCATCCATGTTTCCAGTCGTTTTTCACGCTCCAATTTTGTCCTCACCATCCTTTCGCCTGTATTATGCAAAAAAGTAGAAATAGGTTCCCGGTTTTTTTAAAAAATAATTAAACTTTTAGCTACACCCGGAATTACATACCAACAAATGGCTAACGCTGCTCCATGGAGACTATATGAGGATGCAATGACATGCGCACAAGCTGCACTTGTTAATTTTCAGCATCGTCTTTCTCTCTCATCTTATTGGGGAAATGGTACAACCTCCTCATCAGATGGGATGCATGTGAAATACCCCTCCTAAAATAGACACTGTTAAAAACCCCTTGGGTTAGACAATCTATTTTCTAACAAAAATTAAACAACCTTAGCCCGATTGAATATCGGACTAAGGTTTGTGCGTAACTTCGTTACTGGTTTTTAAAGTGCTGTCCACTTGACAGGGGTAAGTTCATATTTTTTGCACTTTTCCCGTTTCCAGCACTTTAGCTTCTATATATCCTAGTTCACGGGAAATTCGACTGGCGGTTTCTTTTGTTTTCTTACGTATGATCTCTTCAACTTTTTCTTGCATTCTTGTAGTCGGGCCACTTACAGTAAGCGCAGCAACAACCTTATGAGTATAGTCCAGTATAGGATAGGAAACACCTATTGTTTCTTCATCCTGTTCACTTCTACTAATGGAATATCCATTACGCCTTATTTTTTCGATTTCCTTATACAGAGTTTCTTTATTTCCGATTGTATGCGGCGTCAACTTAGTAAAAGTCATTTTTTCCATAAGAGTTTCCTGTTCTGCCTTAGGCAAATAAGCAAGTAGTAATTTGGGACCGGAACCGATATATAACTCAGAACGCTTTCCAACTCTTGTATGCAGCCGTACCGCATGGCTGCTTTCAACTTTTTCAATGTATACAGCTTCATCTCCATCCAGTATAACCAGGTGTACAGCTTCATTAATGTCAGCACAGAGTTTTCTCATCCAGGGCAAAGCAACGGTACGTAATTCTAATTGTTCCAGGACTATGTTCCCTAATTCAAGAAGCTTTAGGCCCAAATGGTAGCGAACATCCTGTTCAGTATTCTTCGTCTTTGCCAGAAAACCACATACCTCCAGGGAAGTAAGGAGTCGATAAACCGTTGGCCTCGGCATATTAGACTTAGTTGCTATTTCACTCAGTGTTAGCTCTTTTTTTTCTCCCAGAAAAAAATCCAGTAGTTTAAGAGCTTTAATCACACTTTGATTCATGATTTTTCCTCCAAGGACTGTTGTTATCAAGTATTTAATCATATTAGAAAAACTATTTCAAATAATATAACAGTGTTTCTATTTTTAAAATGATAAAAAGTGTAATATTATTTAACAAAAATATTTGAATATTTTGTCTAATTATTTTATAATCAGATTGCAGAATGAAATATTTGAAATAATATTTCAATAATTGAAATGAGGTGGAGGTAGTTATGAAACGGATTGATTTAAACTGCGATATGGGAGAAAGCTTTGGTGTTTATACGTTAGGAATGGATGAGGAAGTGATCAAATTAATTACTTCTGCAAACATCGCATGCGGATTTCATGCCGGCGACCCAAATGTGATGGATCGAACAGTTCAAATCGCGAAAAAAAATCATGTAGGAATTGGGGTGCATATGGGTTTTCCGGATTTACTCGGTTTCGGCCGAAGAAACATGGACGTTTCTTATGAAGAGTTAGTCAACTATAACATTTATCAGATCGGTGCACTAGAAGCATTTTGTCGTAAACATGATGTGAAAATACAGCATATTAAACCACATGGAAATATGAATAATATGGCTGACACCGATCGTGTAATAGCAGAAGCGATAGTTGACTCTACGCTTATGGTCCTTCCAGGTACACCTATATTCGTAAAACCGGGTAGCGAGTTACACAAAGTATCAGAAGCGAAGGGGGTTCCGGTTATTTTAGAAATTTTTGCAGACCGTGCATATAACAAAGACGGCACCCTTGTCTCTCGCAAAATCCCGGGTGCTGTAATCAAAGATCCAAAAGAAGCAGCAGAAAACGTAGTGCGAATGGTAGTAGAAGGAAAGGCAAAGACAATAGACGGGCAATTGATTGATATTACAGGAGATAGTGTCTGCGTTCATGGGGATACACAAGGTTCGCTTGAGATCATTCGTCATTTGAGAAGCGAACTGGAGAAGGCTGGTGTGAAAATAGCTCCTATCGGCCAATGCGTAGAAGAGGTGAGATAATTTGCATACAAATGCGCTAACCACGTCTCTTTCCTATGTTCCAATGGGGGAACAAACACTCCTTATAAAATTTGAAAATATATTGTCTCCTGAAGTAAATAAGCGTGTTTGCTCCTTTGCCCATATAATTACAGAAAGAAATATTGCAGGAATTGAAAGGCTTATTCCGGCTTTTAATAGTCTGGCAGTTTGCTATAACCCGGTTATTATTAAATTCACTGAATTGGTGAGTGAGCTAAAACTATTAGAAAATCACATTTATAGTGAAGCAAGCACAAATAGTAAAAAAATTTATATTCCAGTAGTATTTGGAGGAAAGTACGGTCCGGATTTACAGGAAGTATCACAAAAAGTCAAACTAAGTCCGGATGAAGTAATAAGCATCCTGCAATCCAAACCTTATCTTGTGTATATGTTAGGATTTATAGCTGGGTTTCCGCACTGCGGGAATATAGATGAACGTTTGATTTTGCCTCGTCGTGCCAATCCACGTCTTAAAATTCCAAAAGGAACCATTGCCATTGCAAATGAGCAGTTAGGGCTTTATACCATTGAGTCACCAGGAGGCTGGAATCTTGTGGGCTGGACACCAATGGAAACATTTAATCCTTATTGTGAGCCCCCAAGCCTGCTCATGGCAGGAGACTATATTCAATGTGTTCAAATTAGTGCAGAGGAAGCGGATTTATGGGACGAACAAAGACAAAGAGAGTGGGATCAGGAATGGAATTCGCTAAAGTAGTGAAGGCAGGATTACTTACTACGGTACAAGATTTAGGCCGTAATTCTTATCAGGTTTTCGGAGTGTCTGCATGTGGAGCGATGGATTCTCTCGCCATGCGTTTTGCAAATATTTTAGTGGGCAATGATGAAGGAGAGGCAGTGCTTGAAGCAACCTTAATCGGTCCTCAGTTAACATTTGAAGGAGAAGGAGTTATTGCAATAACCGGTGGAGATTTATCGCCGCGTATTAATGGGAGGCCCGTCTCGATGTGGAAGTCTCTATATGTTAAAGAAGGAGATGAACTAAGCTTCGGTAACTGCAAATATGGATGTAGGGCGTATATTGCCTTCGCCGGGGGCATTCAGGTTCCAAAAGTTATGGGCAGCCGCTCTACTTTTATACGGGGGAATTATGGAGGAATGGAAGGCCGGGCACTTAAGAACGGTGATCGTATTCCTATCGGAGCATCGAGATTCGATTTCAATCGCATATTTGGGAGAAAATTACAAAGTAAGGATATCCCTAATTATAAAACACCTTGTCCTATTCGGATAATTCTAGGTCCGCATGATACTGCTTTTACGCAAGAAGCGCTCCAAACCCTTGTTTCCAGCACCTATACGATCTCAAATAATTCGGATCGTATGGGATATAGACTCGAAGGAAAGCCGCTTCAACACATAAATGGAGCTGATATTATCTCTGGGTTTATTACGGTTGGTTCTGTACAAGTTCCAGCAAATGGCCAACCAATAGTACACATGGCGGATTGTGGTACATCAGGTGGTTATACAATAGCAGGAGTTGTTATCAGTATCGATATTCCGCATATGGCCCAAAAAAAGCCAGGGGACCAGATTGAATTTGAAGTAATAGAGGTGGAAGATGCTCAAGAGTTGGTAAGAAAACAGGAACAATTGTTCTCGGATTTACGTCTAGCCAATCATCTTATCCCAATGAAGGTGTAAATCACTTTTTTGTAACGTAATGGAGTTCTCAAGATTTATTATATAGGATGCAGGAGTGATTATGTTGCTTAAGATTTATGAAGTAAGAGAAGTTATCAAGTTAATCGATCAATCTTCAATTCAAAAATTCGAACTCGAACATGAATCATTCAAGATTTCAATAAAGAAAGAAAGTTTGCCAGTTAAATCGACAGCATTATTAGAAGCTAGTCCTATTAGTAAAGAGCAATTTGTTCATGAAAACATAGAGACGTCGGCACCACTGGCACTTCCTCAACAAGAAGCAGATCCTTCAGAGGAAAAAGCTAGTCATACGCAGGCTGATTTACACAGTATTATCTCGCCTATGGTAGGCACATTTTATTGTGCTCCTGAACCGGGAGCTTCTCCTTATGTACAGGTAGGAGATACAGTGAAAGAAGACTCGATTGTTTGCATTGTAGAAGCTATGAAGTTATTTAACGAGATTGAAGCAGAAGTTACAGGGGAAATTGTGGAAGTGTTAGTAAAGAACGGGGAGTTGGTAGAATACGGTCAACCTCTTTTTCTTGTCAAGCCCGAGTAAAGGAGAAACACATATTTAAAAGAGTATTGATTGCTAACACGAGGAGAGATTGCTGTTCGTGTCATCAGGGTATGTAAGGAAATGGGAATTATGACTGTTGTCGTCTATTCTGAGGCTGATCGTGAGGCGTTGCATGTAAAACTAGTCGATGAAGCTTACTGCATTGGACCTGTGTCAGCTTTTGTACAGGGCAAATTCAATACCAAATTTTTAGAAATGAATTCACTGTCTTTAGTAGAGCAAGATGTGGGAAGGAGAGAGAGATGTTTATAAAACCACGGCGTGTTACGAATGTTCCTTCGTACTTGTTTAACGAAATTAATAGAAAAAAACGAAGTTTAATTGAAAAAGGAGTGGACGTAATTGACCTGGGCATCGGCTGTCCGGACCTGCCTACTCCAGCGCATATTGTAAATCGATTACTTGAAGAAATGAAAGAACCGGATAATTTTAAATATGCTGGTTACAATGGTTGTCTTGAATTCCGGGAAGCAGTGGCTCAATTTTATAAAAAGCATTTCAATGTAGACTTAGACCCGGAGACAGAAGTTCTTGCGCTAATCGGATCAAAAGAAGGTATTGCTCATTTTATTACGGCATCAATCGATCCGAATGATGTTGTTCTGCTTCCGGACCCCGGATATCCAACGTATCGAACAGCTACGTATTTGGCCGATGGAATTCCATACAGTATGCCGTTGCTAAGGGAAAATCAATTTCTTCCGGATTTCTCGATGATACCCGCACAAAAAGTGGAAAAAGCAAAAGTGATGTTTTTAAATTATCCAGGAAATCCGACAGCGGCTGTGGCGGATCTTGAATTTTTTCAGAAAGCGGTAGATTTTTCCCGGCGTAATCGTATAACAATTGCACATGATGCGGCTTATCAAATGGTTACATTTGATGGATATAAGGCTCCAAGTATTTTACAGGTAAAAGAAGCAAAAGAAGTCGCTGTCGAATTTGGTTCACTTTCCAAAACGTATACAATGACAGGATGGAGAATTGGGTATGCAGTGGGAAACAGAGAAGCTCTTCAGTCATTATCCATTGTAAAAAGTAATATAGATACAAGTCAATTTCTTCCTATCCAGAAAGCAGCAGTCACCGCGCTTGTATCTGAGCAAAATTGCGTAAGGGAATACAATCAAATCTATAGGGAACGGATGAATAGTATGCTTACAGCACTTCAGGAAATAGGGATTGAAGCGGATACCCCAAAAGGAAGTTTTTTCATCTGGGCAACGGTACCTGAAGGATATACGTCTAACGAATTTGCGAGCAAAGTACTGGAACAGACCGGGGTAATTGTAACACCTGGCACAGCATTTGGAGAATACGGAGAAGGATATTTTAGAATCTCATTATCTGTGCCAACGAAACGATTACAGGAAGCTATTCATCGGATTAAGACGAAGATAACCCTTGGTGTTTAGTCCTGTTCTATATATGAAAATATATTTCAAATAATGAAATAAAAAGGAGGGAGAAAATAGTGAAACAGATGATGAGTGGAGCCCGTGCCATTGTAGAGTGTATGCGACTAGAAGGTGTGGAACATGTTTTCTGTGTTCCTGGAGAAAGCTACTTACCTTTGATGGACAGTATCTATGAAACGGATAGTATTAAATTAATTTCTACCCGCCATGAAGGAGGGGCTGCTTTTATGGCGGAAGCATACGGTAAAGCGACTCGAAAGCCAGGTGTAGCTATGGCAACACGGGCTGTCGGAGGAGCTAATTTAGCAATCGGCATTCATACTGCCTATCAGGATTCTACACCCATGGTAGTTTTTCTAGGTCAGGTTCATAGTAAATTTCGTGGCAGGGAAGGATTCCAAGAGGTAGACCTAGATCGTTTTTTCGGTCATATCGCTAAATGGGCCGTAGAAATCAAAGACGTAGAACGGATACCTGAACTCGTACAGCGGGCGTTTCGTATTGCAAAGAGCGGGCGACCGGGACCTGTGGTCATTGCCCTTCCTGAAGATGTTCTTGTAGCAGAAGCTGAAATGAGTTTTGGACCTGTTACTCCAGTTCCAACCCCACGTCCTGGTGCTAAAGAGATTGCATCTGTTCAACAACTACTTGAACAATCGGAACGACCGCTCATTCTTGCTGGAGGTGGTGTAATAGCAGCGGATGGAGAACAGTCGTTGCGTAAACTGGCAGAAAGGTTCGGGATTCCCGTCATGTCTTCGTTTCGTCGCCATGATGTGTTCCCTAATGACCACGCGTTATATGTTGGCCATTCAGGACTTGGCACATTTGCACCTGTACTTGATACGCTGCGTCAGGCTGATCTAGTGCTGGCAATTGGTACACGTTTATCAGAAGTTACAACACAGGATTATAGTATTTTGAACCCGGAACAAAAATTAATTCATATTGATATTGACGTGGCAACACTTGGTAAGGTGTACAGTCCGCATGTTGGTATTGTAGCTGACGCAAAAGAGGCACTGGACGCATTACTTACTATGAAGCTGGATCGAAGCTGGACTGTGTGGGCAAGTGAGCGGCATGAAATATATAAGCACGCTGGTGACAGAGTGGATACGGAGAAAGAACATACGATCGATAACAGGGAAATTATTCGTATTCTCCAAGAGATTCTTCCAGATGATTCCATAATCACAAACGATGCCGGTAATTTTGCAGGCTGGTTGCACAATTTTTATTCCTTTACCGGTCCCAAAACATATATCGGCCCAACATCAGGTGCGATGGGATACGGATTGCCGGCGGCGATCGGTGTAAAACTGGCAAAACCGGATAAAACAGTTGTTTCCCTGTCAGGAGACGGTGGTTTTATGATGACAATTCAGGAGTTAGAAACGGCAGTTCGTTACAATATTCCGGTTATTGCACTCGTATTTAACAACAGCATGTACGGGACAATTCGAATGCATCAAGAAATGCATTATCCCGAACGGGTTATTGGCACTGAGTTAAGCCACACCAATTTTTCTGCTTTAGGTGTTGCTTTAGGGGCACAGAGCTTCAGTGTAACAACACATAAAGAATTTAAGGATACGCTTAAATACGCGCTCGCCTCTAAAAGAGTAACAATTATTGAAATTATAACAAACCCTGAACGTATTTCTGTACAAGCAACCATCACATCTATTCGCGAGAAACCATTGCAAAAATCTTAAACAAAAAGCAGCGGACGAGATTATAACCATATCTACAGCTCCGTTTCTCATGAGAGTTTACGTGCGTTTATATACACTGATACGTTTTACTTGTCTGAAAAATGAACGAAATGGGGTTGATAGTCATGACGGTACCAAATAAATATACTGAGAGTTTATCTCGACAAGAAGTGAGCTTCGGTCCAATGAAACCTACCAACGTTCGCTGGCAAGTGTTTATCATGCTGCTTGTCTTAGTAGCAATTAACTATGTTGATCGCTCTGCTTTATCAATCGCTTTACCTGTCATAACAAAGGACTTAAACCTGGACCCGGCCATTACAGGCGTGATATTAAGTTCTTTTTTCTGGGGATATGCTTTAATGCAAATTCCTTCCGGCTGGATTGCGGACCGGTATAAACCTGCCGGTGTGGTAGCAGGCGCAACGGTATTATGGGGAATCGTACAACTGTTTACGGGATTTGTTAACGGTAGTAAGATGCTTATTACCTTACGCTTTCTACTTGGTGTGACAGAAGCACCTGTTTATCCGGCGGGAGGAAAATTACAGTCTATCTGGTTAACCTCTAAGGAAAGAGGTCGTGGTGCTACCCTTCTTGACAGTGGATCTCCACTGGGAACAGCAATAGGAGGACCGATTATTGTAGGATTTATGGCCTGGTTCGGTGGATGGCGCAGTGCCTTGATCGGAACAGGGATTCTCACTATTATAATTGGATTACTTACCTGGAGGGTTATTAGAGGAAATCCTTCCACGAATCCAAGAGTAAATGAAGCGGAACGTAAATACCTGGAAACTGAGCTTAATAAGGAATATAATAACGCTGAGATCTTGTCTACGGGAGCAGTCGGAATTAAGCAGTACGTAAGAAGTGGTAGTTTCTGGTTTATGTGCTTAGGTTGGTTTGCGTATTGCACCGTATATTATGGTTTGATGACATGGGGACCAATGTATTTAGCTAAGACACAACATTTAGATATAAAGAGTATAGGCACGTCTGTGTTTATTATCTTTGGTGCAGGATTTGTCGGAGAATTAATTGGCGGCTGGATTGCGGATTTTTGGAGACAGAAAGGAGGAAGTCATAATACGGTCATGCGTACGCTCCTGTCTATTTCTGGGGTGGTGACCGGCATTTCGATTTTCCTCCTAGGACACATAACTTCGGTGAACATGGCTATTACCTTACTTGCTATTGCACTGTTTTTCCTTCGTTGGACCGGATTATACCTGACTGTGCCTGCCGCTATCTCCCAACGTCAACACGTCGGTATGGTAGCAGGGTGTATGAGTTTCTTAGGGAATATTTCAGGTATTATTACACCCATTTGTATTGGTTTTATTGTATCTATCACAGATTCCTACTTTATTGCTCTTATGTTGTTTTCTGCTACTGGTCTAGTTTTAGCTGTAGCGTCTATGCTTATTAATTATGCTAAAAAGATAGGAACCTAAACCTGGTTTAAGCAGTATTAATATTTATTAGGGTAACGAGCCTTCTGAATAGCAAGAATCAGAAGGCCTTTTCTATAATATGGTCAGATTGTGACCGGAAAAATACAGGTGATAATGCTTAGCAAAGAAATGATAAAGAAGCAAGAAATCATACCGTATCTTTATGTGATCTATCGGGATGCTAAAAGCGCGAGAAATATGTGTTTAGCCGTTGTAAAAGGATATAGTTTTTGGGATGCATTTAGGTACGGAAAAAGATTGAAGTAGAGATTACAGATTACCACCGAACCAGCAGCACAGAGATTACAGGCAGCAGAGTGGGCTGGCACAAAACCGATCGATCTTCATTGCTTTCAAGAAACCGTGAATTTGTATTGAAGGAAACGGATTTGTTGACCTGAACATACCTGAAAAATTTTTTTCTTTCTGAAACTACAAGTGAAAATAGACACTTTCATATTTCTTAGGTAAAAGGGAAATAGATCTAAAATTCCTAGTTGACCGTTAGGATTAATTGTATTATGATGGTGCCAACAAGCAAAAAAGGTAGATGACTTATCAAGAGAGGCGGAGGGATTGGCCCGATGAAGCCCGGCAACCCCTGTGTTCTTTCGTTGGCGAAGAACACGGGAAGGTGCTACATCCAGCAGGAGAATTTCCTGAGAGATAAGGAATGTGCTGATATCGCCTCCTTATCTCACAGGGGTAAGGAGGTGTTTATGTGTCCGCAGAAAAAGAAGAACAAAACCAAATGATCGATTATATTTTGGATGCGCTGCAAGGATTGCAGTATGGATCGATTCAAATCGCCATCCATGATTCAAAAATTACACAAATCGATCGTTTGGAAAAGCAACGCTTCCCGGTTCAGCGCTCGTCTTCTTCAACAACCAACGTATCAAGATTCTCGTCCAAAAGAAAGTAGCACACGAAACCACATCGACAGCCGATCGGTCAACCGAAGGCTCCTGCTCTATTTGCCTGCCGGTGCGCAAGGGAGTGGGAGCCTTTTTTAGTACATGATTTCATAATGGAGGAAAATAAAATGGCAGATATTATTAGCATTTCTGGAGGCATTTCTCCTAGCTCCCGTACTTCATCTGTAGTTCGGTATCTGAACACTCTGATCGGGCATCAGGGATTGCATACGGTTTCGTTTACCGTGCGTGATATTCCTGCAGAGGATTTAGTCTATGGCAGATTTGATAGTCCTGTTGTACACAACATCAGTACATTAATTGAAGAGGCGAGCGGCGTTATTATTGCAACCCCGGTATACAAAGCGGCGTATGCAGGAGGATTGAAAGCGCTGCTTGATTTATTGTCGCGCGATGCGCTGGCGAACAAAGTTGTACTTCCGCTGGCTGTAGGAGGTACATTAAGTCATCTATTAAGTATTGATTATGCACTGAAACCGGTGCTTTCGGCCCTGGGAGCCCGTTATATTCTGGGCGGCGTCTATTTGCTAGATTCAAGCATTGAAGTTGTCAGCGATGGAACCATTCGTGTAGATGAAGAAAACAATCAGCGACTCAAGCGTTCTTTGCATGAATTTATTACCGTTATCAAGCAAAACCAGGAGGTACCTGTGCGAACGTAAAAAAGCTGCTGAATGGAACATTGTTTTTGAAAGAACATCAGAAGAGGACGCGGTAGCCCAATAAACAAGAAGATGTGCTGTGTTTTTTCAGGTATTTGAGAAAGCAAGCGAACGAGGAGGGAGATAGAGATGATGGAAACATGGGTGAATGACCATTTGGATCTTTATATTTACGCTAAAAAAATTGGTGATATCGAATGGCAGAAACAAATTCTGGCTGCTTTGCATAACAAAGATCAACTGCTTCGTCAGGAGTTGCACCAAATGGTTAGCGAGGGATTGTGGAAGAAGTTTGATCAGATTAATGAAGATTTGGTGCTCGTTTATCGTCAGCTTTGCCACAGCAAAGAACCGCATCTATTTGAGGAATTAAAATGGAAAGTACTGCTTCTCAGAGCGGAGAGGCAAAGCATTATGGAACAAATTCGCCAGCTTCATCTTGTTCTTTCTTCGTAATATAGCACAAAAAAGGATGAAAACAGGTAAATGTTATCTTTTATTCTTACTTGACTTATTGGAGTAATGATATTTATAATGTAAAAAATTGATAGTATCTTAGATAGCCGATCAGTCAACTGAAGGCTCCTTTTTATTTAGCTTTTATTCAGCTATTTAATAAGGAGTCTTTTTTTATTTATATTGCAACGAGAAAGGAGATAGTAAATGGAAAGAGAAAAGGGACCACGGGAAATAGACAAAAAGCAAGTGCATGTACGAGTAATTTCGATGGCTAGCATTGCGTTACTGATGCTGATTTGGACAGTAAGTACAAATTTGAGATGGATAGACCCGTTTTTTTTGCCTTCTCCTCAATCGGTATGGGCAGCCTTTTTAGACTTAATATGGGAAGGATACAAAGGCTCCTCGTTGGGGACCCATGTTTTAAACAGCCTGTATCGATTATTTTTGGCTCTAGTTTTAGCATTTTTTATAGCAGTACCGCTTGGGATTTTATGTGGTTATTCAAAATATATACTTGCCATTTTTGATCCAATTATTGAGTTTTACAGGCCTTTGCCGCCACTAGCCTACTACGCATTACTCGTTCTGTGGCTAGGTATCGATAACACTTCAAAAATAGCTCTATTATTTCTCAGTGCTTTTGCTCCACTGTTTATTGCTACCGTATCAAGTGTACAACGGGTGCCACGTGATCGGATAAACAGTGCCCTGTCATTAGGAGCAACGAAAACGAAGATTCTTGTACATATTGTCCTTCCGTCCTGCCTTCCAGATATTATTACAGGACTTCGGACAGCAATTGGTGTTACATATGCGACGTTAGTGGCTGCAGAAATGGTAGCTGCTACTTCAGGAATCGGATGGATGGTATTGGACGCGAGTAAGTATTTGCGAAGTGATATTGTTTTCGTAGGCATTATTTTAATGGGGGGAATTGCCATACTGATGGATAGCATTATTAGATGGTATCAACGCCTTCAATTCCATTGGGTTGGGAGAGAAGGATAATAAAAATTTAGAATAGTAAAAAATACCGTATAAAGAGAGAGGTTGATGGTTATGCAAAGAAAAATATACGTGGGGCTAGTAACACTAATGGTTATCATTTTTACTTTTATCACCGGATGCTCGGATCAAGCAGCATCAACTCAAAAAGGTAATTCTTTACCTTCTTCGTCTGGTGCAATCCCAAAAGAAATTAGAATAGGTTATCAGGTTTCTCCTAATGGAGAACTCCTTGCTAAGGCTTTAGGATTACTGGAGAAAAAGTATCCGGATATAAAAGTGAATTGGATTAAATTTGATTCAGGACGAGATGTCAATAATGCGATAGCGAGTGGGAGTATCGATTTTGGTCTTGTAGGGACCCCACCAGGCTCTATAGGAATTGCAAAAGGATTGCCTTATCAGGTATATTACCTTCACGATCTCATTGGTGAAAGTGAGGCATTGGTAGTAAAAAAAGATGCGGGCATTACATCATTAAAAGATTTGAAAGGCAAGAAAATTGCAACCACCTTCAGTTCAACCTCACACTTTAGTTTATTGGGGGCGCTAAAGACAGAAGGGATTGATCCACAAAAAGAAAACATAACGATTCTTGATATGCAGGTGCCTGATATTTATGCTGCATGGAAACGAAAAGATATCGATGGCGCTTATATTTGGCAGCCAATGCAGGCAAAATTGGTGCAGGATGGAGGCAATATCATCATTACATCTAAAGACTTAGCTGCTAAAGGTGTAATAACAGCAGAGTTTGGAATTGTTCATAAAGATTTTGCAAAGAATTATCCTGACATTGTAAAAGGGTATATCTCTGTTTTGGATGAGGCAGTACATTATTATCATGAAAAACCGGAACAATCAGCACAAGTCCTTTCTAAAGAACTGGAATTATCTCCAGAGGAAAGCTTAAAAACGATGAAACAAATCATATGGTTAGACGTTTCCCAGCAGAAAAAGTATTTTGGTACCCCGGGACAACCGGGAGAGCTGGCTAAAGTGTTAAAGGATACCGGTGATTTTATGGCAGCGCAGAAAGCGATTGCCTCTTCACCCGATGCCCCTGCGTATCAACAGGCTCTATTAAGTGATTTATATAAGTAAGGTGCAAGATGCGTAAGGGGGGACGTTTGTGCCAGTCAATATATCTCGTATACAGCATGTCGAAAGTTCCGCATGCTTTCCATTTATCGAAATGAAAAACATCAGCCTGCACTTTTCCGATCATTATGAAAAATTATGCGTATTAGAAGATATTACACTTCAATTATACAAAGGTGATTTTGTATGCGTGCTGGGTCCGTCAGGCTGCGGTAAATCGTCGCTGCTACATGTTCTGGCAGGTTTCCAGAAGCCTACAAGTGGAGACATAACGATTAATGGAACACGGCATACCCGACCGAATTCGGATGTAGGCGTGGTGTTCCAACATCATAATTTATTTCCATGGTTATCTATTCAAAAAAACATAGAATTTGGCTTGAAAATGAAAGGCATACCAAGGTCAGAGCGAAAAAATCTTGTTTCTTCTTATTTAAAGATAGTAGGATTAGAGGATTCTGCCGCGAAGTGGCCTTATCAACTTTCAGGAGGCATGAAGCAAAGAGCAGCTATTGCTCGAACACTGGCCGCTGATCCTAAAGTGATATTAATGGATGAACCATTTAGTGCACTTGATGCGCTAACCCGCGAATCCATGCAGAATCACCTTCACAGGATTTGGATACAAACAAAAAAATGCATATTTTTTATTACTCATGACGTAGAGGAAGCGTTGTTACTCGGAACACGAATTGTAGTCATGCAGCCTAACCCTGGAAGGATTGTAGTTGATATGCCGAATCCGTTACCACGCCATAAATCAATTGAAGAAAATAAACATGTAAAGGAATTTAATGATCTGCGAAATTATTTAATCTCTATGATAAGAAAGCAGTAGATACCCGTTATGTAACGCCGACCGGACAACTGGAGGCCAGGACATCGCTTATAGGGATGATCTGGCCTTTTTTGTTGACCCGTATATAAACTAAAAATCATTTCTATTTGAATGAATTAATGAGGAGGAAGCAATATGAGTAAAGATGATCAAACTCAGTTTATTAAAACAAACCTGAAGATTGAACCGGTAGCCGGGAGAATTGGTGCCGAAATAAAAGGGCTTCGACTTTCTGAACATTTAGGCGCTCCGGAAGTTTACGCAATACGGCAGGCTTTGTTGAAATATAAAGTACTTTTCTTCCGTAAGCAGTACCACCTTGATGATGCTGGTCAGGAAGCTTTTGCCCGTCTTTTAGGTGAGCCTGTTTCTCATCCAACGGTACCAATTAAAGAGGGAACACAGCATTTGCTTGAGCTGAATTCAAACGACGGAGGAGGACGTGCCGATGCCTGGCACACCGATGTAACATTTGTAGATGCTTATCCGCAGGCTGCAATTCTTCGTGCCGTTATAATTCCCGAAACCGGCGGGGATACCGTTTGGGCGAATACTGCCGCCGCCTATGAGAACCTACCGGAAGGGTTGCGTGACCTTGCTGATCGTCTTTGGGCGCTGCATACCAACGAATACGATTATGCAGCCCATCATAAAGGCACCTCATCAGCAGACGATTACTACTATAATGAATTGTTTACATCGACGATTTACGAGACCGAGCATCCTGTCGTACGAGTGCATCCAGAGACAGGAGAGCGAACATTAGTGCTGGGGCAGTTTGCGAAGAAAATTTTAGGATTATCGTTAGAAGATTCCAATCATCTCATTTCTGTTCTTCAGGGACATATCACTCAATTGGAGAATACTGTCCGCTGGCGCTGGGCTGTTGGGGATGTAGCGATCTGGGACAATCGAGCAACACAACATTATGCAATTAATGATTATGGAGACCAGGAGCGTGTAGTACGCCGAGTTACTTTGGCCGGTGATGTTCCTGTCAGTATTGATGGACGACATAGTGTTACACGGAAGAAAGTAAAGCCGATTCCGGACAACGTCTAACCATACCATCTTATGCACCGGGCTGTGAAGAGGTAATGCTCGTATTCTATGAGTAAAATAAATATAGCTGTTGAAGGTTGACTTCCTTGTTCATTCATCGTAATATACTTACATAAAGTAAGTAATTTGGAACAGGAGGGGCATCATGATTACGATATATCCGGCAGCTTCCCGTTATTCAACCAATCATGGATGGCTGCAGAGCAACTTCAGTTTTTCGTTTGCCGAGTATTACGATCCGAACAACCTGCAATTTGGTCCGCTCCGTGTATTTAATGATGATATCGTCCAGCCTGGAACAGGATTTGGGTCCCATCCGCACCGCGAGATGGAGATTGTATCCATTGTTCTTCAGGGACAGCTCAAACATCAGGATAGTACCGGAAATTCCGAGGTGCTCGTCCCGGGGGAAATTCAGCGTATGACGGCCGGAACAGGCATCGTCCATTCCGAATTTAACCCATCCGATACAGAAGACGTGAATTTCCTGCAGCTATGGTTCCTGCCGGACGAGAAGGGGCTTAAGCCTTCTTATGAACAATTCGCTTATGACCAGGAAGCATTGAAAAATAACCTGCTGCCTATTGTGTCCAAGCGCCAGACCGGTGAACACCGTGTAGCGCATATTCATCAGGATTTGACGCTGTATCTCTCCAGGCTCGATGCCGACAAAACGATTACGTTTACCCAGCCGGAAGGCCGGCGCATTTATGTATTTGTTATGGAAGGCGAGTTAGAGCTGAACGGTGAAAAGGTGCTGCAAAAACGGGATGCGGCACGCATTAATGAGACACCGACATTAGAAGTAAAAGCGAAGAATGATACGCATTTCATGCTTATTGACTTACCGTAGACGAAACCGCCATGGTTTTTCAACCGCAACCCCGACATGAAAATTACGGGAAGACCGGCTGAATTCTGCGATAAGAAAGAAAAAAGAGGAAAGAATGAGGGAATGATTTCCTTCTTTCCTCACGATTTATCGTTCTTCCACTATCATACGCAGACCGTTTTTCGGGCGGAGCGTCACGACAGGCTCGGGTTCCACTGAATGGTGGCCGACTGCAAGACGCAGCCGAAATTTCTGTGCAATCGTTACGAGAATTAGGGTTGCTTCCATTATGGCGAAGTGGTTGCCAATACAGATTCGCGGACCGCCGCCGAACGGGAAGAATGCAAACTGCGGAATTTCTTTTAGCAGATTGCCTTCAAACCGTTCAGGATGAAATTCATCCGGGCGCTCAAAATATTCCGGTCTGCGGTGCATGACGTATTGGCTCATCATCAGCGTTTCACCGGGCTTAAACGTATATCCGCCGATTTCTACTTCATCGATTGCTTCGCGGTTAATCGCCCATGCTGCCGGATATAGGCGCAGCGCTTCCCAGATAATATTTTCCGCGTATTTTAGTTCCGGTAAATCTTCGAACGTTACACGGCGTCCGCTAAGTACTCGATCAATCTCTTTCCACAGTTTTTCCTCTGCTTTCGGATTTTGTGAGAGAAGATATAGTGTCCAGGACAGCGTATTGGCTGTCGTTTCATGTCCGGCGACGAAGATGGTCATGACTTCATCACGCACCTGCTTGTCTGTCATGCCCGTGTTATCTTCTTCATCGCGTGCTGCCAGCAGCATAGATAGCAAATCGTCCCGGGAAGGTTCCTTGCTTTTGCGTCTTTCTTCAATGATTGAGTAGATGACGCGATCAAGTGTTTGCGCGGCTTCCTTGAACTCACGGTTGCTTCTGGTCGGAATATTTTGCGGAATGTCGATGAAGGATGAGGCACGTCTGCTTACGTATTTGAGGCCGACTTCGATTGCGTGTCCGATATCGTCCGTATTCTCTTTAATGTCAGTTCCAAACATCGTTTTCGTAATAATCGCCAGAGTCAATTCCATCATGTCCTTTGTGATCATGCGCTCTTCGCCATTCTGCCACTGTCCTATCATTGCTTCCCCGTAATTGACCATCGTATCTGCATAGAGTTTAATGTGGTTCTGACGGAACGAGGGCTGCATCAGGCGGCGCTGACGCATGTGGTGCTTGCCTTCGCTGGTTAAGATGCCTTCTCCGACAACCGCCTTGGCGACTTGAAGTCCTTTTCCTTTCTGAAAATGGGCCTGTTTGGTGACAAGAATGTCTTTAATATAGTCGGGATTGTTAATTAGATATAGATGACGGGGACCGAATCTCAGGTGGACGATGTCTCCGTATTCTCGTGCTGCCTGCTGCAGAAATTCCAGCGGATTTTTACGGAATGACAATAAGTTCCCGGTAATAGGCAGTCCTTTCGGGCCCAGCACTTCCAGTTCATTCATATGTATACCTCCATTTTTCTGTGAAAATT
>NZ_BJXX01000007.1 GCF_007991215.1 Aneurinibacillus danicus
GCCTTTTTCCCATTGAAATCCCCCTCTCGTTCTCTTCTTTCTGGTGGTTTTGTTAGCTTGCGTGTTTTCGATTCATGCTATCCCTCTATGCACTACTTTTTAAATTTTTAAAAACGAGAGAAAAAACATATTGAATGACTGGGCTTCTTTTTTTGTACGCCGGTTCAAACGTGGCCTGATCCACTCCAATTTTTCAGCATCCATTATTCTTGAAGCTAGATGATATATTTTCCTTGTTTACAACTCATACCTAAAGGGGTAGCATTAATATATATCCCCATTATGCCGAGGTGAGAGTAGATGGAATATAATGATGCTGTGAAGAATCGTCTCCGCCGTATTGAAGGGCAGATTCGCGGAGTGCTCAGCATGATGGAACAGCAGAAAGATTGCCGGGATGTTGTGACCCAGTTGACCGCGATTCGTTCCGCTGTTGATCGCGCTATCGGTTTGGTTGTAGCAAACAATATGGAAGCATGCATTCGTATGGAGATTGAAAAAGGGAACAATCCTGACCATATCATCAAAGAAGCGGTAGACTTGCTTGTAAAAAGTCGCTAAAATGCGAAACAGCACCTTGTGTGCTGTTTTTTTGCATACATAAATTGGGTAGTACATAACGGTAGAGTTCAAAGCGAAAGGTGAAGCTATGAAGGAAATGTTGCTAGGAAGTGTGATTTCTGCGCTATCTACGGGCGTAGGTGCCATCCCCATTTTGTTTTTCCGTTATATCAATCATCATGCGCGGGATACGCTGGTGGCGCTGACCGCCGGGGTTATGATGGCGGCTTCCGTATTCAGCTTGATTCCGGAAGCAATAAGCATGTCCAACCTGTACGTGCTCGCATTCGGCATATTGCTCGGCACGACGACGCTAATGCTTATCGAACGGTATTTGCCGCATGTGGATTTGGAGAATCCGCATAACAAACTCCCGATTGATTCGCAGGCGCTGTTGATTATTTCGGCCATCACAGTACATAATTTGCCGGAAGGATTGTCAGTGGGAGTGAGTTATACAGGGAATAACGAAGCGCTGGGCGGCCTTATTGCACTCGCGATTGGCGTACAGAACGCCCCGGAAGGGCTTCTGGTGGCGCTGTTTCTTGTCAATCAGAATATTGGCCGACTGAAAGCGGTGCTCATTGCAACCCTGACCGGGTCGGTAGAAATTCTCTCCGGCATCCTGGGATATATGATGACCGGCTATGTGAAAGGGCTTGTGCCGTATGGGCTTTCCTTTGCGGCGGGCGCGATGCTATTTATCGTATACAAGGAGTTGATTCCGGAAAGTCACGGGCACGGATATGAGCGATCGGCGACATACGCATTTATTATCGGACTTATCAGTATGCTGTTCTTAATTCAATATTTTGGCTAGTCCAAGGACTCCTCAGAGCGGACGGAGATGCCGTGGCGCAGCAGAAGGGCGGCGGTCACCCCGACGCCTTTTTGTTTTGTGCGGGAGAATGTACCGTCATAGATAGAAGTGCTGCCGCACGAAGGGCTACGCTCTTTGAGAATGGCTTCCGTGGCTTGGACCGTCTGCGCCATAAGCAGCGCCTGGCGGGCTCCCTGCAAAAAGGCCCCGGTTACATCGTTACCCTCGTTGTCAATGACGCGGGCTTTGCCGTCGAGTACGTCAAAACCGTCTCCGCCTACGATTTCCGCCGGATTGCGAGGCGTGGATAATCCGCCCAACTGTTCCGGACAGACGGGAATGGCTTTGCCATCTTTGACAAGCTGTTCAATTTCACTTACCCGATTGTCTTTTTGATCGTAGCGGCATTCACATCCCATTAAGCATGCGCTTACTATTTTCATTACGTTACCTCCTAAATATGACCTTCATAAAGTGTCTGCTATGTTCATTATAACCACAAAAGAAAAGAGGCGACAGCTGAACCGCAGCGGCTCAAACATTGTAACAACGTCCTGAACGGTAAACGTCTGCGTCAGTTCTGTGGCTACCGCGCCCGGTGAAACGACGGTCGTACGAATATTTTGTTCCGGAAGCTATTTACGCAATCCTTCGGTAATGACGCGTACCGCGAATTTGGTGGTATAGAAACAGCAAACGCATGCACCCGGAATAAACAGAAAAGAGATAGAAGGGATTATTTCGGCAAAAGTAGAATAGCTTGGCGTCTTCTTACGCAAAGCGTGCTATACTTTTTAAAAGGGAAGCCGGCATGCTTTACGAAGAAGAAAGGATGAATAAGAGAGATGCAGCATTTACTTAACCCGAGGGTACGCAATATCCAAATTTCAGGGATTCGCAAATTTTTTAATCTGGTCCAGCAGTATGATGATGCAATTTCTTTGACAATCGGACAGCCGGATTTTGCTACGCCGGACCATATCAAGGAAGCGGGCAAGCGCGCCATTGACCAAAACCGGACTACCTATACACCCAATGCGGGTCTTATGGAGCTGCGGCAGGCCGTCAGCGTTTTTGTTGAGCAGAAATACGGACTGCGTTATGACGCGGCGACGGAAATCATTGTAACCAATGGGGCGAGCGAAGCCATTGATATTGCGCTGCGCACGATTCTAGAAGAGGATAGTGAAGTCATCCTGCCCGGACCTGTTTATCCGGGATATGAGCCGATTATCCGCCTGTGCGGCGCCGTCCCGGTATACGTAGATACGCGGGATACTGATTTTAAGATGTCGGCAAAGCTTATAAGCGAGAAAATTACGGCAAAGACGCGCTGTGTTATTTTGCCGTATCCGTCCAATCCAACCGGCTGCACGCTCGGGCAGGATGAGCTTGAAGAGATTGCCGCTCTGCTTAAGGACAGGGAAATCTTTGTCATTTCTGATGAAATTTACAGCGAGCTGATCTATGGGGGGATGCATCGTTCGATTGCGTCGCTTCCTTCCATGCGGGACAAAACGATTGTCATTAACGGTCTGTCCAAATCGCATTCGATGACCGGATGGCGTATCGGCTTCACGTTCGCTCCGGCCTACATAACGGAACAAATGGTGAAAGTTCATCAGTACAACGCAACCTGTGCCAGCTCTATCAGTCAGTATGCTGCACTGGAAGCACTAACGGAAGGGATGGAAGATGCGGAGGCAATGAAGGCGGAATACGATAAGCGACGGACGTACGTCTATGAGCGGTTGACCGCTATGGGATTTGACGTGGTCAAACCAGACGGTGCATTTTACATTTTTCCTTCGATTGCGCAGTTCGGACTTTCTTCATTTGCATTCGCTTCACGTCTTTTGGAAGAGCAGCGCGTGGCGGTCGTTCCAGGTGATGCATTCTCTTCGTATGGGGAAGGGTATATCAGGATTTCTTATGCATACGCGATGGATATTTTGGAAGAAGGACTGAACCGTCTGGAAGCTTTCCTTGCAAATGTAAAATAAACATCTGCCGCATTTCTTGCACCTTTTTCTGTGAAAATC
>NZ_BJXX01000008.1 GCF_007991215.1 Aneurinibacillus danicus
GCCTTTTTCTACATTGAAATCATTCCCTCATTCTTTCCTCCATTTTCCTTCGTACCACTAAAGTCAGCCGTCCTTTCCACGATTTTCATGTTGTGGTTGCGGCTGAGATGCCATGGTGGTTTTCTATGTCGATTCACGGAAAAAAATAGCGTGCATGGAGAAAAAAGGAGGATGCGGAATGAGGAAGTATAACGGTCGATTGGCTATTGCCGGGTTCATGTACATCGGAATTTTGGCAATGATTCTCGGATGTACGCCGGATAAAGGTTCAGATGCGGTTCCGCAAAAACAGGCATCCCAGGAAAAGAAGGAACAATCCGCCCTGCCTGTTTCGCTTGCCAGAGAAGCAGTGCCGCTTCCTGAAGCAGACACTCCATACGAACCGGAAGTTATCGCAGAAGGACTTAACGTGCCCTGGGCGCTCGCCATGGCCCCGGATGGGCGGATGTTTTTCACAGAACGTCCCGGTACGCTGCGGATAATCGAAAACGGAAAAGTTCTACCACAGCCGGCGCTTTCATTCCCTCCGCCTTTTGTAGAGAAGGGAGAGAGCGGTCTGCTTGGGCTAGCAATAGACCCTGATTTCTTGACTAACCGTTACCTGTATGTTTACCACTCTTATGAACAGGATGGCCAGATCAAAAATCGGGTGCTACGTCTTACCGAAAGTAAGAACCGCGCCCGCGTCGATAAGGTGCTGCTGGATGGGATTCCCGGTAACTACAATCATAATGGGGGAAGGCTGAAAATTGGCCCGGACGGAATGCTGTATATTACGACCGGCGATGCGCTTGAGCGGGAGCGATCGCAGGAGAAGGATGATTTAGCTGGAAAAATTCTACGCATTCGGCTGGACGGTACCATTCCGGAGGACAATCCGGACCCGAATTCTCCCGTCTACAGTCTGGGACACCGTAACCCACAGGGATTGGCCTGGCATCCAGAGACCGGCAAGCTCTATAGTGTCGAGCACGGCCAGTCCGCTCATGACGAACTGAATTTGATTGAACCGGGCGCCAATTATGGATGGCCGGTTATTGAAGGAGATAAAACAGAAGAAGGCAAGAAGCGCCCTCTGCTACACAGCGGCGAGCAGACCTGGGCCCCCTCGGGAATCGTGTTTATACAACAGGGGCGATGGAAAGGACAATTGCTTGCGGCCAACCTGCGGGGCGAACAAATCTGGAAGGCCGAGCTGGATGGGGAGAATCCGATTAAAGTAGTCTCGCTGAACAGCCTGTTTCCCGGAGAATTTGGCCGGATTCGTGATATTGCAGAAAGTCCGGACGGCTCACTGTATTTTATGACGAATAACCGGGATGGACGAGGCAAGGAACGTTCCGGGGATGATAAGATTATCCGCTTGAAACCTCGTCTCTAAATTCTAATCTTTGTACTGCTTGCTTCATAAAATAAAGAGGAGCTGTGATTAGCTCCTCTTTTCTGTTTCATACGGAACGCCGATGCCGGTAAATCCGAGCAGTATGGTCAGTACGGGACACAGCAGGCAGAAAAACGCGAAAGGCAGATAGTCGATGGTCGAGACGCCCAGCACACCGGTAAGAAATACGCCGCACACGCTCCATGGAACGAGTGGATTGACGACCGTTCCGGCGTCTTCGAGTACACGTGACATATTTTTTCGCGCCAGCCCCAGTTTCTCATATTGTTTTATAAATGCGTTACCGCTCAAAATGATGGACAGATACTGTTCACCGAGCAGCATGTTTATGCCGATGGACGAGAAAGCGGTGGAGGCGATCAGTCGTCCTCTTGTCTCGATAAAGCCGTGGATTAGCTCCATAAGTCGATTGATAATTCCCAGCCGGTACAGCAGCCCGCCCATGCTGAGAGCCAGGAAAATTAGTGAAACAGAGAACATCATGCTTTGCATGCCGCCACGTGTCAGCAGTGCATCGACGGCTTTTATTCCGGTCTTAGAGACAAAACCATCCTGGATGATGCCGGCCATCCGGCCTGCCGTCATGCCCGGCTGCAGCCAGAATGCGAGCACGATACCGGAGAGAATACCTGCCATCAGTGTCGGAATGGCCGGAACACGGCGTATCGCAAGCAAAAAAACCAGGATAGGCGGAATTAAAGCCAGCGGATGGATTGCCGTGTGCTCTATCAGCGCTTTGCGCAAGCTTTCTACCTGTGCCGCCGAATCGGGTGCCGCGCTTCCGACGCCGAGATACAGGAAAAGCACAAATGAGATCAGGAGCGCAGGGACGGTAGTCCAGAGCATATGACGAATATGCGTAAACAAATCAACGCGGGCCATTGTTGGGGCGAGATTTGTTGTATCGGATAACGGTGACATTTTATCGCCGAAGAATGCTCCAGAGACGACTGCACCCGCTGTCAGGGCCGGGTTGATTCCCATGGCTTCTCCCATGCCCATGAGTGCGACGCCGATGGTAGCTGCTGTGGTGAGCGAGCTGCCGATACAGGTTCCGACAACGACGGAGAGTAAGAGCGCTGCGGCAAGAAAATAATTTGCGGACAGGAGATGAAAGCCATATACCATCATTGTCGGCACGGTACCGCTGGCCATCCAGACCCCGATGAGTGCACCGATAAGCAGAAAGATAAAAATCGGTACTAAACCGGGACGCACGCCTTCTATAATTCCCTGCTCGATTGTTGTCCAGGGGATTTTCTTGAAGAAGGCGACAAGAATTAACAGAAACAGACACAAAAGGATAGGAACGTGCGGTGGAGCTTTCAGCCCGATCATGATTGAGCCGATGATGCCAAGCAATAGCACGGTTAGCAGCACCGCCTGGCCTTTTGTAAAATGATGAGTAGTCGTTTCTTCCCGCACGGTAGATTCCCCCCCCTTATATAATTTATTACTTAAACGCTTGTTTGCTTTTAAGTGATAAAGTGACTTTTTAAGAATACAAGATTAATAGTTTGTTTGTAAAGTATTATTTTCAAAGAGTAGGGAAAAGGATACGATATAATTAAAGAAAGAAAAAACGAAAAAATGAGGATAAGAAGATGAAATATGGAACAATAAAATGGGACGCTAAAAGCAATCAGTTGCTGTCGACGGTATGCCGGAACTGTCCGGACCCGCACTTTCAGCGGCGATCGGAGGAGTTGCCGCATATTGGATGCTGTGCGTATGAACCGGTGTTTACTTTATTTGAGATATATAAAATGATAGCAGCGGGTGAGACGGACTTTTTCATGGAACAGCTGTACCGTAACCCGCGCAATACCATATATGAATACGAAATTGTAGCGGGAGCATTCATTCATCCGCTGTTCTATAGCCGAGGGCCAGGAGAGTCAGAATCTCCGGCGGAACGGTACGAGCGGCTGCGACAGTCACCGCATACGGCTTATCAGGCGGTGGATGAACGATTGGCGTATGCGGTGTGCCAATTTTTTGTCGACGGCAAGGGATGCGGTCTGAATCCGCATTTCAAAACGAGCATTTGCCGCTCGTTCATTTGTGACGCAATTGAAGAAAGGTTATCAGAAGAAGAACGCAAACAGCTGTCCGCAAGGCAGCGGATGATCCGGGACGAGGCCGAACCGTTTCACCGCAAATACAGGGCGATATTTCAAGAGAAAGGCTGGACACTGGGGGATAATATTGAAGAAATTATGGTTTACTTGCAAGAGTTGAATCAACAGAAGGCGGAGTGAAATTTCCACTCCGCCTTTGTTTGGATCGAATACAATTTCCCTCTTGCGTTTATACTTAGGAGAGAAACGGGAATTGAATCAAATATTACTTGATTACACGTCTGGCTGTTACATAATATTTTTGGTGCCAGGAACTGTTCAGGTTGCTGATGGTCACATCGTATTTCGTGTTTGCCATGTGCAGCACTTTGCCGTTGCCGATGTACATGCTTACGTGAGTAATGTCCCATTTGTTTTTCTTTGTGCTATAGAAAATTAAGTCGCCTTTTTGCAGCTTGCTCTTCGGTACATAGCTGCCCAGTTTTACCTGACGATCATCGTCGCGTGTATGAATGTCAATACCATTTTTCTTGAAAATATAGTATATAAATTGTGAGCAATCCATGTATTTTCCGGGAACATAATTGTGGCTGTACTGCGCCTTGCCGCCCATCAGGCTTTTGCCGGTACGGATGATATTGTCAATGACACGGTTTTCATTTGCCACATTTACCGTTGTGCCGAATTTTGCGGATACCATAGCTGCTTCAGCTTGTCCCGGACCAGCCGCCAGGCCGCCGAGCAGCATACTGCCTGCTAATAATCCTGTAGTAAGAGCTTTGAAACCTTTTTTCATGTAACTTCTCCCTCTCTCTTTAGCCGACGAGGTTAGCTGACGGGTTCGGTCGAAAGGCGCCCGACCACGCATAAAAGCGCGATTTCACCCCATTTGCTTGGTTCCCCCGTTCCAGATTCTGTATTATCTGGATTAGGCGTTTGTTTTTGTTATTTTTTATTCTCTATAAACGGTAATGTAAATGAGAGAGAAGGGCATTAGCAGATAGATGGCATCATTTCCTTTATTTTCATTTCTAGGTGGAATGACACATAGCCCCTGTTCGCCAAAAAAGCGAACAGGGGCTATGTGTCTGTGATTATGGATTTAGAAATTTGGTGTAAGAAGCCGGTGAGCAGCGACACGAATAGGCATTTCGATCGATGTTTGATAAACATCAAGTTGACCGGCCAGGCGAAACAGTTCCCGGTTTGGCTTGGTATTGACCTCGATAATCCAGACTCGGCCTTTTGTATCAATGCCAATATCAATGCCAAATTCTATGAAATTGCCGAACTTTGATTCGATATGCCGGGGCAGAAGAAGACTGACCCGCCTAATCTCGTCCAGAATGCGCGAAACTTCCTTTACAGAAAAGCGATAACCGAGCAATTCTTCAAGTCCGATAGCACGCCCGCCACTTTGCAGGTTAGAGGTAACGAATTGCTGAGGGGATTGTTTGCCCACCATGCCCGTTATCATCCATTCATCCTGCTCATTTTTTTGAACGAGCACCCGGCTATCGCATATGCTGTTGGGCAGCAAGGAGAGTGCAAGACCCTGCTGCAGAATGAATGTGCGTCCTTGCCGCTGGCACCACGTTAGTAAAAACCGCTCGGTAGCAGGGCACGTTCGCATGATATTACGGATAATGTTATTCTGTCGATCGCGGCCGACCATCTCAAATATACTTCCATTATGACGAATGCGCAGGATGCCTTTGCCTCCTGAACCGTTTACCGGCTTTACGTAGAGAATAGGGTGCTTTCGAATCATGCGCTGCAGTGCACCACGCTGCATTAATACGGTGTCCGGCAGGTAGGGGGCAATGTGTTGGTCCTGGCTTAGAAATCGGTGAGCGTTCCATTTATGAGCAAAACGGTTGTTTAAATAGGTTAGACGGCTTGCGCTGCGATATGCCGCATATTTTTTGAATACCTCAGGCAACATATTGCTGAAACGGTCGTATACGATATGCGGCAGGTGCGTTTTTTTTCTTCTCCATACTTTGGTTTTTATATCATACACGAAGCCGTATACAATTCCCTTGTTTTCATCGATGTCAGCGGGGGAGTAGACGATGAGTCCACAGTTATGCGTTTCAGCGGTGAGAGCAAGGCGCGTGAGGTATGTTTTACCTGCTATGAAATTCCCGTTACGATATGTCAACACTCCGACAAGTGGACGCTGTATGTTCATATTATCTCACTCTTTTCTTTAGTCTCCTCCTCCAACCCGGAACATAGATTTTCCGGGAGCATCTCGTATACAGGCAAACGTAAGGGAGAAACTTTATGAATGGGAATGTCGGGTCTCTCCCGTATCAATAAAAGTTTGCCTGATGCTGGGCGTATTCTACGATGCGCCGCAATGATAATTTACGAATATGCGGTTCGTCAAACTTGCCCGGTTTAGCGTTTGCTTCGATAAACCAGATGCGTGTGGTTTTATCGATGCCAATGTCCATCGATACTTCACCGAGTGCAGGCCATTCTTTTTCAAGCGAGCGAGCGATGCGCAGCGCCATATGATGAATCGATATGAGTATGTTTTCCGGTGAATAGTGCGGAAATGCGGCTGTAAGGACTTCTTCAGGCGATTGTACCGATCCGCCGCGCGGTACATGGGTTGTAATTTTGCCGGATCCCGCCAACCGGATCCCCATACCGGTTACATCCCATTCGCCGCGGCCGTTTTTTTGCGCCAGCAGACGGACATCGAACAGTTTGTTGTTGAATGTGGCCAGGTCGATACCCTGCTGTATAATGTATGGCTGTTTGATTCGGGATGAGAGATACATCCAGACTTCTTCCTTTGTAGAAAATGGTTTGCTTATCGTTTTTTTTCGTTCCTGGTATTGTATCAGATAGCCGCCTGTAGGCTTTCGCTGTACGCGGTAAATGCCTTGACCTGCCATACCGTTTACCGGTTTGACATATACGAACGGATAAGAAGACAGCATCTCATAAAGTATATTTTTCGAAGAAAGCGGTACGGTACACGGCAAATAGGGCAGGATGCCCGAGTCGCGCTGTAGAGCGGCATATAGCTGCTGTTTATTGAAGAAATGAGGATTGTATAGTGTGAGGTTGCGCATGTTTGAAAGTTGTGCCAGCGCAATCTTTACATGCTTTTGCTCTTCCGATGCACGGTTAGGGATGCGGTTATAGAGAACGTGCGGCAGCGGCAGCCTTTCTTTTATCCATTTCTTTCCATGTCGATGGTACAGATAGCCCTGTACGGTACGCGTTTTCCAGTTGATATTTTCTATCGGGACGACGTATACGAGTGCGCCTATCCTCCGGCCTGCTTCGATAATATCAATAAAGTTGCTTTGAACTCCGCGAAACAGTCCGCCTCCTGCCACAGTAAGAATGCCGACGAGAGGTCCTATCGTAAAATGGTTCTGGTGAGAACGAATGCGTACTTTTGCTTTGATGGAATACAGATTGGGCCGTTTGCGTGTTACAAGCATCGTTTTTTCCCAGGAACCGAACCGCAGGCGAACTTTCTTTCGGGAAAGAAGTGGATGCGGCGTTTTGCTCGCGGAGAGGTGAAGGCGCCATGTTCGGTGTAAGGGGTGAATGGACACCCATCCTGTCGCGAGCGTACTCATGAAGTCACCGACTTTGAGCGATTTTGCCAGAGATAATACGCGTAGCGCAGCGGATTAAGTCGTACATCCCGAAAATGTTTCCCTTCTTCAATCTGACGGAAGGAAGCGCGCCCGGGTTTGGAGTTTACTTCAATCAACCATACCTGACCCCAGCGGTCGACTCCAATATCGATACCCAATTCGACCAGGCGCCCATGCCTTCCTTCGAGGAACGGAGGCAGTTCTTTGACGATAAAATCAATTTCCTGATTAATCTTTACCATTTGCTCTTCGCTAAAGTATTTACGAAGGAAAGATTCATACGAGTACGCCTTGCCTCCCCCGCATAAGTTAGACGTGAGGCCATTTTTAACACCGGCGCGTACGGCGCGGCCTGTTTCTCCCCATTCGCCTTTGCCGGTTTTCTGCACAAGTACGCGGATGTCGAATGGAATACCGTCTGGAGTCGAGAGTTGAAGATACGGTTGGGCGATCATTTTCACCTTGAATTGATTGCGTAGCCATAATAGCAGTGCTGTCCGGCTGGGAAACGTGCGGTGAAAAATTTTATTTTTAAAGTTTCGACCATCGACACGGTGGACATTGTTTTTAGATATAACTCTCATTACACCGATACCGAGCGAGTTGCGCATTGGTTTTACGACAACCGCTTCATAATTGTTGAGCAGATCTTTAATTACCTGCATGGATGTAATGAGTTCAGTGGCGGGCATGTGGGCGGCGATGCCGGGATGCTGGATAAGATGGTTGTGGTTCTTAAGCTTGTCGCCCAGCACATGTCCAAGAAACGTAATGGAAGGATTTGCTTTCAATCCTTTGATTTGCGCTTCGTATTTTTTACGGTTGGACAGACGGTCGTAGATTAGTGTCGGGAAAGGCAAGCGAATTTTTACCCATTTTTTCTGAGGGGTATATCGGTATGCCATGACCGTTTTTGTCGTGAAATTGATGTTTGTAGGTAAAATGACGTATACCGGCAGCCCGATTTTTCTTCCTGCCTGGGTCAAGAATGCAAAGAACGTTTTGTCGGGAAAAGGTTGATATTTAGTACTTGGGGTGGCTAGAATGCCCAAATAACCCGAAGGGTTTTTTTTCATTATGATGACCTCCTTCTTGGACGTCGCTTGGCTTGCGGCGTTTTTTTGGGAGCGGACGGAATAAAGCCGCTCCGGTAAAAACAGTAGTCAACCAGTCGAATGACAGAAGGTCGCGACCCTTTGCCGGCATTCGCCAGGGCATTATTTGTTTTGGAAGGCTTGGAGTTGATTTCAAGCAGCCATACTTTGCCGCTTTTCTCAACACCTAAATCGATGCCGAGTTCCGCATAATGGCCTTCCACACATTTCTCGAATAGTCGGGCGATGAGTAGTGCATGCTTCCGGATGGAAGCGGCAACCATATTGCGTGTCATCGGAGGAAACCCGGCCGCCGTCAGCGCCCCGCCCAGCGGAAGCATGGTCCCGCCGCGCGCCACGTTGGAGACGATACTTTTGCTTGTGGGTGCGCTTCGTCCCACCACGGATGTGATGCTCCACTCGCCGTATCGGTTTTTTTGCACAAGCGCGCGAAAATCCACAATACCTCCCCGCATTTTGATAAGATGTAATCCCTGCTGCATTAAATATTGCTGCTTACCTATGCGAGAGCGCAGCATCTGGTGCAGCGTCCCCAGTGTACGGTATCGCCGTATGACCGTTCCGTTCAATGAAGCATATTGGCATACATAACCGCCATTGGTGCGGGCGAGACGGATGATGCCACGCCCGAGGCTGCCGCTGGACGGCTTCAGGTAGATGTACGGGTGTTTCTGCAGCATAGCTGAAAGTGATGCAACTCCTGTGTACAGCTCGGTATACGGAGAGAAGGAGGCGTTTTCCGGCAGACGGGACATCCGCTCGTAAATGTGCCATTTATCGAGGAATTGTTCGTTAAAGAATAGTACGCCTTTATCTTTCAATATGGCGATTTTCTCCTTTGTCTCTTCTTTTTCTTCAATCCGGCGCGATCCGATGCGATTATAAACACACTTCGGCAGCGGAAATCTTCGTTTAATCCAATGATTGTTGTGATACGTCCACCCATCCACCGTATTGTTCTCCTGCGAGATTTGATCTAATGTGAAAATAAAACCGAGTCCTCCCCGCAGGCGACAGGTCTGCGATACCTCACGACAGAAATCGGTAATTCCCCCGAACATTCCTTCTTCTGTAGGCGCCATCCGGTAGATTAGCACGCCGACAAGCGGTCCGACGATAAGCTCTCGGGTTTCCGCATGAAAATAAAAGCCGTATGCCATCTCTTCTTCGAGCAGATGAAGTCTCCGTGCGAGAGATTCCCGGATTCGTACAGGAGCAGCGGTGGTGACCGTTTCAAAAGCAACCTTTACTGTTTGTAATCCGTACGTCAGGTTAAGCGAATTTTTGCCGGAAATCCCATGTTTTTTGACAAAGGAGGTCGGGAGCTGTAAATCGATCGCGGTGGGAAGAGACTGATCGGGTATAGGTTGAATCCGCGTATAATGCTGCGGCATGGATCGCTCCCCCTTTCTTACATGCGTGTATCATCCCTTTATCTTATGAGCGAATGAACAGGAGCGTGAGTATTCTATCCATTTGTTTACTGTAGAAGAGGCTGGTACAATAAAAGGAGGAACTTTAGTGAAGCAAAGAAAAGAATGGAGGGTGAAAGTATGAAAATTACATATCATGGACATTCTTGTATACAGGTTTCACATCAAGGCAAATCGGTGATTATTGATCCGTTTCTGACGGGAAACGCTCTGGCAAAAGCAAAGCCGGAAGAAATTGAAGTTCAGTATGTACTGCTGACGCATGCACATGGGGACCATATCAGTGACGCACTTACCATTGCTAAGCGGAATAATGCTACGGTCGTTGCTACGCATGAGCTGGCTACATATATGGGCTGGCAGGGAGTTAAGGTCCATGGCATGAATCTGGGTGGCGCGTACGAATTTGATTTTGGTACTGTGAAGATGACACAGGCTTTTCATAGCTCTGCGATTGTGCTTGATGATGAGCAGAAGATTATCTATGGCGGCATGCCGGGCGGCTTCCTTGTGACAATGGGAGGCAAGACGCTTTATCATCTTGGCGATACCAGCCTGTTCAGCGATTTGAAAATGATTGGAGAGCGCAATACGATTGATATCGCATTTGTGCCAATTGGTGATAACTTCACCATGGGACCGGAAGATGCATTGCAGGCGTCCGAATGGGTTGGTGCAAAACTCACTGTACCTGTGCACTACAATACTTTCCCGGTTATTAAGCAGAATCCGGAAGCGTTCGTACACGGCCTTGAAAGCAGAGGTTTGAGAGGTAAAGTCATGACTGTGGGAGAAGAACTTGAAATATAATAGTTTAGTAACAGTTTTGTAATATATATGTAATATTCATGGGGTATCTTAAAATCGTGATGAAAAACCCCCTTTTATATACCTCTTGTGTTGGAGCGACGGATCAAGTCGCTCTTTTTTTCTGTGAAAATCGCGAGAAAA
>NZ_BJXX01000009.1 GCF_007991215.1 Aneurinibacillus danicus
GGCGTTCCTCTTTTCTTTCTTGCATCTTGTACCACCAATGCGTAAGATAAATAGCAGTGTGAAAAATTTTGAAACAAACAGGTGATTGATACAATGCGTCTACGTAAAAAACCCGGCGTACGGGAAGCGATGGCTACCTATCCGAAGCTGGTCCCGCTTAACGGTGAAGAATACAGGGGCAGATGGCGGGAATTCTTTGGCAACGATAATCCGATTCATGTGGAGCTTGGCACCGGTAAAGGCAACTTCATTACGACGCTTGCGGAGCAAAATCCGCATATTAACTATTTCGGCGTCGAGCTCTACGAAGAAGTGCTGATTAAAGCCGTCAAAAAAGCTGAAGCCAAGGAGCTTACCAATATTGCGTTCCTCTGGATTAACATTCGCGACATCGAAAATTACTTCGCTCCCGAAGAAGTGGACAGGATCTATCTCAATTTCAGCGATCCGTGGCCTAAAAAGCGCCATGCCAAACGCCGTCTAACTCATAGCGAATTTCTCGCTAAATACAAAAAGATATTAAATTCAAACGGATTTATTCAACTGAAAACCGACAATGAAGGGTTGTTTGAATTCAGCTTGAACGAGTTTGCACAGGAGTTATTCCTGCTGAAAGACATCACATTCGACCTGCATAACAGCGAATACGTCGAAGGGAATGTCATGACTGAATACGAAGCCAAATTCGTTAGTCAGGGCATGAAAATCTACCGCTGTATTGCTGCGCATCCGGCACAGTTGGCCGCGAAATTTACAGAGTAAAGTGTTTGTCCGTAATTCTGAAAGTTCCTTTCCGCGCATATACTGTACAAGCATAGAAAAACCACTATGGCGTCTCAGCCGCAATCCTGACATGAAGATCATGGGAAGGG
>NZ_BJXX01000010.1 GCF_007991215.1 Aneurinibacillus danicus
TTTTTCTTCTCTGGATCTTATTTCTTCTTCTCCTCTTTCTTTTCTCCTGATTTTCACAGAAAAGGAGAGAATATCATGGGTCATCCTTTCCGTAGTATCGGCTATCTTATTTTTGCGTTTCTGCTTGTGCTCTATGGGCTTCCACGGCTGCCTTTTCTTGCGGAAAAGAATGAAGCGGTTGTGTTCAGTGCTATATGGATCGGATTTGCGCTTCTCATCATCGGAGTCCACCTCTATCAAATTATTAGAGAGAGGGAGGGACAGGACACAGTTTCTTCGCTTGTTGCACCACAACGGGAGCAGGCAAAAAAGAGAACACAGTTTGATTATGAATGAGTACAGAATAAGCCGCCGGATTAAGGTGGCTTACTTTCTGTTTGTGATTGTTATAATAAAGAAGTATAATATAGGTAATACAGTTGATACAGAACACCAGTATGGCTTTTCAGCCGCAACCCCGGCATGAAAATGCGGAGAAGAGCGGCTGACTTTTGAGGTACGAAGGAAAAGAGAGAAGAGAATGAGACAATGATTTCAATGTAGAAAAAGGCGAACGCCTTTTTCTTCCTTAGCTCTTTTTTCCTCACTCTTCTCCTCCTTTCCTCACGATTTTCACAGAAAAAGGTGAGTCTATGGCAACGAAACACGAACAGATTTTGCAGCATATCGAGGAGCTGGAAGTCGGTAGCAAAATTTCGGTGCGCCAGGTGGCGAAGGAGCTGGAGGTTAGCGAAGGAACGGCATATCGGGCGATTAAGGATGCGGAAGCACAAGGATTAGTCAGCACGATTGAGCGGGTCGGTACGGTACGAATTGAGAAGAAGAAAAAACAGAATATCGAGAAGCTCACATTTGCTGAAGTAGTGAATATTGTAGACGGTCATGTGCTCGGTGGACGTGAAGGGTTATATAAGACGCTCAATAAATTTGTTATCGGTGCAATGAAGCTTGAGGCGATGATGCGTTATGTAGAAGCAGGCAGTCTGCTGATTGTCGGGAACCGCTACCAGGCCCATAAGCTATCGCTGCAGCATGGCGCTGCAGTATTGATTACCGGAGGTTTTGATACGAGCGAAGAAGTGAAGAAGCTGGCCGATGAGCTGCAGTTGCCGATTATCTCAAGTAGCTACGATTCATTCACGGTCGCGACGCTCATTAACCGTGCAATCGATGACCGCTTAATTAAGAAAGAAATCATGATGGTCGAAGATATTCTTATTCCGTTGAAGGATTCATACTATTTGAATATCCATCATACGGTACGGGATTGGCACCGTTTTGTGGAAGCGATTGGGCATGGACGTTTTCCGGTCGTGGACGAAAATATGAAGGTAATGGGTGTAGTGACGACGAAGGACATCGTCGGTCACGAATATGACGTTCCGGTGGAGAAAGTGATGACCAGAAATCCGATTACGGTAATGGCTCGTGTATCGGTTGCATCGGCTGCCCACATGATGGTATGGGAAGGCATCGAGATGCTGCCGGTCGTGGACAACCATCGTCGCCTGCTGGGCGTAATTACGCGCCAGGATGTACTGAAAGCGCTTCAGTATATTCAGAAGCAGCCGCAGATGGGCGAGACGTATACCAACCAGATTATGAGCCGTTTCCATGAGGAAAAAGGGGAAGGCGGCATCTATTTTCGCGGTGAGGTTACACCGCAGATGACCAATCATCTGGGCAACATCTCAAGCGGGGTATTAACCACACTTGTTTCCGAATCAGGAAGCCGGGCGCTTCGCCAGTATAAGAAAGGCGATATGGTTCCCGAGAATATTACGGTGTATTTCTTAAAGCCGGTACAGATTGAGAGCACGATTGAAATCAGGCCGCGTGTGCTCGAAGTAAGCCGGAAGTTCGGAAAAGTGGAAGTGGAAGTGTACCATCAGGGGACGATGGTATCCAAGGCGATGATGACTGCGCAGGTCATCGAGCGATAAAAGCGGGAAAAGCGGAAGTGCATACTCCCGCTTTATTTTTTTTCGCTCTGTTCTTTCTTGATTTTTGTAAAGTATCTCAGATTGCGGATGCCGAGCACCAGGTTGACTCCGCCGATCAGCAGAAAGACAATACCGATGACCAGACGAATTGTATCCACATGTTCGAACGTAAGCTGGTTGAACCCAACTCCGAGCAGAAAAATGCCCATGCCGATATTCATGCGCGCCTGGTAAATCCGAGCGATTACGCCCGGCTGGCTGCGCCATGTGATGGCGTAGTAGAGTGCGAACGTCGCCGATAAAATGATGATAATGGTAAAAATGGCTGTCAATGTGGGAACTCCCTTCGCTGCGATTTTCTTTTTTATTTTCGCATCCATGAGCAAAAAGCACAATAAAAAAGCGACTGTCCTCGGTCCGTTGATCTATCGGAAGGAAATCGCTTTGTGTTATATATGCGTATTATTGATTCGCTGGTTTATCTGCTGGGATAAACCAGGAGTCCATCGATGTTTTATCTACAATAAACATCGAAATTTTCTTCTTTAATGTAGCGTTCTATATTTTACTAAATTTTGCACTCGCTTGCGAGAGACGAGAGATTATCGCTGCTCTTCGACACGAACGTAGAGATGCAGGGAAGGGGAGACAACCAGTGTAGACAGAGAAAGAGAATACGCCCGGTTCTCGATCATGTACTTCTTTTCCGCTATCATCATGATGATGCCCTCATGAAATCCTGCCACGTACTTCAGTGGTTTTCCTTTTAAGAAATATAAGTCCTGCTCAAGCTTTTTTTTAAGCTCTGTCTCTATAAATCCATCCTGGACTTGCAGATGGATCTCAATGTCCTTTATCACCTTTTTTTCTTTTTGAATCAAGTTATTCTCCCATTCTTTATATTCCGTAATTTCTTTTACATATTTTACATTTTGAGCCTCCAGCTCACGAATTCTCAGATGCAGTCTGTCCACTTCATCCCCTATGATGAGCAAGAGGACACACATGCCTATGATAAGACCCAGTACAAATAATAGAATGAATCGGATAGAGCGCCGCCAATAGGCGCTGGACGGTACTCTCATCTGATCTCACCATGAACCAGCCAGTGAATCAAGCGCGTGCCTGTATCGGCGCCAACAAACGCGCTGACGATGAAAATAATTTGTTTAATGACCGGCGACATGTTTCCGTCTGCAAAGATTCGCTCAATCTGCATAAAGGAATCGAATGTGCCGCCGAGTGCCCCGATCATCCCCCAGATTTTTAATTTAATAGCCAATTCGTACATAACATGAAATGGCGGCTGCCGGGTGAGAAGCGCCGCCATGCCGCCCAGGATGGCTCCGCCGAGTACAATACCGAACGCGACGAAGAAGTAAGCTGTCATTTTCGTTATCAAATATTCCAGCAGTATTTTGTTCATATCCACACCTTCTTCCATTCAAAACTGTTCTGTGTACATATGTATGGGAGACAGGCAGTAAATATGAATATAGGAATATATGTTCTTATATTGCGTCGGACGGTATAATAGAGAAAGAAGAATAAACGGGTAAAGTCTGAGAAGCGAACAGGAGGAAGAAGATGAATACGTCATCTTTTGTGCATTTGCACGTACATAGCGAATACAGTCTGCTTGAGAGTGCGGCGCGCATCCGTCCGTTGGTGCGGCGAGCTAAAGAACTGGGTATGGATGCTCTGGCTATTACCGACTCGTCAGCAATGTACGGTATAATCCCATTCTACAAAGCATGCCGGGAGGAAGGAGTCAAACCGATTCTTGGCGTACAGTTGCAGGTGGCGGACAGGCCTGACGGCGGTGAGTGGAGCCGGGATGAGAAGGGATATTCACTTGTGCTGCTGGCCGAGGACATGGAAGGATATCGCAATATGATGTGGCTGCTGTCACAGGCCCATCTAGAAGGCCGGCATCGTCCGCTTCTTGCCAAAGATAGGCTTAAAGGCCATACGGCAGGCATCATCGCACTGAGCGGAGCACAGAACGGAGAAATCGGTACCCTGCTGTATGAGGGACAGATAGAAAAAGCCGTGGTAGTTGCCAGAGAGTATGCGGATTTGTTTGGTGAGCGGAATTTTTTCCTGGAGATTCAGGATCATCTACAGGAAGAGCAGAAGATTATAAACCAACGGACAAATGATGTGAGCCGCATGACGGGCATTCCGCTTGTAGCGACCAACGCTGTTCGCTACTTGCGTGAGAGTGATGCACCGGTGTTTGATGTCCTGCTTGCGATTGGGGAAGGCAAGACTGTAGAAGATACGGATCGGACGGTGTATCCAACCCGGGAATATTATCTGAAGAGTCCGGAAGAAATGAGCGAGTTGTTTATCTTTCTCCCTGAAGCACTTGAGAATACGGTACACATTGCACAAAGGTGCAATGTAGAACTCCCCCTTGGCGAATCGATTCTTCCAAGATTTCCGGTTCCGGAAGGGCAAACCGCTGACGGATACTTGCGTATGATATGCGAGGAAGGCCTTGTGCTCCGCTATGGGAAGCAAGCGGATAGCGCGGTGCGTGAGCGACTCGATTATGAATTGGATGTCATCTCACGCATGGGATTTGCCGATTACTTCTTAATTGTATGGGATTTTATCCGTTACGCTCGTGAAAGGGGAATCGCCGTGGGTCCGGGCCGGGGCTCGGCTGCCGGCAGTCTGGTCGCTTACGTTCTCCAGATTACAAACATTGATCCTGTAAAATACAAGCTGCTGTTCGAGCGTTTCTTGAATCCTGAGCGCATTAGCATGCCGGATATCGATGTGGACTTTAGTTACGAACGGCGCGACGAAGTGATTGACTATGTCGTACACAAATATGGTGCTGACCGTGTAGCCCAGATTATTACATTCGGAACGATGGCGGCGCGAGCGGCAGTGCGGGACGTCGGGCGGGCACTTGCCATACCGCTTTCAACCGTAGACCGGATTGCCAGGATGATTCCGGCCGAACTCGGTATTACGTTAGAGCGCGCACTTGCGAAAAGTCGAGCGCTTCGTCAGGCTGTGGAAGAAAGTTCACAGGCGCAAGAATTAATGGAACTGGCGCGTGCCGTAGAAGGACTGCCTCGCCATGCGTCTACGCATGCGGCCGGAGTGGTCATCTCGCGTAATCCGCTTACCGAATACGTACCGCTGCAGCAAGGACATGACGGACATGCGCTCACGCAGTATGCAATGGAAGCGCTCGAGGAAGTCGGTCTGCTTAAAATGGACTTTCTCGGCCTAAAGAATCTGACTTTGCTTGAACAAACGGTTCGCCTTGTGCAAGAGCAGGAAGGTATTGCGCTTGATTTGAACACTCTTGCGCTCGATGATGAGCGTACGTATCGCCTGCTTTCTGACGCGGATACGGCGGGGATATTTCAACTGGAGTCTCCGGGGATGCGCCATGTACTTCGGGAGGTCAAGCCGTCGACATTCGAAGACATCGTCGCAGTATTGGCGCTGTTTAGGCCGGGTCCGATGGAGTTTATTCCTGATTTCGCGGCGGCCAAGCACGGCAAGAAGCAGGTGACGTACCTGCACCCGGTACTTGAGCCGATTTTAAAAGATACGTACGGATTTATTCTATATCAAGAACAGATTATGCAGATTGCTTCGGCGGTGGCGGGCTTTACGCTTGGTGAGGCAGACATTCTGCGCCGCGCCGTATCCAAGAAAAAGCGTGAGCTCTTGCAGGAGCAGCGGGAGAAATTCGTTGCCGGAGCGTTAAAGCAGGGCTATGAGGAGGCGCTGGCACACCAGTTGTACGACATGATTGTCCGGTTTGCCGATTATGGATTTAACCGCAGTCACAGCGCTGCATACGCTATGATTGCCTATCATATGGCTTACTTAAAAACGAATCATCCGGTTTCATTTTTGGCGGCGTTGTTGACGATGGCGCAGGGAAGCGCGGAAAAGGTAGCCGAATATGTCGAGGAGTGCAAGCGTCGTTCCATTCCAGTTCTCGGACCGGATATTAATCAGAGTGGGATCAATTTTGTAGTGGAAGAGGGAAAGATTCGCTTCGGGCTGGCCGCTATTAAAAATGTGGGCGTTCAGGCGATTCGCCGTATTCTGGAAGAGCGGAAGAAAAGACCGTTTACCGGCCTTCCGGACTTTTGTCTGCGGATTGATCAGCGGGTTTGCAACCGCCGTGTAATAGAAGCACTCATCAAAAGCGGAGCTATGGATAGCCTGACCGGTAATCGTGCGGCGCTTTTGGCGGTGCTTGATAAGACGCTGGAATGGGCGCAGCGCTCACGCCGTCGTGCGGAGGGAGAGCAGATCGACTTTCTTCTGGAGGGAGAATCGACCGAAGAAGAGGCGCCGGCCGTGCCGGATGATATTCCGGATTTCGGCCAGAAAGAGAAGTTGCTTCAAGAGAAAGAGTTGATTGGGCTATATTTGTCCGGACATCCGCTCGATGATTATCAGGATGTGTGCCGCAGATTTTCTTTTTTACCGCTGTCCCGTCTGCGTGAGAAGAAAGATAGGCAACCGGTACGTCTTGCAGGTATGGTGGTAGGGGTGCGCAGCATCTCGACCCGTCACGGACAGCCGATGGCTTTCGTTCAACTTGAAGATCAGACTTCGCGTGTAGAAGTCGTCGTCTTCCCGGGTGTTTATCAGCGCGTCGCAGAGCTGCTTGTGAAGGGAAAGCTGGTTGCGGTCGAAGGCAAAGCCAATTATCAGGATGACGAGATAAAGTGTATTGCTGACCGTATCAAAGAGCTGGAGGAGATACGGCAGACATCTGTACAGCAGGAAAAACCCCCAACGGTGTTCATCAAAATCGAACCGGCGATAGAAGAGGACATATCACGCCTGCAAAATTTGCAGCAGGTTCTTCGTGAAGAGGCCGGAGAGAGTCCTGTAATTCTTTACTACGCCGCAAAGCGTCAGTCCGTCCAACTGGCCCAAGAATATAACATATGTGCAACAAATGAAATAGTTAGGAAAATTGAGAAAATTATTGGAGATGGCCTGGTTATCATCAAAAAACAATAATTTTATAGGGAAAAACGACCAAAAGCGGCTTCAATCAGGTTTACAGATTGGCCGCTTTTGATATAATGAGAGAATAATAAAGGAAGTGGTCAGACCACTTAAAAATTCGGGGTTGAAGAGAGAAGGAGTTGTTAGAAAGGTGCCAAACATGCGTGAAAAAGCATTAAAGCTGCACAGAGAAAACCGGGGAAAGATTCAGGTAGAATCCAAAGTCGCTTTAAACAATGCGGACGATTTAAGCCTTGCATATTCTCCCGGGGTAGCGGAGCCATGTAAAGATATTTTTGACAACCGTCAGAAGGTATACGACTATACAGCGAAGGGCAACATGGTTGCCGTTGTTTCTGACGGCTCAGCTGTATTAGGGTTAGGCAACATCGGGCCTGAAGGGGCGCTTCCGGTTATGGAAGGAAAAGCGGTTCTCTTTAAATCGTTTGCAGGCGTAGACGCGTTTCCTATCTGCCTGAACACGCAGGACCCAGAAGAAATTATTAAGACGGTTAAATATCTGGAGCCGACGTTTGGCGGCATTAATCTAGAGGATATTGCGGCCCCGAATTGCTTTGAGATTGAAGAACGATTAAAGAAAGAACTATCCATTCCGGTGTTTCACGATGATCAACACGGCACTGCTATTGTCACGGCAGCCGGTCTTTTGAACGCGTTGAAAATTGTCGGTAAGAAGATGGAAGACATCTCTGTAGTAGCAAACGGTGCGGGTGCAGCGGGTATCGCCATTATTAAGTTGCTGCTTTTCATGGGCGTAAAAGAAGTGATTATGTGCGATTCGAAAGGGGCTATCTATGAAGGCCGTCCGTTCGGGATGAATCCGATTAAAGAGGAAATCGCGCGCATAACCAACCAGCGTAAAGCGGAAGGCACACTCGGGGACGTGCTGAAAGGCGCGGACGTCTTCATCGGTGTATCGGTCGCAGGCTCCCTGACGCCGGAGATGGTGCAGTCGATGAACGACAATCCGATCATTTTCGCTATGGCTAACCCGATTCCGGAAATTATGCCGGAAGCCGCCAAAGAAGCGGGCGCGGCAGTTATTGGTACCGGGCGCTCCGATTTTCCGAATCAAGTCAATAACGTGCTGGCATTCCCGGGAATTTTCCGTGGCGCACTCGAAGTAATGGCCACCGATATTAATGAAGCGATGAAGCTTGCGGCGGTAAAGGCGATTGCGGAGCTTATCACCGATGATGAACTGACGCCGGATTACATCATTCCTTCGCCGTTCGACTCAAGAGTAGCTCCGCATGTGGCCGCATCGGTTGCGAAAGCCGCAATGGAGACGGGCGTAGCGCGCCGGGAAATCGACCCGGAACAAATCAAAGTAGCGATGCTGGCAGCTGTACAAGTATAAGATTGTCATGAAATGAGGAATACGAGGAATTGAGGAGAAGAGAACGAGAGGGTGATTTCAATGTGGAAAAAGGCGAAGGCCTTTTTCTTCCCTGGATCTCATTTCCTCTTTCTCTCCTTGTTTCTTCGTGATTTTCACAGAAAAAGGAGGAGTGATTCCTCCTTTTTTTGGCGAGAACAAATAAAAAAGAGCAAGCAAGGTGAGGGCCGTGTCAAATTTGCCTGAACAGCGCAAAGTTTATCAGGAGATACTGCTGGAGATTAACCGAATCATCAAGGAAGACGGATTAAAGCCGGGGGATAAGCTGCCTTCCGAACGCGAGTTGTCCGAGAGGTTGCAGGTGGGTCGCTCTTCCGTACGGGAGGCGCTGCGGGCGCTGGAGCTGCTCGGATTGATTACAACGCGCCGCGGTGAGGGGACGTTTATTCAGCATTATCGACACAATCAGCTCATTAATCTACTCGGAGCGTACATTTTAAAAGATTACAAAACAAGAAATGATCTGGTAGAGATGAGGAAAATCCTGGAGATTGATGCCGTACGCCTGGCATGCAAGCGGGCAGGTGAGAAACATTTCGCCGAGATGGAGCGCATCATTCAACAGGGAGAAGAGCGGATTCGGGAAGGAAAAGTGCCGACGGAAGAAGATTATTTGTTCCATCGGGCCATTTGTAGGTCCAGCCGCAATTCGGTGCTGCACCGGATGTGGGTTCCGCTCATTGAATACAGTAAAACCGTCCGAGAGAGCTCTCTTTCCAGAGAAGGGAGAGCGGAAGAAGGATTCAAGGAACACCGGGCGATTCTTGAGGCGATTCGGCGGGGCGATGAAGATGAGGCTGTACACCGCATGAGCATTCATCTGGAAAATAGCATCTTATAACCTTTCTCCGCATGGGAGTGATAAGTAAGGCAAATTCTGCAAAAAAGGTTTAGAATGGTGATAGGCAACATATATTTGGTAAGGAGGATGAGCCGGAATGTGGACGGTCATCTACATTGCCCATAGCGCAAAGATTGCGGAACGAATTCAGGATAAGCTTACAGCCGAAGGATTCCTCGTGAAAATTCGCCAGTCCGGTGTATCCAGGCAGTATGAAATTCTTGTTCCTGCCGGAGAAGTACGGGAAGTGCAGGAAGTATTGAGCGCAATTCTTCATTGATGCCTGAAGAGAGGTGTATCGTGTTGTTAAAAGACATTTTTTATAAAAAACGTCGCTACGCGACGGTACAGACGGGACAAGTCCAAGAAGACAAACCAATGGCAAAAGAAGTGCCGGAAGGGTTGATGACGAAGTGTCCCAAATGTGGAACGATTGCCTATGCGAAAGAACTTGAGAAAAACTTGAAAGTATGCCAGGGATGCGGCCACCATTTTCTTATGACCGCGTTCGAGCGGATTGCCATGCTGGTGGATGAAGGCCATTTCTTTGAATACGACAGCGGGCTTCTGTCTGCAGATCCGCTCAATTTTCCTGATTATATGCCGAAACTGGAGAAGGATATGGAGAAATCCGGACTATCCGAAGCGGTGGTTACGGGTGAAGGAACCATTAAAGGATATCCGGCCGTCATCGCCGTGATGGACTCGCGTTTCCGGATGGGAAGCATGGGGTCGGTCGTCGGGGAGAAGATTGCCCGCGCTATCGAACAGGCCATTGAAAAGCAGTATCCGTTTATCCTGTTTTCAGCGTCTGGAGGCGCACGCATGCAGGAAGGCGTACTCAGTTTAATGCAGATGGCGAAAACAAGTGCGGCGCTGGCCAAACTGAGCGCCGCCGGCGGACTTTATATCTCCGTGATGACCAACCCGACAACCGGTGGCGTATCGGCGAGCTTTGCTTCGCTCGGCGACTATAATTTTGCCGAGCCGGGAGCGCTTATCGGTTTTGCGGGAAGGCGCATTATCGAACAGACCATTCGCCAGGAGCTGCCGGAGGATTTTCAGACAGCCGAATTCCTGTTGAAAAAAGGGCAGCTTGATAAAGTTATACCCCGTAAAGAATTGCGCGACACGCTCGCGAAAATTCTTGACATGCATACAGTAAGGAGGGCAAACTAATGGCCGGAGAATTACCATTTGAGAAGCCGCTCCTGGAACTGAATGCGAAAATCGAGGAGCTGCGCAAATTTACGGAAGAAAAAGATATAGATTTTACCGATGAGATTGTAAAATTGGAAGCGAGGGCAAAATCACTGGCCCAGGAGATATACGGAAACTTGACTCCGTGGCAGCGGGTGCAACTGGCGCGGCATCCGGAACGTCCGACAACGCTCGATTTGATAAACGAGCTGTTTACCGATTTTATCGAATTGCACGGAGACCGCCTGTACGGAGACGACGCGGCGATTGTTGCCGGTATCGCCAAATTCAATGGTCGTCCTGTCACCGTAATGGGACATCAGAAAGGCCGCGATACAAAAGAAAATATTGCACGCAACTTCGGCATGCCCCACCCGGAAGGCTACCGTAAAGCGCTGCGCCTTATGCAGCAGGCGGACAAGTTCAATCGGCCGATCATTTGTTTTATCAACACGCCGGGTGCGTATCCGGGCAAAGCGGCGGAAGAGCGCGGACAAAGCGAGGCAATCGCCCGCAATCTGCGTGAGATGGCATCATTTGGAGTGCCGATTATTTGTATCGTGACTGGTGAGGGCGGCAGTGGCGGTGCGCTGGCACTTGGTGTCGGAAATCGGCTGTTGATGCTGGAGAACGCCTTCTATTCCGTTATTTCTCCGGAAGGGGCGGCGGCGCTCCTGTGGAAAGATGCAAGCCAGGCGCAGCGTGCGGCGGAGACGATGAAAATTACAGCCCGTGATTTATACGAATTGGGCGTTGTGGATGAAATCATACCTGAGCCTATGGGGGGTGCTCATCGTCATCTCGCGCAAACAGCGGCTTCTTTGCGTGACGCGATCAAAGGCCATCTCGCAGAACTCACGGACATGAGCCGGGAAGAACTGGTGGCCGACCGCTATGAAAAATACAAATCGATAGGACGGTATGCAGCTCTCACAGAATCTATCTAGGAGGTCAGCAAACGATGCGAAAAACGAAGATTGTATGTACTATTGGTCCTGCAAGCGAGTCGATTGAAACGCTGAAAGCGTTAATGGAGGCGGGAATGAACGTAGCCCGCTTGAATTTTTCCCACGGCTCACACGAAGAGCACGGCGCCCGGATTGCGGCGATTCGTCAGGCGGCATCGGAACTTAACAAAAACGTGGCGATTCTGCTCGATACGAAGGGACCAGAAATTCGCACAGGCGTGCTGGAGCAGGCATCCGTGGAACTTGTAGAAGGTGAGACGATTGTGCTGACCACGGAAGAAATCAAGGGAAATGCAAAACGTGTCTCAATCACGTATGAAGGACTTCCAAATGATGTCTATCCAGGCTGCACCATTCTTATCGATGACGGTCTCATCGGATTGACTGTCGAAAAGGTAGAGGGAACAGAAATATATTGCCGCATCCGTAATGGAGGCATATTGAAGGATAGAAAAGGGGTTAATGTACCGGGCGTACAAATCGGGCTTCCCGGCATTACGGAGAAAGATGCGAGAGACATTGAATTCGGTATTGCGCAGGATATCGATTTTATCGCAGCTTCGTTCGTCCGAAAGCCGGAGGACGTGCTGGAAATCCGTGAGATTTTAGAGCGCCACGGTGCGGATATTCAGATTATCTCCAAGATTGAAAACCATGAGGGAGTCAAGAATGCGGCGGATATATTGGCCGTCTCTGACGGACTGATGGTGGCGCGTGGTGATCTCGGTGTGGAAATTCCGGCTGAAGAAGTGCCGTTGGTGCAGAAAGAGCTGATTCGCCGCTGCAACGAGGCCGGTAAGCCGGTTATTACTGCGACGCAGATGCTTGATTCGATGCAGCGCAATCCGCGCCCGACCCGTGCTGAAGCGAGCGATGTGGCAAATGCAATCTTTGACGGCTCGGATGCGATTATGTTGTCCGGCGAGACGGCAGCCGGGAAATACCCTGTGGAAGCCGTAAGAACGATGAATCGAATTGCTGAACGGACAGAGAGTGCGCTTGCATATCGTGAAATTCTGCATACGAATTCCGTCGTTAAACAGACGGCCATCCCGGATGCGCTCAGCCAGGCTGTGGCGAATGTGGCCTTTGATTTGGATGCACGTGCCATTATTACCGCTACGGAAAGCGGTCATACGGCGCGCATGGTATCGAAATTCCGCCCGAAAGCGCCGATTATCGCTGTTACGCCGCATCCGCGCGTTTGCCGCAAGCTGGCGCTTGTATGGGGCGTAATCTCGCTGCACAGTGAAGCGACGGAGAGCACGGATGAAATGCTCGACATTTCCGTCCGCACCGCCGTCCTCTCCGGTGTTGTGAAACGCGGAGACCTGGTGATTATTACAGCCGGTGTACCGGTGCGCGAACCGGGAACCACCAACCTGCTGAAAGTGCATATTGTAGGTGACGTCGTGGCGCGCGGGCAGGGCATCGGCCATAATACTGCCACCGGCAGGGTATTGAAAGTGAAGGACGGAAATGAGATTCCACCTGAGGACGGCTCAAATTATATCGTAGTTGCCAGGGCGACGGACCGTGATATGATGTCGCTGATTGAGAAAGCAAGCGCATTGGTGGTCGAAGAGGGTGGCCTGACGTCCCATGCCGCGGTAGTGGGGCTAAATCTTGGCATTCCTGTTGTGGTGGGCGTAGCGAACGCAACTCGGGTATTCGCCGATGGAGATGAAGTAACGGTCGACCCGTCGAGCGGACGCATTTATGCCGGATTTGCCCGAATTCTATAAATAACGGAGAAACGGTGGATAGATATGAACGACACAGAGAAGTGGTTTGAGACAACTGTGCGGGTTCGTTACCAGGAGACGGACCAGATGCAGGTTGCGTATCATGCTAATTATTTGGTGTGGTTCGAGGTAGGAAGAACGGAGATGATCCGCCAGATGGGATTCTCTTATCGGCGGTTTGAAGATTTGGGGTTCATGCTTCCCGTAACGGAAGCGAACGTAAAGTACAAGCGGGCTGCCCGTTATGACGATGAACTTACAGTGCGGACAAAAGTTATCCGTTGCGAGGGCGTGCGTCTACTGCTCGGATATGAAGTGCTTCGGCTTCCCGAAGGTGAGTTGCTGGCGTCGGGTGAGACGCATCATGTGTGGACATCCACCGACCTAAAGCCAGTTCGTCTGGAAAAACGGATGCCGGAACTCTATACGTTAATGAAACAATACGAATGGTAGATGGAAGGGGGAAGAAGGTATGCTGCGCGTGCTAATTGTGCTACTCCTGCTTATACCGATACTGGAAATCTGGCTGCTGATGGCTACGGGAAAGGCAATCGGCTGGGTCCCTACGCTATTGTTATGCATTCTGACCGGAGTAACGGGAGCCTGGCTTGCCAGACGGCAGGGACTACAGTTTTTCCGGCTGGCGCAGCTGCAGCTAAGCCGCGGGGAGATGCCCGGAGAAGTTATTCTGGACGGGATTTTCGTATTCATAGGCGGTCTTCTTCTCCTGACACCCGGATTTTTCACGGATTTTCTTGGTTTTTCCCTGCTCATTCCGTATACACGCGGGATTGCCAGGCTATGTACCAAGCGATGGTTGGACAAGAAAATTCGTAATGGTCAATTCAATGTATTTACGTTCAACAGGTTTAACCGATTCTAACCAAAAAAGCTTACGGCCTGGGCTGTAAGCTTTTTTGATTTCATCTTAATTATTGCTTCATTTTTTCTGTTTTTTATGGCTTTTATATAGGCGGGGTTCCCTTAATAAATGTCCAAACATCCCGGAAGATTCCCGCGTTTCTTAGAGCATTCATTACTACGAGCAGCACAGGTCCGAGAATGAGACCGAGGAATCCGAATAACTTGAGTCCCACGAACAGCGCGATCAACGTAAGAAGCGGGTCAAGACCTACATTCGTAGCGACAATTTTCGGTTCTGTGATCTGCCGCTGGACAATCACGATAGCATACAGAATAGAAAGCCCGATAACCAGACGAAAATCCCCCTCGAAACCTGCATACGCAATCCAGGGAACGAACACGGCGCCTGTTCCTAAATATGGCATCAGATCGACCAGCCCGGTTAAAAGCCCGATCGAAACTGCATAGGGTACGCCTAGAATCAAGAGCCCGATAATTACAATGGCTGCCGTAATTGAAATGAGCGTAACTTGAGCCTTAATGAAGCCGAGGAGCGCTTTACGCAAATCATCCGCGACACCAGATGCTTTACTTACATATTCGGCCGGAATGGCGCTTTTCGTTCTGGCTATGATTTTATGGTAGTCCTTGCTGATGAAAAAAGCCGATAATACCGAAATAACCAGCACTGTGGCAGTGTTCGGGATGGAACTTAGCAGATGGCTGATACCTCCAAGGAAAGTTTTGGTTATATTCGTTCCGGTCTGGGCGATTCTTGTCATCGTCTTTCCGACATTTTCCTGAATTTTCTCCTGATAGCTGGCATCAAGGTTGCTGTATAGATTCATGAAGCGTTCATAAAGACTGGACTGCAGGCTGCGTGATATAAAATTTTTCGTATAGTTGGAAAGTTGATCGATATAGATGGGTAGCATTTCCAACAACTTGCCGATCTCGATAATGATCTGTGCCACCAGTACGGTTGCGATACCGACAAGGAGTGAAATCACGACGGTTAGCACGACCGAAACCGCCAGCCACCGCGGCCATCGCGCCCGGTGCTCGAGTAAATCCACAGGACGTTTAATCAGGTACGCGATGATGAAACCGATGATGAATGGGTATAGTAAAGGGGTAAGAAACAATATAAGTTTATAAGCGATGTAAATAATCCCTACAACAAGCAGGAATCGCAGTACCTGAAACAGCCGATGGTAAAGTAAGGATGTGTCCATTTCAATCTCCTTTGCTAATGCGACATTGGATTGACACTTTCGTAATTTTTAATTTTAGGTTATGATAATTGTGGACAAAAAAGCAAGATTTTGTGTACGTTGTGGAATATTTCACATTTTTTTAAAGAAACATTCACAAATCAGATGAAATATTCTATAATTGTTCTGAAACTGAAGAAGTGTCCTCTCTCTTTTTTTATGCCCTCTGTGGCATCCCTGAAAGATGGAGGAGCGCTTCGAGTGGACGTCCGACAGATAAATTTAGGGATAAAGGAGAGATAGTACTATGTCAGCAAAAGGATTAGAAGGAATTGTAGCAGCTCAGTCTTCTATTAGTTCCATCATCGACGGGGTGCTTACATACGCTGGTATCAATATTGATGAACTTGCGGAAAACGCTTCATTCGAAGAAGTCGTGTATTTATTGTGGCATGGACGCCTGCCGAAAGCCGACGAGCTCGCTCAATTGAAGAAAGACTTAGCTGAAAACGCTACAATTCCAGAAGATGTGATTGCGCTTTTGAAGGCAAGCCCGGAAGGTAACCATCCGATGGCTGTTCTCCGTACGGCGATCTCCGCTCTGGCTCTGTATGATCCGGAAGCGCAAGACATGTCCAGGGAAGCGAATTTGCGTAAAGCGATCCGCCTGCAGGCAAAAGTAGGGACCGTGGTTGCGGCGTATCATCGCATCCGCGAAGGTAAAGAAGTGGTGGCTCCGTGTCCGGACTTTGGACTCGCGCAAAACTTTCTTTACATGCTGAATGGCGAAGAGCCGAAACAAATCGCTATCGACGCACTCGATACGGCGCTTGTCCTGCATGCTGACCACGAATTGAACGCTTCTACGTTTGCAGCTCGTGTTACGGTAGCTACTCTGTCTGATATTTATTCCGGTATTACCTCTGCCATCGGCGCACTGAAAGGGCCGCTGCACGGCGGAGCGAATGAAGCCGTTATGGCCATGCTTGAAGAGATTAAAGATCCGGCGAATGTAGAAGAATATATTAATGAAAAGCTGGCACAAAAGGTGAAAATCATGGGCTTTGGTCATCGCGTATACAAAGACGGTGACCCGCGTGCGAAACACCTGCGCAAAATGTCCGAAAAACTGACAAGCATTACCGGTCAGCCGCAGTGGTATGAAATGTCTGTAAAAATCGACGACATGGTAACGTCGAAAAAAGGATTGAAGCCGAATGTAGACTTCTATTCCGCATCCGTCTACCACAGCTTAGGGATCCCGCGCGATTTGTTTACGCCGATTTTCGCCATCAGCCGCATGTCCGGATGGACGGCACACATTCTTGAACAATACGAAAACAACCGCCTCATTCGTCCGCGTGCCGAATATGTAGGACCTGTTAATGCTCACTACGTTCCGCTTGAGGAGCGCTAAAACATACGCGAAATGAAGTTTAGGCAAGGGGTTACATAGTGCCCCTTTCCTGCTTTCATTTTATATTAGGCAGTCAGGAGAGAGTCCCGACCTGCTGTAATACATATTTTGGGAGGGGTATTAGGTGTCTATTTTCGAAAAGTATGAAATGCCTACACATGGAGAGAAGATTACGGTTGACAGCACAGGTACGCTGAATGTTCCAAATAATCCAATTGTTCCTTTCATTGAAGGGGACGGCACCGGCCCGGATATCTGGAATGCGGCGGTTCGTGTCCTTGATGCGGCTGTAGAAAAAGCGTACAACGGAGAAAAGAAAATTGCCTGGTACGAAGTATATGCTGGCGAGAAGGCTTTTAATAAGTACGGTGAATGGCTGCCGAAAGATACGCTTACAGCTATCAACGAATACCTGGTTGCAATCAAAGGCCCCTTGACTACGCCGGTTGGCGGCGGTATCCGCTCCATCAACGTAGCGTTGCGCCAGGAGCTCGACTTATATGCATGCGTAAGACCGGTACAGTATTTCGAAGGCGTACCTTCTCCTGTAAAACACCCTGAACTGACAAATATGGTTATTTTCCGCGAGAATACGGAAGATATCTATGCCGGCATCGAGTGGCAAGAAGGCAGCGATGAAGTGAAGAAAGTCATCGCGTTTTTAAAAGATGAAATGGGCGTAAACAAAATCCGTTTCCCGGAAACATCCGGCATCGGCATCAAACCTGTTTCTAAAGAAGGAACAAGCCGTCTTGTGCGTGCCGCTATTCAATATGCAATCGACAATAAACGTAAGAGTGTAACGCTGGTACATAAGGGCAACATCATGAAGTTTACGGAAGGTGCCTTTAAAAACTGGGGTTACGAAGTGGCTGAAAAAGAATTCGGCGACAAAGTATTCACCTGGGCGCAGTATGATCGTATTGCAGAAGAGCAAGGCAAAGATGCTGCAAACAAAGCACAGGCTGAAGCGGAAGAAGCGGGCAAAATTATCGTGAAGGATTCTATCGCGGATGCATTCCTGCAGCAAATTCTGACTCGTCCTGCCGAATATGATGTTGTGGCTACGCTGAATCTGAATGGGGACTATGTCTCCGATGCACTGGCTGCACAAGTTGGCGGTATCGGTATTGCACCGGGCGCCAACATCAACTACGTAACAGGTCGTGCTATCTTCGAAGCTACACATGGAACTGCTCCGAAGTACGCGGGACTTGATAAAGTGAATCCCTCTTCCGTTATCCTGTCAGGAGAAATGCTGCTCCGTCACCTGGGATGGACAGAAGCGGCTGACTTAATCCTGAGCGCCATCGAGAAAACGATTGCTTCTAAGCAGGTAACGTACGATTTCGCACGTCTCATGGAAGGTGCAACTGAGCTGAAATGCTCTGAATTTGGTGATGCGCTGATTAAGAACATGTGATTGAATATGCGTTTTTTACGGGGCAACGCCTGCAAGACATGCATGTCATGCGGACGTTTCCCCTTCCTTATGTGTGTAACATGTCTTTTCATGTTAAAGCGGCATATATACAATTTATTCAATCAGGAGGGAATCGTTATGGCTTTCACACGTAAAAAAATCGCTGTTATTGGTTCCGGATTTACCGGAGCTACCACTGCATTCCTGCTTGCGCAAAAAGAACTGGGCGATGTTGTGCTTGTTGACATTCCGCAAATGGAAAACCCGACAAAAGGGAAAGCGCTGGACATGGCGGAAGCCGGTCCGGTACAAGGCTTTGATGCTCGCGTAACCGGTACATCCAACTACGAGGAAATCAAAGACGCTGACATGGTTATCGTAACGGCAGGTATCGCGCGCAAGCCAGGCATGAGCCGTGACGATCTTGTTAATACAAACGCAGGTATCATGAAATCTGTAGGCGAGCAAATCAAGACATATGCCCCAAACAGCACCATCCTTGTGTTGTCCAACCCGGTGGATGCAATGACCTATACTCTCTTCAAAACAACTGGCTTCCCGAAAAACCGTGTAATTGGTCAATCCGGTGTGCTTGACACTGCACGTTTCCGTACATTCGTAGCAATGGAGCTTAATGTGTCCGTGAAAGATGTAACCGGCTTTGTGCTTGGCGGTCACGGTGACACGATGGTTCCGCTTGTTCGTTATTCCTACGCCGGCGGCATTCCGCTCGAAACCCTGATTCCGAAAGAGCGCCTGGATGCAATCGTTGATCGTACTCGTAACGGCGGCGCTGAAATCGTTAACCTGCTGGGCAACGGATCTGCATACTATGCACCGGCTGCTTCCCTGGTGGAAATGGCGGAAGCTATCCTGAAAGACCAGAAACGCATCATTCCTTCCATCGCATACCTGGAAGGCGAATATGGCTACAATGACCTGTACCTCGGCGTACCGACGCTGCTCGGTAAAAACGGTATCGAGAAAGTATACGAACTTGAACTTACGGCTGAAGAAAAAGCAGCTCTGGATAAATCCGCTGACGCGGTGCGCAGTGTAATAGCTGTGTTGCAATAGAAATCTATACGGTATATGGGGAGCCTGGACTGTATGTTCAGGCTTCTTGCTTTATATAGAGAGATATGGAGAAAGGGTGCGGGTGAAAAAGAAGGGACTTCATTTTTCCACCCGCATCCCCTTCCCATCTGCTTCAATATGTGGAAAACAGGCCGGTATCTTGCGCCTCGTTTTTGCTATGGGGTATGATAGCTTCGGAGGGATATAGTTATGTTAAACAAGAAAATATATACGGCTGTACTATTTACGGTCGCATTGCTGCTCCTTGGGGGATGTTCAGCCAGTCAGGAAGATTTGGAATATTACAAGAAAGAATTCTTGCAAAAGTCGGATGCTGCGTTTGAAGCGCTGGACAATTCCGGCAAGGTACTGGCGGATGTAAGGAATGAAGCGTCAAAAGGCATGAAACGTACGAAAATCATGAATGCGATTGATCAGGGACGGACAGCCCTTAAGTCGATGCATGATGATTTGTTCAATTCCGCTGTGCCGAAAGAGATGGATCCGGTCAAGGAAACGCTTCTTCAGGGAATCAAGAAAAAAATAGAAGCGCATGATGAGTTGTTCAAGTTTTATGATTTGCAGGACAAACAATTCGAGCAGAAAGCCGATCTGTTATTGAAAGAGTCAAATGATTTGGTTCAGCAAGCGAAAGCAGAATTGCAAAAATTTAAGAAATAAGGGTGTAGCGTGTGAAGAAAATTCTGGTAGTAGATGATGAACAATCAATTGTAACACTGTTGGAGTTTAATCTGCAGAAAGCAGGATTTGAGGTCGTGAAAGCCGGAGACGGCCCGACAGCGGTCAAGCTGGCTGAAACAGAGAAGCCTGACCTGATTGTGCTCGATATTATGCTGCCGGGTATGGATGGTATGGAAGTGTGTAAAAAGCTGCGAATGGAGCGAATTAACACGCCGATTTTAATGCTGACGGCCAAAGACGAAGAATTTGACAAAATTTTAGGGTTAGAACTTGGCGCAGATGACTATATGACAAAGCCGTTCAGCCCCCGCGAAGTGGTGGCACGCGTCAAAGCGATTTTGCGACGCAGCGGCCAGCAGCAGGAACAGGAAACCAATCAATCGGACGAGCAGATGATTACGATTGGACAACTTGTCATTTACCCGGAGAAATACGAAGTGCTGTTTAATGGAAACCGCTTGGAATTGACACCGAAAGAATTCGAACTCCTCCAGTATATGGCCAGCCATCCGGGCCGGGTAATGACGCGTGACCAGTTGCTAAACGCCGTATGGAATTATGATTTTGTAGGAGACTCCCGGATTGTGGATGTCCATATCAGTCATCTGCGGGAGAAAATCGAGGAAGATACCAAGCAGCCTAAATATATAAAGACTGTGCGCGGATTGGGATACAAACTAGAGGGATAGCATGCAAAAATTCCGTATTCGGCTCAACTTTTTGTTTCTACTGATTATTGGTATATTGCTGCTTCTGCTTGGCCTTTACTTCGCTAAAATGTTGCAGACAATATATATCGACGTGCTTGAAGATAGGCTTATGAAAGAAGCACGCATTATTTCCGACGACGTACTCTACGGAAATCTTATGGAGAAACCGGATGCGCTGCAGCAGCGAATGGAGCGTTTTTCCCGGGAAATCGGAGCGCGTATTACGGTCACAGACCGTGCAGGAAAAGTAACTTCCGATACGGAGCATGACCCAAAGACGCTGCCGAATCATGCCAACCGTCCGGAGATTCGGGCGGCCCTTGAAAGCGGAGCGGGCCAGTCGATAAGATATAGTGCAACGCTGAACTATGACATGCTTTATGTAGCCGTCCCGCTGAAAAAAGAGCAAAATATCGAAGGCATAGTCCGCGTATCTATTAAAATTACGCGGGTACAAGAAACCGTCCGGAATTTATGGGTGAGCCTGGTCGGGGTACTTGTGCTGACGCTGGTAGTATTCGGTTTTATCAGTACACGGATTACCAAAAGCATTACGCAGCCGATTGAGGAGATTACACACGTTGCCCGTGGAATCACACATAAAAAGTTTAAAAATCGTATTCGTACGAATGCGAAAGGCGAAATCGGGCAACTGGCTCAGGCGATTAACTTCATGGCGCTTAGCCTTGAACAGCAGATGTCCGCCATTCAGGAGAACGAGAAACGGCTTGAAAGCATTCTTAATAACATGTTCAGCGGAATGATTCTGGTCAGCGATTCGCGGCGTATCGTCATGATGAACGCCGCAGCGGAGCAATTGCTCGGATATGAAGCGAAAGATTCCCTTGGTCATATCCATACGGAGATCGGGAAGAGCTCGGGATTGAGCCAGTTGATTGATCGCTGTCTGGAGACGGGAGAGAAAATTCGGGAAGAAATTCACGTGTATTACCCTGAAGAACATATTATTGACGCCAACCTGGGAGCGTACACGAATGAAGAGGGCGAGATTAAAGGCATTATCGTACTGCTGCATGATATCACGGCTATTCGCCGTCTGGAAAAGATGCGCAGCGAATTCGTTGCCAACGTCTCTCATGAGTTAAAAACCCCGATTACATCTATTAAGGGATTTACAGAGACACTGTTGGACGGAGCGTTGGAAGATCCGGAGATTAGCCGTTCTTTCCTGGAGATTATTAATGAGGAAAGTGACCGGTTAAACCGCCTGATTACCGATATTTTGGACTTATCGAAAATTGAACAAAAGAAAATGCCGCTTAAGGTAGAAGAGATAGACCTGAGCCAATTAATTAAAGAAACGATCCGGATTGTACGGGAAGAAGCCCGCGCCAAAAATATCGCGATTTACCTTCCGGCTGAAAAAGATATTACGCTTGAAGGAGACAGGGATCGGATGCAGCAAATCGTACTCAATCTCGTCAGCAATGCGATTCACTATACGCCGGACAATGGCGAGGTTACGATTACGTTGCGTGAGCCGGATGAAAAAAGCGTAGAGATGGTGATCGCAGACACCGGCATAGGCATTCCGGCGGAACACCTGCCGCGCATTTTTGAGCGCTTCTACCGCGTGGATAAAGCACGCTCTCGGGAATCCGGAGGAACCGGGCTGGGTCTGGCCATTGTTAAGCATCTGATTGAGTCACACCATGGTATGATTCATGTGGAAAGCGAAGAAGGCCGGGGGACGACGTTTAAAATCATCCTGCCCAAGTACCAGACTTCCCGGTTTCCCGCCTAGCATTTGATGGTCGGTTGAATCTCATGAATAAATAAATACCACACAAGATGACAGCCGTTCCAATTGTTTGGGCGGCTGTAATTTTTTCGCTGAGAATAAAATAGGCAAGAATCGCCGCGCCGATAGGCTCTCCAAGAATCGCCATAGAGACGGTGTTGGCACTGATCCACTTAATTGTCCAATTAAATATCGTATGGCCAAGCAGCGTAGGAAAAATAGCCAGTCCGATGAAAACCAGCCAGTCCTGGCTCGAATATGGAAACAGCGCAAACCCGAGTGCCATGTCATATATAAGCAAAACGATGGTGCTAATTGTATAGACCACAAACGTATACATCATAAGAGACAGTCGTTTGCGTACGCTCTGGCCGAACAACCAGTATCCTGTGACCGTCGCTGCGCCGAGCAGAGCGAGAACGTCGCCGAAGAGTGCCGTGCCGCCTAAACGGAAGTCGCTCCAGCCGATGAATACGCTGCCCGCAACGGCGAGTAGCCCTCCGGCAATCCCAGCCAGAGCCACACGCTCTTTGAAGAACAGATAGGCCCCTATGAAGGAAAACAACGGCTGCAGAGTTACAAGCACAACAGAGCTGGCTACGGATGTGTAGTTGAGCGATTCGAACCAGAGAATGAAGTGCAGTGCAAGAAAAACACCGGCAAGCGTCGAAAAAATCCAATCTCTCTTCGAAATAAGTCTGATTTCCTTCAGGTGTTTCCACAAGACAAATGGCAGCATGAACAGCACCGTAAACAAAAGCCGATATGTCGCAATAATGGATGCGGGTGCAGCCGAAAGTTTTACGAGAATGGCCGATGTCGAAACGGCCAGCGTAGCGATAAATAAAGCCAGGTAAGGGGAAACCACCGGTTGTTCTTTCATCTCTCTCTCCTATTTTGTCGATAGAATTCCTGAAATATGTTTTATGATAAATAAAAATTTCAGTTCTCACAATAGTTAAAAAAAGAAACTTTTTTACAGGATGTTCCGTATTACTTAGCAAGAGGATTACAAAAGGAGGAAACAAGATGTCAGAGAAAGTTGTAAAAATGGGAGGGCCGAATATAAATACGGGAAAGATTCTTAAATTCGTTATTCCTATCCTCGTGCTTGTCATTTTAGCGTTTGAATCGTTTACTGTCGTAAATCCCGGCCATCGCGGGATTATTGTACAGTTGGGCGCGGTTAAGCCTACGGTGCTGGAAGAAGGAATGCATTTTAAGCTTCCGTTTATCCAGGAAGTCGTGCCGGTAGAAGTTCGCGTACAGAAAGCTGAGAGCAACGCTTCCGCAGCATCCAAGGATCTGCAGGTAGTAACAACCAATATGGCGGTAAACTTCCATATTGACCCGGCCGGCGTAAACAAGCTCTACCAGAATGTTGGTATGGATTACAAAACAAGAATTGTTGACCCTGCTATCGGAGAGTCGTTAAAAGCTGTAACGGCGCGTTATACCGCCGAACAGTTGATTTCCAGACGCTCGGAAGTCAGCCAGCAGGTAAAAGAAATTCTGTCTAAAAAACTGGGTACGTATAATATGGTGCTTGATGAAATCAATATTACGGAATTTAAGTTTAGTGACGAATTCAACCGTGCAATTGAGCAGAAGCAAATCGCGGAACAGCAGGCTCTCAAATCCAGGCTGGACCTTGAGCGTATTAAGATTGAGAAAGAGCAAACGATCACCAAAGCACAGGCCACTGCCGAAGCGCTTCGTCTGCAGAAGCAGGAAGTTACGCCTGAACTCGTAAGGCTGCGCGAAATCGAAGCGCAGCAGCAGGCTATCGAGAAATGGGACGGCAAACTTCCAAGCACAACCGGAGGCGCCATTCCCTTTATCAACGTCCAGAGGTAAATTAAATACGCATCTTCTTCTACACGCATTATGGAAGAATGATGCGTATTTTGTTTGATACCGTGCTTTGTTTTGCTCTGAAAGTGTATGGTATGATGAAAGCGTATATGCTTATATTACGGGAAAAGATAGGGCGTGGATGATAGATGGAAAAGAAGTTAATGGTATTGGACGGCAATAGCATTGCCAGCCGCGCTTTTTACGCGCTCCCCCTTCTGACGACGGACGAAGGTTTATATACGAATGCCGTGTACGGATTTACGACCATGCTGCTGCGCATGCTCGATGAAGAGAAGCCGACACACCTTTTAGTAGCGTTTGATGCAGGCAAGGTGACATTCCGTACGGAAGAATATAAAGACTATAAGGGAAAACGGTTAAAAACACCGGGTGAGCTGTCCGCGCAGTTTCCGCTGCTGAAAGAATTGCTGAATGCATTCAATATTAAACATTATGAATTGAACGGCTACGAAGCGGATGATATTATCGGCACCATCTCTGCTCAGGCAGAGGCGAACGGATTTACAACGCTGATTGTATCCGGAGACAAAGATATGCTGCAGCTCGTTTCCGACAAAACCCGGGTGGCGCTTACCCGCAAAGGCATCAGTGAAGTCGAGCTGTATTCGCCGGCGGAAGTAGAGGCGAAGTATGGTTTAACTCCGGCCCAAATCATCGATCTTAAAGGGTTGATGGGAGATGCGTCGGACAACATTCCTGGCATTCCGGGCGTCGGTGAGAAGACGGCGCTCAAGCTGCTGCATGAATTTAAGACGGTAGAGAACGTACTCGATCATGTTTCCGAAATAAAGGGAAAGAAACTCCAGGAAAAGATTGCGGCGCACGCGGATGATGCCCGCATGAGTAAAGAGCTGGCGACAATTCTGCGCGATGCGCCAATCGAGGTCACGCTTGAAGAGACAGTATACCAGCCGTATAATCAGGAAAAAGTCGTGTCGGTATTGGAACGGTTTGCCTTTAAGTCTCTCCTTGAACGTCTTGGATTGAATTCGGCTGAGGCAAATGGCGCACCCGTTCAGGCGCAAGAAGAAATCGATTTCGTAACCATTACAGAAGAGAACCGGGAAGCGTGGGCGGACAAGTTGACTTCGCCAATGGCCGTCATGGTTGAAGTGGATGCGGAGAACTACCATGGTGCCCCGATTCACGGGATTAGTCTGGCAGATGGGACTGTACGCTTGTATGTACCGTTTGATCAGGCTGGATGGCCGGCACTTATCAAGTGGATGGCAGATCCCGAACAGAAGAAGTGGGTATACGATGCGAAGCGCAGCCAGGTGGCTCTTGCGTGGAAGAACATCCAGCTTGAAGGCATCTGTTTTGACGTGCTGCTTGCCTCGTATCTGAGCAATCCTTCCGAGACGAATCATCGTCTGTGTGATGTAGCCGAGCGGTACGGCATGAAGCTCGCTTCTGACGATGCTGTCTATGGAAAGGGCGCAAAACGTTCGATTCCGGAAGCGTCGATTCTTGGGCCTCATATTGCGCGCAAAGCGGAGACAATCTATCGCCTGCGCGATAAGATGGATGCGGCTTTGAAAGAAGAAGGGCTGGATGAATTGTTTTACGACCTGGAGCTGCCGCTTGCAACCGTGCTTGGTGATATGGAGACGCATGGTGTGCGAGTGGACCGGCAGCGCCTTGATGAAATGGGCGTGGAGCTTACAGAGAAGCTCGAGCGGCTAACGAAGCAGATTCACGAACTGGCCGGTACTGAATTTAATATTAATTCACCGAAGCAGTTGGGCGAGATTTTGTTCGATAAGCTGCAACTGCCGGTCATCAAGAAAACGAAGACCGGTTATTCGACGAGTGCGGACGTACTAGAGAAGCTGGAATCGGCGCACGAAATTGTCCCGCTTATTCTGGAATTCCGCCAGTTGGGCAAACTTCAATCCACTTATATTGAGGGATTAAAGAAAGAGATTCGCGAAGAAACGGGTAAAATCCATACTTCCTTTAACCAGGCGGTGACAGCAACCGGTCGTTTAAGCAGTACCGAGCCTAATCTGCAAAACATTCCGATTCGCCTGGAGGAAGGACGCAAGATTCGGGAGGCATTCGTGCCGTCCGAGCCGGGCTGGTTCATCATGGCGGCTGACTATTCGCAAATCGAGCTTCGTATTCTGGCTCATATCTCGCAGGATGAGAATCTGATTGATGCGTTCCGTCGCGATATGGATATTCATACACGGACGGCAATGGACGTATTCGGCGTAGACGAGGACGAAGTGACTTCGCTGATGCGCCGTCAGGCCAAGGCTGTTAACTTTGGTATCGTATACGGCATTAGCGACTACGGTCTCTCGCAGAATCTGAACATTACCCGGAAGAAGGCGGCGGAGTTTATCGAACGGTATTTCTCCGTATTTCAGGGTGTAAAACGATATATGGATAATATTATTGCGGAAGCGAAAAAGAACGGCTATGTAACGACGATGCTGAAGCGCCGCCGGTATTTGCCGGATATTAATAGCCGCAATTTTAATCTGCGCAGCTTTGCTGAACGTACGGCAATGAATACGCCGATTCAGGGAACGGCGGCTGACATCATCAAACTGGCGATGGTTAACATGGCGCAGCGAATCGAAGAAGAGAAGCTGGCGAGCCGAATGCTTTTGCAGGTGCATGATGAATTAATCTTTGAAGTGCCGGAACATGAGCTTGAGACGATGGGTAAGCTTGTTTCGGAAGTCATGGAGAATGCCTTGCCGCTTGATGTCCCGCTTAAGGTGGACGTAAATTACGGCAAGAGCTGGTATGAAGCGAAGTAAACGGAGGAGAGAAATGAAATGCCGGAATTACCGGAAGTGGAAACGATCAGGCGCACGCTAACTAAGCTGGTCGTCGGGAAAACCATTGCTGACGTAATCGTAAGCCTGCCGCGGTTAATCAAAGAGCCGGATGATGCTATGCTGTTTGTTGAGCTGCTCAAAGGCCAGACGATTCAGGAGATCGGTCGACGCGGCAAGTTTTTGTTGTTCTATTTAGATGATTGGGTGTTAGTTTCCCATTTGCGCATGGAAGGCCGCTATGGTCTTTACCAGGCAGGGGACGAAGTGGAAAAGCATACGCATGTCATTTTTCAATTTACGGACAGTACAGAGTTGCGCTATAAGGATGTTCGCACCTTTGGCACTATGCATCTTGTTGCTAAAGGAAGAGAGATGGCCGGACCGCCGCTGCATAAACTTGGCCTGGAGCCGCTGGATGAGACGTTCTCGGCCGATGTATTGAAAGAAAGAGCCAAACATCGGAAAACCAAAATTAAGCCGCTGCTGCTGAATCAGGAAATTATCGTCGGACTCGGGAATATTTATGTAGATGAGGCGCTGTTTCAGGCGCGCATCCATCCGGAGCGAATGCCGGGTGAGCTAGCGGACGAGCAGTGGGAGGCTCTTCATATGAGCATTGTGCAAATTCTGCAGGAATCCATCTCGCTGGGCGGTTCGTCCATCAAATCGTATGTAAACGGACAGGGTGAGGCAGGACAGTTCCAACATACGCTAAAAGCGTATGGGCGCACAGGCGAACCGTGTGTAGTATGCGGTACACCGATTGAGAAATTGGTTGTCGGTGGCCGCGGCACTCATATCTGTCCTACCTGTCAACCCCGCAAGTAGAATGCACGACTTTTCCTTGTTCTCATATACTGTACCAGACGCCCATGAAAGAGATGGCGGGAGAAGGGTGGATATGGGGAAGGAGGAAAAAAGGTGCTGCATATTTTTTCGCTCCTGGCGCTGGCTTTTGCAGTCAGCTTGGACGGATTCGGGGTTGGGATTATGTACGGCATGCGCCGCATTAAAATTCCGGTGCGTTCCGTTATCATCATTACTTCGTGCTCAGCGTTTGTGATTCTTGTTGCTATGTATATCGGCAAATGGCTGGGATATCTGCTGACACCTACAGCTACACATTATGTCGGTGGCGCCATTTTAGTCGGAATTGGCCTATGGGCGATGTATAACGCAAGGTCGCAAGGCGCGGAGGAAGAGGAAGGAAGCGCGGGACAGGAACAAGCAATTCGGGAGCTGCGGTCGCTTGTGGCGTTTGAGATTAAAGCGCTCGGCCTTGTCGTGCAGATTCTCAAGCGGCCGACCGAAGCGGATCTCGATCGTTCCGGTACCATCTCCGGAGTGGAGGCGATGTTTCTGGGCGTTGCTCTTTCTGTAGACGCGTTCGGCGCAGGAATTGGTGCGGCTCTCATCGGCTACGAGCCCTGGGTGACGGCATTCGTCATCGGGAGTGTGAGCTGCCTGTTTATCCTGTCGGGACTTAAGCTGGGATTTACGTATTCGGAAGCCGGGTGGCTGAAGCGAATGACGTATTTGCCGGGAATTCTTCTGATATTGTGCGGTTTTTTCAAAATGATGTGAGAGAGAGTTGAGAGAGCTATGGTTATTGGGCTGACGGGTGGCATCGCCTGCGGCAAGAGCACGGTGTCGCGGATGCTTGCAGAACGCGGGGCCCGTATTATTGACGCGGATATTATTGCGCGTGAAGTTGTTCGGCCAGGTGAAGAAGCCTGGTCTCTTATTGTCGAGCGGTTCGGACGAGATATCCTGCTTGCGAATGAAGAGCTGGATCGGGTAAAGCTGGGAGCGATTGTTTTTGCTGATGAACAGGCACGCCTGGATTTAAACGCTATTGTTCATCCTGCTGTGCGTGCACGTATGAGGCAGTTGATGAAAGAAGCCCGGGAGGAGAGCATAGCTTTAATTGTGATGGACATTCCCCTGCTGTATGAGTCAAAGCTTGAATATATGGTGGAAAAGGTAGTTGTCGTATATTGTACGGCAGAACAGCAATTAAAACGTTTGATGGAAAGAAACGGATACGATGAGGAAGAAGCAATGCGCCGCATCGCTTCGCAGATGTCGATCGAGGAGAAGAAAAGCCGGGCGGATTACGTCATTGATAATAGCGGCACGTTTACGGAGACGGAAGAGCAAGTGGACGAATTGGTTGGGAAGCTGTTGGATAAGGGAAGAAGAGGCGCGTAAATAAATGAAGCGATACGGATGAGGAGCTGGGGATGAAACGATTCAGTCGAAAGAATACGATATTTTTTCTCTGTCTGCTGGCGGTTTTTCTTCTGTTGGACGCGCCTGTTACATGGAAAGCAATGTACCCGGTATACTATAAAGAAGAAATCCGCAAATCGGCGGAACAGTATGATGTGGACCCATACTTAATCATGGCCATTATCCAAATCGAATCGAAATTTGATAAAAAACGCGTTTCTAAAAAAGGTGCGATCGGTCTGATGCAGGTAATGCCGATGACGGCGGAATGGGCGATACAAAAAACAAAAATTTCGCCGATGGCGACCGAATACCTGGACGAGCCGGATACGAATATCTTGCTTGGAACGTGGTATATTTCCTTCCTGCATGAAATGTTCGACAACAATCCGTATGCAGTTATCGCCGCATATAACGCCGGTCCGGGCAACGTAAAGAAGTGGCTGGAGAAAGGCATATGGGATGGAACTGAGGAGCATATCTCCCGTATTCCATATGGCGAGACCCGGCATTACGTTCAGCGCGCACTGTATTATAAACATCGTTACGAGAAAATTTATGCCGATGAATTCAGCGGGCTGAATTAAAAGGCTATTCTATATGTACTTTTTAAAGGCAGTCCTCCTACTGCCTTATTTTTTTTATCATGTAGCCGAAATAATAGTCTGAAAATAATAAATTTACACCAGTCTATTGAAAAAAGTGTCATACTTATTATAATGAATGTATGCAATAGTATGGAACATATCCGGGGAGGAGAACGTATTAATGACGACACGAATTGCCATTAATGGATTTGGACGTATTGGGCGGATGGTATTCCGCAAAGCGATAAACGATCCGGAGGTAGAAGTAGTAGCAATCAATGCAAGCTACCCTGTTGAAACGCTTGCTCACCTTATTAAGTATGACACAATTCATGGCAATATTTCTGATAAAGTCGAAACGAAAGATGATACGATCATTGTAAACGGAAAAGCGACGAAAGTGGTTTCTGACCGTGATCCGGCCAACCTTCCTTGGAAAGAGTTGGACATAGAAGTTGTTATCGAAGCAACGGGTAAATTCCGTGATAAAGAAGGCGCGGGTAAACATATTCAAGCCGGTGCGAAGAAAGTCGTTATCACAGCACCGGGCAAAGATGAAGACGTAACGATTGTAATGGGTGTAAACGAAGATGTGTACGATTACGAAGCGCACAATATTATCTCCAATGCATCCTGCACAACAAATTGCCTGGCTCCGGTAGCGAAAGTGTTAGATGAAGCGTTCGGTATCGAATACGGTATGATGACAACCGTACACTCTTACACAAACGACCAGAAGAATCTGGACAATCCGCATAAAGACCTGCGCAGAGCACGTGCATGCGCGCAGGCAATTATTCCGACGACAACAGGAGCGGCCCGTGCTGTTGCCCGCGTTCTTCCGCAGTTGCAGGGCAAATTGAACGGCTTCGCGCTTCGTGTGCCGACACCGAACGTATCGGTTGTGGACCTGGTTGTTAATGTGAAGAAAAACGTAACGGTAGAAGAAGTAAACCGTGTGCTGCGCGAAGCGAGCGAAGGTAGCATGAAAGGCATTCTCGGCTATACTGACGAGCCGCTCGTATCCGCTGACTTCAATGGAGACGAGAACTCCTCCATCGTAGACGGACTGTCCACAATGGTTATGGGCGAGAAACAAGTGAAGGTGCTCGCTTGGTACGACAACGAATGGGGCTACTCTTGCCGTGTACTTGACCTGGCGAAACACGTATCCGCTGCTGCAAACACGAAAAAAAAAGTGGAAGTAACCGTATAATCGCATACTATGTATAGTGAAGAAAACGAGGCGGTCCGGCAGCGGATTGCCTCGTTTTTCTGTGAAAATCATGAGAAAAGAAAGAAGAGAAGAAGAAATAAGATCTAGAGAAGAAAAAGGCGGAGGCCTTTTTCTACATTAAAATCCTTTCCTCGTTCTCTTCTCTCTTTTCCTTCGTACCACCAAAGTCAGCCGCCCTTTCGATGATTTCATGTTGAAAAGACAACCGTATGGACAAAAGTGCTTCGCGTTTCCTACTTGACGTCCGCCCCTTTCTGGGACAAACTAGGGAAAAGTACGCAATGGAGTGAGGTTGATGAGATGCGTTGTCCATATTGTACGCACAACGGAACGAGGGTGCTTGACTCCCGGCCGGTAAATGACAGCAAATCCATCCGGCGGCGCCGGGAATGCGAAGAATGCGGCAGACGGTTCACTACATTCGAAATGGTGGAAGAAACGCCGCTGCTTGTGGTGAAAAAAGACGGCACACGCGAAGAATTCAGCCGAGAGAAAATTCTGCGTGGCATTATTCGTGCCTGTGAGAAGCGGCCGGTGCCGCTGGATACACTGGAAGCAATTGTAGACAGGATAGAGCGGGAGCTGCGCAATAGCGGCCGGGCCGAGGTCCAGAGCAAGGATGTCGGCGAATTGGTTATGAATGCGTTATATGATGTTGATGAAGTAGCGTATGTCCGCTTTGCGTCCGTATATCGCCAGTTCAAAGACATTAATGTGTTTGTCAAAGAATTAGAAGACTTAATTCATAACAGTAAAAAGAAAGAATGAAAATAAAATGCAGACAGTAAACGGGGGAAGGCGAGCGGCAGTGAAGATACAGTTTATTGGGGGAGCAAGAACTGTAACGGGATCCTGTTACATGCTAGATACCAGTACGCACAAATTAATCATTGATTGTGGAATGTTTCAGGGCAGCAAAGAACTAAACCAGTGGAACGAACAAGATTTTGCGTTCGACCCGCAGGACATTTCAGCGGTGGTGCTGACGCACGCCCATATTGACCACAGCGGTCTTGTGCCGAAATTATGCAAAGAGGGTTTCAAAGGTCGGATTTTCGCTACACACTCGACTGTGGATCTTTGTTCCATTATGCTGCCGGACAGCGGACACATTCAAGAAGCGGAGGCAGAGTGGTATAATCGAAAACGCCGCCGCCGCGGACGGGCGCTGATGAAGCCGCTGTATACAAAGGAAGATGCACGGCGCTGTCTTTCTCAATTCAAAGGCATTCCGTATGACAAAATAACCGAGGTTGTGCCAGGGGTAACTGTCCGTATGCGCGATGCCGGCCACATTCTGGGCTCGGCCATTGTTGAGATGTGGGTCAGTCAGCCGAACGGCAATGCGATTAAATTAGTGTTTTCGGGAGATTTGGGAAGCAAGAAGCAGGCGATTGTCAAAGATCCGACTTTTATTGATGAAGCGGATTACATATTCATCGAATCGACGTACGGTGACCGTTTGCATGAGGAACGAGTCGATCGAGGCGAAATTCTCGGCGGCATTGTGCGTACCATTCAAAAGCAAGGCGGGAATATTATCATTCCTTCCTTCTCGGTTGGCCGCACGCAGGAGATCATTTATGAGCTGTCAGAGTTGCTTCATAAGGGCAAGATTCAACCGCTGCCGGTTTTTATCGATAGTCCGCTTGCCGTAGAAGCGACACGGGTATTCCGTCGCAACCAGGAAGTATTCGATGAAGAGAGCCAGCAGTATCTGCAGGCAGGGATGGACCCGCTGTCTTTTCCTGGTTTGCAGTTCGTGGAGACTGTAGAGGAATCACAACGACTGAACCGGGTAATCAGCGGTTCTATTATTATTTCATCGAGCGGAATGTGTGAAGCCGGACGAATTAAACACCATCTAAAACATCATTTATGGCGTCCAAAATCACACATTGTGTTTGTGGGCTATCAGGCGCAAGGTACACTTGGCCGCCGTATTATTGACGGAGCCAAGCGGGTGCGGATTTTTGGTGAAGATATCAAGATTGCGGCACAAATCCATAATATTGAAGGATTCTCAGCGCATGCAGACAGGGATGGGCTATTGGAGTGGCTGTCCGGGTTTGTCCGCAAACCAAAAAAAGTATTTATTGTGCATGGTGAGGAGGCTGTATCGCTGAAGTTCGCAGAGATCATCGGCGAATCGCTTGGACTGGACACGTATGTGCCAAGACGGTTTGAGACGATCATTTTCGATGATGCAGCGGAAATGACCACCCTTCCGCAGGAAGAGACAGAACATCTGCCGCTTCCAGATGCACTAGAAACTGCGCTTGCAGCGCTGTCTAAGGCTTCTCTAGAGATACAAGAACATGTAAAACAGCAAGCTTTGTCTCCTGTGCAGAAGCAGGAAGTGCTGGAGAGGCTGGCAGCATGCATAGAGGCGTTAGATCAGTCTGTGCAGGATTGCGAAATATAACGGCGGCAGTGCTATAATGAAGGAGAGATTGATATACAGGGAGTGATACGGGTGAGATGGCAGGAAACCGTCCCCAATGACCCCTACCTTATCCGCATTAAGCGTCCGATTAGCAGTGCGGAGATTGGATATTTACTGCATTTATACCAGCCTCTGATGGGTGTGATGCCAATTGCACTGTACCAGACGCTATTTCACAATTTATCACTGGCAAGTTTTGCCCCGGTGCAGGGGCTTCATTACGGGTTGATGGTCACAATGTCTGCTCCGCTGGATGTGATTATTAAAGCAAGGCAGCAGTTAGAAGCTATCGGACTGCTTGAAACGTATCAGATTGATTCAGATGGGGAGTACATGTTTGAGTATGTACTGCAGCCGCCGCATGCTCCGGATGTTTTTTTCCGTGACGATACGTTGAGTATTATGTTGCTCAACCGTGTAGGCAAGGAGTTTTACCGAAAGCTCAGACGCCGGTTTGCTGTGGCGGAAGAGCAGAGCATACCAGCCACGGCGAAGCGGACGCGCATTACAAAAGCGTTTGATGAAGTGTTCTGTCACCTTTCCCCAAGTGAGATTACGGTGGAGAAAGGAACAGAAACCCATCAATTTCTCCAGGCAACGGAAGAAGAGAGTCCACTGCCATTTTTTGATCCGAAAGAGAGTACGGTACGCAGTTATGCGGAATCTCGCCTGGACTTTGAGTTTTTGGAAGCATCGCTTCCAAAGGTAGTGAAGCGTAAGCCCGTATTTACGAAGGAAGTGAAGGCAGTGCTGGACAATCTTGCGTTTACGTACGGGATTGACGATGAGACAATGGCCCGCCTTCTTCAGGAGCCTACTGTCATTCCGGAGGATACGATTCATCTTGCTGCTTTGCGCCGCCGTGTAAAAGAGTGGTACAACAGGGAAAATGGACGCGTCCCGAAAATCTCTCCCCGGGAAGAAATTGTGTTCCAATCGGATACGGAAGCGAGAGAGCAGGAGCAGCTGTTATCGGAAGCGGAGAACCATGCCCGTCTTCTGGAATCTTTATCTCCACTGCAGTTGATGGAGTATTATCAGCACGGAGGTAAAGTTGCGCCGGCCGACCAGAAAATTGTGGAAGAATTGCTGGAGGAATATCAGCTGGCGCCTGGCGTGGTAAATGTCCTGCTGGAGTATGTGATGCTGGCGTATGACCGGCAGTTGCCGAAGGACGTCATCTATAAAATTGCCGGCCATTGGAAGCGAAACAATATTCAAACCGTACAGGAAGCGAAACGGCAGGCGCGGCAGTTCTATCTTGAACGCAAAAGCGGTAGGCCGCTGTTTTTTGATAAAAAAGCAACGTCGGAGAAGAAGACATCCGCACGCGGAACATCGAGCGGAAAAAACAAGCGGAAAGACGAAATTCCTCCGCTGATTCTCGAGCAGCTTGAACGCCAGCGCAAATTGCAGGAGAAGAAGCAGGAGGCGCCGGAGAAAGAGCAGGCTGTGGTAGACCCCGCTTACGAGAAAAAAAGAGAGCGTGTAAAAGCTCTCTTAAAGGCCATGGAAGAAAACAAGCAATAGAGAGGGGGAGAGAGGAGTGCAGCGGATGAATAAACTACTTGCTTCATATAAGGTAGGAGGCAAATATTCGTTTGACGATATTGTCAGTAACATCGTCCGCAGACCTGAAGTGATCGAATTGCGTAAACAGCATCCGGAAATTGAAGATGTGCATATTGTCAGATCGTTGTCCCGGGTTAAGCAAACGATCGATGAAGCAGAGCACTGTCGACATTGTCCAGGGCTCGATGCCTGTCCGAATCTGTTGAAAGGGCATCAGGCAATGATGGATTGGACGGGAATGTCTATCGAAGTCAGGCATGCACCCTGCCGCTTGTATCAGTTGGATCAGCAGCAGAAAGAGCGGGCTAAGCTGATTCGGACACACCACATCCCAAGAGAAATTCTTAATGCTTCATTTGCTGAGTTGGAAGCCGACAATGAACGGATTGATGCAATCGAAGCCATTCTGGAGTTCTGTCAGAACGTGGTGCCGGGCCAGGCGGGAACGAAGGGGCTGTACTTCTATGGACCGTTCGGAGTCGGGAAAAGTTATCTGATGGGCGCTGCGGCGAAGAAGCTGGCGGAGCGGAGCATTGCTTCGCTGATGGTCTATACGCCGGACTTTTTCCGGGAAATCAAAGACGCGCTCGGAGATAATACGGTACAGGAGAAAATCGCCGTACTTAAAGAAGTCCCGGTACTTATTCTTGATGACATCGGAGCGGAAACGCTGTCGCCCTGGGCGCGTGACGAGGTATTGGGGGCGATTCTTCAATACCGGGTCAGCGAGAACCTGCCTGTGCTGTATACGTCTAACTATACGTACGATCAGCTGGAAGAGCACCTCGCCTACTCGCAAAAGGCGGGTAACGAGCAGTTAAAAGCGATGCGGATTATGGAACGAATCCGCTACTATACGCGGGCCTATAAGCTAAACGGGATCAATCGTCGAATCGGATAGCGCAAATTGAGAAGGAAGGCAGGGGGATACGAACATGAAGAAGTGGCTGCTGATAGGCTTCTCCCTTCTTGTCCTGCTGGGTGTCGGTGCCAAATTCGCGTTTGACTACGCGGCGGACAAGACGATGAAGAAAGTAACCGAGGAAGTGATGAAAGATCCTGCCGTGAAAAAAATGCTGGAAGACAAAAACATGAAGACAAAGCTGGAGCAGGCCGCAAAAGACCCGGACCTCCAGGCTGAGCTTAAGAAAGCGGGCAGCTCTTCTGCCGCGGCTTCCGGTGATAAGAACGAAAACGGGAGCGATGGAAAAAGTGGCGGCGCGGGGCCGTCTGTTCATTTTGATAACAACAGCGAGGCCATGCGCTACGCAATGAAGAAGTTCTCCGTTTCTGAGATGAATCAATACCGCTCGATGGTTTCGGACGGATTGACGCCGGAAGAGAAAAAGAAATTAAAGGAGGATGTGCTGTCCCGCTTCTCTCCGGAAGAAATCCAGGCGTTTATTGAAGCGGCTCAAAAATAGTAAAATAAAAACAGGAGATAGGAATTGAGAGGTTGGACTTCTCTTATCTCCAGCATTCAAATAGAGTACTGATGGGGAGGAAAAGAAATGAAAACACTGGGAACAGGGGAAGTCGTGTTTTACGGGATGGATCAAACGGTGCAGCGGCTGCAGGGGGAGGTACAGATTAAAGACAATCGCGTAATTTTGTCAGAAATTATTTATTTTAACGGCAAACCGAACGGAATGCGCGAGGTAAACTTGCCGCTCGAGCGCTGCGTCATTCACTGGCAGCCGGAAGTCTACGAACAAATCGGTTTCTCGGAATAATGAAATATGTGCCCCCTGCAGGTATGCAAGCAGGGGGCTTTAATGTTACCATGGAAAGGTGAATGTAACGTTTGGGGGGATACACCGTGGCGATTGACCAAGTACTGGAACGTGCGCTGGCCGGTGAACGGCTGGGGCTGGAAGACGGTCTTCGTTTATATGATAGCAATGAAATAGAGAAACTGGGCCATTATGCTAATAAAATCATGGAGAAATGGCACCCGGAGCCGATTGCGACGTTTGTTATCGGACGTAATATTAACTATACAAATGTGTGTGACACATACTGCCGTTTCTGCGCGTTCTACCGCGCTCCAGGCTCAGAGGAGGGCTATGTCCTTCCAGATGAAGAGATTTATAAGAAAATCCAGGAGACGGTGGACGTACAGGGGACGGAAATCTTAATGCAGGGTGGTACAAATCCGAATCTGCCGCTCGAATATTACACAAATTTGCTGCGCGGCATTAAGCAGCGTTTTCCTTCGATTCAGATGCATTCTCTGTCGGTCGCAGAAATCGTAAAGATCGCTGAAGTGTCGAACAAACCGGTGGAAGAAGTGATTCACCTGCTGCATGAAGCAGGACTGGATTCGCTTCCTGGCGCCGGAGCGGAGATTCTCGATGACCGTACCCGCAAGAAAATCAGCCGTCTGAAGGGAACATGGCAGCAGTGGATTGACGTTATGAAGATGGCGAACCGGGAAGGCATGTCGACGACGGCTACCATGGTCATCGGGTTCGGTGAGTCGATGGAAGAGCGTGTATTGCATCTGCTGCGCGTCCGTGAAGCACAGGATGAGATGAAAGCGGTAGGCGGACCGGGCTTTCTCGCGTTTATCTCCTGGACATTCCAGCCGGAGAATACGAACATGAAGGCGGAGAAGCAGACGCCGGAGCAATACTTGAAGAATGTCGCCATCAGCCGCATCATGATCGACAACATTCCGAATTTCCAGTCTTCCTGGGTGACGATGGGACCTGACGTAGGCAAATTGTCGCTTTCATATGGTTGCAATGACTTTGGCTCGACAATGATGGAAGAAAACGTTGTGTCGGCTGCGGCTTGTACGTACAAAGTAAACACGAATCATATTCTGCAACTCATCCGCGAAGCCGGCAAAATTCCGGCGCAGCGCAACACGAAATACGAAATCCTGCGTGTTTTCAAGGAAGGAGAATCGATGGAAACCGATTTTGTGATGCAGAATTAATGTTGACATGCGCTTATCCGGCTGCACAATACAGGTGTAAGAGGGATAAGCGCTTTTTCTTTCCTGGATCTCATTTCCTCGTT
>NZ_BJXX01000011.1 GCF_007991215.1 Aneurinibacillus danicus
TACAGAAAAACTTATACTATATACAAGCAGAAAAAGACAAGATGATAGAGGGTAACCATACTATACAGGCACACGGTAAATAACAAGGCATGCTGTACCCAGCTGCTTCGACAGTGTGGAAGCAGATAAAGCAGAATGAGAGGTCCGGCGCATTTCCAGAGAAGCACCAGGAGCGGATCCGTAGTAATTATATCCGATAACAGCGGGTTTGCTTCCTGAATATATTGATTACGGATACCGTAGCAGGTGAAATACCAGTCTGCGAGGTTGAGGAGTAACAGATAAAGGAGTAACCGCTGATAAAGGGTAAGAGAGCGAATCATTTTCATTCCTTCTTTGTCAAAAGATGTCTTCTTTTTTCCTTATAATTTCCACAGAAAAATGATCCATTGATTGTATCAATGGATCCAAGGTAGGAGTGGAGAGATTAATTCAATTCCAGGAGGTGTCAACCCATTTAAAGGGGTTGGTTTTATTATAGCCGTTTTTGTAAGCGTTATCAATACTGTTTTCCAAATTTTTTTTATCTTTTTTAAGGAGAACATTTTTCTTCTATATGACAAAAGGAGAAATACTTTTCCTTTTCATACATATAGTAAGGAAAAAAGCAGGAAAGAAGGTGCTAATGTGCGGTGGGTACAGCTATCTTTTCCACGTGCGGATGAACGTTTCTTGTTTGAGTTTCATTCAACGCTGTGCCATGGATTGGAGAGCGTGCATGCCGTGCTGCAATTCCGAATTAGAGAGGAAGTGGATGCATGGTACCGGAACTTTTATTGCCTCGGATGGCCGCGGGAAGAGCATACACCGCTGGTACATGAAGCGTGGCTGTTTGCACTGGCGCGCGCCGTGCGAACTTATGTGTCCGCCAAGGAAAAAGAGCTTGTGTATCGTCGCATCGTTCATCATGATGCATACGAAAAAATTGCAGACAAGATGCATCTTTTGCATTATGTGCTGAATTATATAGAGGCAAGAGAAGAAGAGGGCATAGAGGGCGTGCCGTACAGTAAGCATAAGGTTGAGCAGGAAGCCATCATCTATTTGGAGAGCGAACACGTATTGCGTCTGGATGGCTTTTTTCGATTTCGTTTACGGGAGTACATACAGGAATTGTGTGCCATGGTCGATTTAAAGATCGAACAATACATGGCGGAAGAAGAGCAGGAAGCGATTATTCGAAAACTTCGCGCGTTTTTGTTTGCGCTCCCGCGTCGTCAGAGTCTGCTCAGACTTGTCCATAATGCGTCCTTTGCGTTTACCTATTACAATGAAGCGTGGGAAAAGCTTATGCCCCAGGGCTTACTTTCGCTTCCTCCGCAGACCGAGTCCGCTTACGGAAATGAAGAAGCGAATATTATCGGGGCGTTGGCGGAATTTGCCCCGGAACAAATCGTCATCTATACTCGAAGGCCCGGTCATGGACTTGTCATGACGCTGAAAAAGATTTTCGAGGAGAAACTGATCGTTTGTACAGAGTTTTCGTTTCCGGTACATATTGGACCGGATACTTGACTTTCGTTTTATGGCTTACTATAATCAAGACAACAGCATGATAATAATAGCGATGATAAGGATATGGTCCCAACCAGACGGTTCCCAGAGAGGAAAGCCATTGGCTGAAAGCTTTCCAATACGAGGTTGACGACTACCGCCTTGAGCTGCCGACCGGAACGCGCAGAGGCGCCAGTATGGAAGGCCGGAACCCGGGTTCCGTTATCGAACGATGAGGGTATGGCTGCCTGTATAGGATTGCCGTGCCGAAGTAGGGTGGTACCACGAGAACAACACGCTCGTCCCTTTTGGGATCGGACGTGTTTTTTTTATTTTTGAAGGAGGAAGCAATCATTATGTCAACATTGCAAGTGACACTTCCGGACGGTTCCAAACGCGAATACGAATCCGGTGTAACGATTGAAGATGTAGCGGCTTCGATTAGCCCAAGCCTGAAGAAAAAAGCGATTGCCGGTAAGCTGAACGGCAAAATCGTTGATGTAAAAGCGATCATCCCGCATGACGCTTCCGTGGAAATCTTGACGGAAGACAGCGAAGAAGCGTTGGAAGTGATGCGTCACAGCTGTGCGCACTTGATGGCGCAGGCAATCAAGCGCATCCTCGGCGATGACAGGGTACGCCTCGGTATCGGCCCGGTTATTCAGGACGGTTTCTATTATGATATCGATACCGATGTGACGATTACACCGGAAATGCTTGAACAAATTGAGAAAGAGATGCAGAAAATCGTGAAAGAAAATCTCCCGATCGAACGCAAAGTCGTTTCTCGGGAAGAAGCGCTCGACATTTACGGCAAGCTTAATGATCACTTGAAAGTCGAAATCATCTCCGAGCTGCCGGAAGGCGAAGAGATTAGCATGTATCATCAGGGCGAATTCTTCGATTTGTGCCGTGGACCGCATGTGCCGTCTACCGGAAGAATTAAAGCGTTTAAGCTGATGAGTGTAGCCGGCGCATACTGGCGTGGCGACTCCGATCGTCAGATGCTGCAGCGCATCTACGGAACATGCTGGGCGAAAAAATCCGATCTGGATGAATACCTGCACTTCTTAGAAGAGGCAAGAAAACGCGATCACCGCAAGCTTGGAAAAGAGCTGGAACTCTTTATGTTCTCGGAAGAAGCACCGGGCATGCCGTTCTACCTGCCGAACGGGATGATTGTACGCAACGAGCTGGAGAAATATGCGCGCGGTCTGCAGATGGAGCGCGGCTACCAGGAAGTGCGTACGCCGCTCGTGATGAACCAGCGTCTGTGGGAGCAATCCGGCCACTGGGAGCACTATCACGAGAATATGTACTTCACCGAAGTAGATAACACCAAGTTCGCGCTGAAGCCGATGAACTGTCCGGGCCATATGCTCGTATTCAAAAATAAAATTCATTCATACCGTGACCTGCCGCTGCGCATGGCCGAGTTCGGTCAAGTGCACCGTCATGAATATTCCGGAGCGCTCAACGGTATGATTCGTGTGCGTACATTTACACAGGATGACTCACATATCTTCGTGCGTCCGGATCAAATTGAATCGGAAATTAAGCAAGTTATCGAACTGGTTGACAAAATTTATGGTGTATTCGGTTTTCCATACAGTGTAGAGCTATCCACTCGTCCGGAAGACTCGATGGGCAGCGATGAGCTATGGGAGACTGCGGAACGTTCGCTTCAGAATGTGTTAGATGAACTGCAAATCCCTTATCGCATCAATGAAGGGGACGGCGCATTCTATGGTCCGAAAATCGACTTCCACATTCAGGATGCGATTAAGCGGAGCCATCAATGCGCAACCATTCAGCTTGACTTCCAGATGCCGGAGAAATTCGATCTTACCTATGTGGGCGAAGATAACGCGAAGCACCGTCCTGTCGTTATTCACCGTGCGATTTACGGTTCAATTGACCGCTTCATCGGTATTCTAACTGAACACTTTGCGGGCGCATTCCCGACCTGGCTGGCACCGGTGCAGGCGAAGCTGATTACAATTGCCGAGCCGCACGTCGCTTATGCGGAGCAAGTGAAACGGAAAATGCTTGAGAAGGGCATTCGCGTCGAAGTGGATAGCCGCAACGAGAAGATTGGCTACAAAATCCGCGAAGCGCAGATGAACAAAATTCCGTTTATGCTCGTTATTGGCGACAAAGAAATGGAAGAGGGCGCATTGTCTGTACGCCGCCGCGGCGAAGGCGATCTGGGTGCGAAGCCGGTCGATGAAGTCGTCGAGATGATTCTTAACGAGATTGAGACGAAGAAATACTAATATATAAGAGATATATGTAAGTGATAAACACGGAGAGAATGAGCAGTTCTTTCCGTGTTTTTTATTTACTAATTCGTAAGACTTATCTATGAATAAAATAAAAGGGTCTTTTTACATATGTTTTACAAAATGTTAATTTTGGATTGGCATAATGAAAGGAAGAGAAAAAGGGGGGAAAACAGAGATGCTGTCGTTTTTTAGGAATTTACGGGAGAAGAAGACACCTTTTGTATACACGGACCAGCGGGTGCAGATTAAGAAGCGGCTGGAAACGGAGTTGGCCGCCCGTCATCATGTGGTGCTCCTCTATCTTGATATTATTAAGCTATCCGATATTGAAATGAAATTTGGCTATCTGACGGCCGGACGCATTCTACAGTATATGGATCAGGCGCTGCTTGTCGCATGCCGGCATACCCTAAAAGATCCGGCTCAGCTCATTGCGATTCAAAAGCTGTGGGCGGATGACTATGCTGTTTATATCTCATTCGCTCGGAATTATGCGGACACACTCATTCATAATATATGCATCGAGCTTAAACAAGAAGTGGAAAAAGTACTGAACCACAAAGTTACGCATTCTCATATCCGTAACATTGAAGTACATATCGGATACGCCAAAATTGAAGGTCAGGATCTTGCTAAAGATATGTATTCTTCCGTCAAACTGGCCAGCCAGATGGCTAAGTGCGGGTTTATGTCGGACGAATTCAGAGAGATACAGGAATTTCGCAGCATTCTTGAACAAGAAAATATCCATACGGTCATTCAGCCGATCGTCTCGTTGAAAACCGGCGTTCCGCTGGGCTGGGAGACGCTTGTGCGCGGACCGGAAGGAAGCGGATTTTACTCGCCGGGCCGCCTGTTTTCGTTCGCCCAAAAGACGGGCGCAAGCTTCCAACTGGAATCCATGTGCCGCCGTCAGGCCATAAAACGTCTTAAGCAACTGCGCCCGTCGGAAAAGCTATTTATTAATCTGGATGCACGGAGCATCGACGATCCGTTTTTATTGCGGGGTAAAGTGTTCAAAACAATGGAGGAGCACCAGCTGAACCCGCACAATATTGTATTTGAAATTACGGAACGGCACGCGATTAAGAATTTTGCTTCGTTCCGTTCCATCATTCAGGAATACCGCAAGAAGGGATATCTGATTGCCGTAGATGATGCGGGGGCCGGATATTCCAGTCTGGAGGCTATCACTGAGATTTATCCGGACTATATTAAGCTTGATATGGCGCTTATCCGAAATATTGACTCCGATCCGGTGAAACAGGCGCTGGTAGAGACGTTCGTTCAATTCGCGGATAAAGTAAAGTGCCGGATTATCGGTGAAGGAATCGAGACGGAAAGTGAGCTTGAGACGCTGGTGAAACTCGGTGTGGACTACGGACAGGGGTTTCTGTTGGGAAGACCCGAGCGCGAGAGCAGGCCGATTGCAGAACAGGCGCTCAATAAGCTTCGACAGCTGCAGGAAGAGAGAGCGCCGCTTGTGCTTGAAGAGCCTTCAGGTAAGATAGGTGACATTGTTCAAAGTACCATTTGTGTAGATCAGGATACATTGGTGCGTGAAGTTCATCATATCTTCGAGCGGAATACCAAAATTGACAGCATCGTCGTTTTAGAAAACAAAGTACCCAAAGGGTTAATCATGCGATTCCAGTTGTACAAGATTCTCGGCGGACAGTACGGCATTTCTTTATACTATGAAAAGCCGGTGGCCCAGTTGATGAATCGCAGTCCACTCGTTGTCGACCGGCGCGAAAACGTCGAGCAAGTTGCCAAGGCGGCAATGGAGCGGCAGTCTTTTCATCTCTATGATGTCATTATCGTGACGGAAAAAGGCAAGTATATGGGCGTAGCTTCCGTGCAAAGTCTGCTGGATATGCTGGCGAAAGCGAAGCTCGAAATCGCGGCCGTATCCAATCCGTTGACCGGTCTGCCGGGAAATGTACGAATTGATCGGGAGATTGCCGCACGGTTAAGCAGGTCGGAAGATTTTATTGTCGTATACTGCGACCTGGACAAATTCAAGTGGTTTAACGATCAGTTCGGATTTGAATTGGGGGATGAGATTATTCGCCGTACGGCACAAATGTTGGGGACGGCCATTCGAGTAAGCGGAGGAAAAAATTGCTTTCTGGGCCATATCGGAGGTGACGACTTCATTATTATTGCCCCACCCGAGCATGTTCCACATATTGTTTCGTATGTTCATCAGTATTTTTACAGCCATTTTCAAGACCTGGCGGAAGAGGGGAAGGACGTCTGTTCTGTGCTGTCCATTTCCATGGCCGGCGTCTGTTGTCCGGCAGATTCGTACAAGACGGCGGGACAGGTTGCGGAGAGAGCGGCCCGCATCAAGAAGGAAGCTAAGAAAATTGCCGGTATTTCTTATGTTGAAGATTCTGAACTCTGTGAAGACATATGTACATAAATCCCCCCTCCGATTTGCTTTATGGTAAAGCTGTCTAATTAAAAATATTAGTAGAGAAGACTTGACGGGACAATCTGTATCGGCTATACTATTACAAGTGTTAAGAATATAACGGATTCCAAAGCAGGAGCACCCGCTTCTCACCTGCATGACGCACATGATGTTGTCGACAGGTACTTATATATCATCCATAATCATGTATCGTAGTATCTTATGGAATGAAAGGCGGGCGCAATGCGTCCGCATTTTTTGCTTTGGATCAAGGTTCAAAAATTTCTGGAGGTGGCAGGCTATTAGCAAAGAGCATTTAATCAATGAGGATATCCGTGCTCGTGAGGTTCGTTTGATTGATCAGGAGGGTGAGCAGGTCGGTATTATGCCGCTTCGTGAAGCGCTCCGTCTCGCACAGGAGAAAGATCTTGATCTCGTGAACATCGCGCCGACTGCTAAACCGCCGGTGTGCCGTATTATGGACTACGGTAAGTTCAGATACGAACAGCAAAAGAAAGAAAAAGAAGCACGCAAGAATCAAAAAGTCGTTGACATTAAAGAAGTTCGCCTGTCACCGACGATTGAAGAACACGATTTCCAGACGAAACTGCGCAACACCGTGAAGTTTCTTGAGAATGGAAATAAAGTCAAATTGACGATTCGCTTCCGTGGACGCGCGATCACTCACGCTGAAATCGGCCAGCAGGTAATGGAGAAGCTGGCGAAAGAAGTGGAAAATATTTCGACCGTCGAGCGCAAGCCGAAAATCGAAGGGCGCAGTATGATTATGATTCTTGCGCCAAAAAGCGACAAGTAATTCTTGATTGGAGGATTTGTACGATGCCAAAAATGAAAACTCACCGTGGAGCTGCTAAGCGTTTCAAAAAGACTGGAAGCGGCAAACTGAAGCGTTCCCAAGCTTTCACAAGCCATATTCTGGAGAAAAAATCTCCGAAGCGTAAGCGTAACCTGCGTAAAGGCGCGCTTGTAGCAAAGGGCGATCAAAAACGCATTGCATCTCTGCTGGCGTACGTGAAGTAATTTCGATTTTTTGATTTGAAGATTTAGGAGGAGAACATCGATGCCAAGAGTTAAAGGTGGAAATGTGGCGCGCAAACGCCGCAAAAAAGTATTGAAGCTTGCTAAAGGTTATTTCGGTTCCAAACACCGTTTATTTAAATCTGCAAACGCACAGGTTATGAAATCTCTGCTGTACGCATACCGTGACCGTCGTCAGGTGAAGCGTGATTTCCGTAAACTGTGGATCACTCGTATCAATGCGGCAGCCCGTATGAACGGTCTTTCTTACAGCCGTTTCATGTACGGTCTGAAAGCAGCCGGTCTTGAAGTAAACCGCAAGATGCTTGCCGACATGGCTGTAAACGACAAAGAAGCATTCACGCAACTGGCTAACGCTGCAAAAGAAAAACTGAACGCGTAAGCTTTCCGGAATGAACCCGATCCCCATTGAGGATCGGGTTTTTTTGATTAATATGCTTGTCTTTCCCTTCTCCCAGAGGCAGCCGCTTGTTTTTTGCAGCGGTAAACAAATGCCGGCGGAATGTTCAAGGGAACAAAATCAATGTGAATTTGCTCAAATCGTTCCGCAAGCTGGCGTTTCATCTGATGTGAATATTGAAAGGCAATAAACAGCCCGTCCGGTTTTAAAGATTTCTCTACACCGTCCATAATCTTGTCACGCAATTCCTGTGAAAAGTTGGCGAACGGCAGACCGGAGAGAATATAATCAAATCCTTCGATATTTAATGTATGCATCACCTGATGGATGTCTGCCGCATTGTTATGGTAATGCAGTTCAGGATATGTGGCTTCAAGCCGGTGGCGCAGCTGATCATCTCTTTCGAATACGACCACTTTACAGTCGTTTTTTCTGTATTGATGTAAGTACTTGGTGAAAATTCCGGTTCCCGCGCCCAATTCGGCAATCGCTTTGGTTTTGCTGAAGTCAATCGGCTTCACCATCGCATGAGCGAGAAAGCGGGAGCTTGGCGTTATGCTGCCCACACTGCGCGGAGAGGTGAGAAATTTATAGAGGAAAAGAAGTTTTCCCATTAAGATCCTCCTTGTATGGATACTGTCTTTATTATAACAGTAACATATTTCTTTACCAAGCAAATCCGCCGACAGGCGGAAGTGCAGAGTAAAGAAGGGGATAGCGGGATACATAGCGAAAGATAATAAAGAAGACAAGAAAAAGGAGGCTGCATGTATGGCATTTACTAATCCATCAAATGAAGAACGACGCAAAATTCTTGAGGAAGCAAAAACGATTGCGGTTGTCGGATTATCCGACAAACCTGAGCGGACGAGTTATATGGTATCTCAGGCAATGCAGAACAACGGTTACAAAATCATTCCGGTGAATCCGACAATTCAGGAATCGCTCGGCGAGAAAGCGGTCGCCTCATTGACAGATATTAAGGAGCCGGTCGATATTGTAAATGTGTTCCGCCGCAGCGAAGATGTCGGTCCTGTCGTTGAAGAGGCACTGAAGATTAAACCGAAAGTTATATGGATGCAGCAGGGCATCTATAATGAAGAAGCAGCTGCGAAAGCGCAGGAAGCCGGTATTACAGTCGTAATGGACCAGTGCATTAAAGTAGACCACGCAATTTTGATGAGAAAATAATAAACGGTAGGTTCAAAGCTCGCTTCCATATATAAGACGGGGGCGAGTTCTTAATTGTAAATATAAAAAGGCCTTCCCGCAGGAAGCCGGGAAGGCGAGTAAAAAGGGATTCAACTAGACAATTCCATTTTACCATAAATATAATAATAAAAAACCTTAAAATACCAAAAATACTAATAAGAACCTATGTTGTGGAACATACAAATACGACTTCAGTCTTTCCTTTATTGTTTTTGTATGTCCGATGTACCGTAATATTCCCGCATCGGAACTTAACAGAAATTTAATCTTAGTAAAATACAGGCCTTACGTTCTTTCATTATAATAAGAAGTGTGTTGAACCCCTTGCCACTATTTAATAAGGTTCTCTTATCCCTTGTTTCGACCCTGTTTCCAGGGTCTTTTTTTTATGAATGAAGAGAACCGCTTGCTCGGCAGACGCGATGCGCATTGCGCTAAATTATTCGCTTAAAAAGAATTTTCCGGGGAACATTGATGAAAAAATGACTGTACAATATGAATGGGTGACCATTCACCGTGGGATAAGTGATAAATGGGTGGACGCTTCGGAAATAACGAACGAGTAATTTCTCGCAGATTCCAGCCCTGACGTCGCCGTTCCGCTATAATGGCCTCTATCTCTTCCAGATGGTTCAATTTTTGGCGAAGCCGTTGTTTTCCGTCAGGTACGACACCGGCGTGAGCACAAAATAAAGTATCAAAATCAAGGGCAAGCACTTTTCGCAGCGAATCGATTAGCGTGGGCATTGATTCACCCCGTATACAGATTTTTATTTTGGGGCCAAGAAACAAGTCACCGCTGAACAGCCAGCCATGTTCTGCATCATACAATACTGCGTGATCCGGAGCATGTCCGGGTGTTTCAACAATCTGGAAACGATGATGGTTTGTTTCATGTACAGGTTGTAGCGGCAAAGGGTGAAATGGTTCGGGATTTCCCCAGAACAATTCTCGATAGCGCGGAAGTACAGGCGGAAATGCTGCCGCTTCCACGGACATTGGATGAATGTAGATAGGGATTTCTTTTTCGCGCTGCAGCCAGCCCGCCATTCCGTAATGATCCTCATGCATATGGGTGATGAAAGCCTGCTCCGGCCGGTAACGGTCTACAAAAGCCTGAACATGGGGCGCAATGCTTTTGGCGCCCGTGTCAATTAGCATGCCGTCCACTTCATAAACATGGACGGAAAGTGTAACGCCATGCAGTGTAACGAATTCCTGAAGTATGTGGATATCTTCATATATACTTTCCATGCCTGTTTTCACCTCGCCTCGTTTATCTTATTTTAAACCTATTATTCAGAATATACAAACTCTTATGTTCGGATAAAATCCTCAATGCCAGTACAACATTGAGGATTATCATCAATGTTTTGTTGGAACCCATCGGGGCCGTTCAGAGAGTAGTTCGGATACTGTGACGAATTTGTAGCCTTCCTGCGAAAGGGTTTGAATAATTTTTTCCACAGCTTGGACCGTTTGTGTGCGGTTGCGGCCAAAATCATGGAACAGAACAATGTTCCCCGGACGGGCGTTCCGGCAGACGTTGGTGACAATCTTCTCCGTACCGGGATTCGACCAATCTTTTGTATCCTGTGTCCAGGACCACATGATGACAAGATGATTCCCGTTTTTGGACGCCTGAACGACCTTTTCACTGTATTCGCCACCCGGTGGCCGAAACAGTCTGGGAGTCTTGCCGGTAATGCCGTGTATGACCTCATCCGTCAGTTGGATTTCTTTTGTCAGCTTTTCCATGTTCACTTGACTCATCATTGGATGATGATACGTATGGTTGGCAATCTCATGGCCGTTGTTCTGCATTTCTTTCAGAAGGTGAGGGTATTGTTGGGCTTGTTTGCCCACCACAAAAAAGGTGGCTTTTGCATGATGTTTATGTAAGATATCGAGGATTTGCTTCGTATAGCGCGGATGTGGTCCGTCGTCAAACGTAAAGGCAATCCATTTCTTTTTCGTATGTACATCCCAAACGATATCTCCTGTGGATTCCCAGTATGCCCGATTTTTTTTTGCCGCCTGTACCGAGGGTTGGGTTATGCATAACGAAACGATCGCCAAAACCCATATCCATCGTTTCATTGCCTGAGACCTCCTGTCCATGATGTGAAATTTTCTTCTGTAGTGTATGCAGATTGCACTTTTCTATTTATGCCTTATCCCGGAAAAATGCACTGCATAAGACGTGCCGTGAAAAATAGAGAGCATAACAAAAAACCTGGCCAAAGCCAGGTTTTTTGTTATGCAAAAGAACGATTTTAGTCGTCATCATTTTCCGTATTGTCTTGCTGTTGATCATCGTCACCATTCGCTTTTTGCTCTTTCTCTTGTTTCTTTGCTTTTTCTTCTTTTTTCGGTTTATCTTCTTTCTTCGGTTTCCGGGACACTTGATCCATCACGGCTGCCAGATTTGGATTTCCGTTCTTGCGCAGGGATTGGGCAATTTCCTTCGGATCGACGCCTTCTGCCACCATGCGATCGATTTTTGCCAGATCTCCTTCCCGGATACCATGGCTGCGCAGCTGGCTAATCACATTCGCGTCAAGACCTTGGCCGGCTGCTGCGGCTTGCTCTACAGTGGCGGATTCGGTTGATTGTCCCGTTTGACCGTCAGAGGAAGATGTATTTTCCTGATTGCTGGTCTTCTCGCTATTTCGGTGCGTGCGGTCAACTGATGCCGAACCGGAGTTCGATTCCGAATAGAGTCCTTCCGCTTTCGCCTCATCAAGTGTTTTGTCTAACGGTATACGAACGACACCTTCTCTGTCACTTTCGGAAGAAACGGAAGCAGGGTCTTTTTCGTGCGAAGAAGATGCCTGCTGGGCTGTCTGTACGTCAGAAGGCGAATTGCCGGATTTCGTAAACATTGCGGCGAGCGCGAAAGCGACGAGCAGTACAACCAAGCCACCTCCAATAAGAAGGTAGATGCGCTTAATTCGCATTCGCGATTGCAACCATCTGTTCATCTATCGATGCTTCCTTTCTTTCTTTAAATCTCTCCTATCATCTTCGCATATTCCTTCAGGTTTTTAAAGGCTACAAAGGTAAGTTTTTCTTTGAAAATCATGAGAAAAGAAGGAAAGGGAAGAGGAAATAAGATTCAGGGAAGAAAAAGGCATTCGCCTTTTTCCACATTGAAATCCTCTCCTCATTCTTTCCTCTCTTTTCCTTCGTACTGCAAAAGTCAGCCGTCTTACCTTTCATTTTCATGTCGGGGTTGCGGCTGCAACGCCATGGTTGCTTGTTAGGAAAGGCCCTTGTATACTTTCCGAAATGATTTATTCCGAAATGATTTATACAATTAAAAAAGAGTCCACGAAAGGGGGCTTATTATGAAAGCAAGACAGCAAGACCGACGACCTACCGTGGCGATTGCAGGGGCCACTGGATTTGTCGGAAAAGCGCTGCTGAAGCGCCTGCTGCCTAATTATCATGTGGTTGGATTGACGAGGAGCGAGCGGAAAAAAGGCGAGCCAGATTCAGGGGGCCGACCCAACCCGGAATGGAGACGGGCGGATTTGTTTTCTCTATTAGAAGTCGAGAAAGGACTAAAGGGAGCGGATTATGCGTTCTATCTTGTTCATTCGATGGTGCCGTCCGCTCGCCTGACGCAAGGAAAATTTCAGGATATGGATTTGATTTTGGCGGATAATTTTGCGCGTGCCGCGAAAAAAGCGGGAATCAAACAAATTATATATCTGGGCGGATTGATTCCTGAGCAGACGGAAGGGCTGGCGAGCCACCTGCATAGTCGGTTGGAAGTGGAAGAGGTGCTGCGTTCGCACGGTGTACCGGTAACGGTGCTGCGCGCAGGGATTGTGGTCGGTGCGAACGGTTCGTCGTTTTGTATCATTCCCCGCTTGATTCGACGTCTGCCCGTAATGATTTGTCCGGGCTGGATGTCGTCTACGACACATCCGATTGCGCTGCAGGATGTAGTAGAGCTGTTGGCTGCGTGCATCGGACGCAAGGACACGTATCAACAATCGATCGATATCGGTGGACCGGACATGATGACATACAGTGAAATGATTCTGCATACAGCCAGGGTGATGGGAAAGAAACGTCGTCTGTATCCGGTTCCCTTTTTCGCGCCTATGCTGTCGGGCTTATGGATGACGCTTACGACCGGCGTGTCGCTAAAGATGGTGAAACCTTTGATTGGGAGTCTTAGGTATTCACTGGGAGCAAAAAACAGGTGGCTGCAGGAGGAGGTTGGAGTTCCTGGCCTTACATTTGAGAAGGCTGTTCGTATCGCACTGGAAGAGGAGCGGAAACGGGGGAAGGAACAGAGACGGAGGCAGAATCATTCTTTCGGTATAAAGAAAAGGAAGAAATCGATCAACAATGTTCGTTCCGTACAGCGGCTAATCCTGCCGAAAGGCTGGGATGCGGCCTGGACAGGCAAAGACTACGCACAATGGCTGCCGTGCTATTTAAAACCGTTTATTATTGTCCGTGAATACAAGGATGGACGCCTGCAGTTTCTGTTGAACGGCATGAAAAAACCACTGCTTGAGCTGAAGTACTCAGCGGAGCGAAGTACGCCGGATCGTGTATTATATTACATTACCGGCGGATTTCTCGCGCATGCTGACAATACGCGGCGCCGGGGAAGACTGGAGTTCAGGGAGGTGCTAAATAGAAAATATGTTATCGTAGCCATTCATGAGTTCATTCCGAAGCTTCCCTGGCTTTTATATAGCATAACTCAGGCTTTGGTCCATCTCTGGGTTATGCGTAGCTACGGTCGCCACCTTCGCCTGCAGGCAGAATCCTCATAAAAAAACGAGGCAGATGCCTCGTTTTTTTATGGTCTTGGGGAGAGGACAGTACCAATCCGCCCTCCATATTTGAGATAGGTGCCTTCTTGAATGTGTTCATCAAGTAAAATCCTGTCTTTTTCAAACAGTAAAATAACCGTGGAGCCGAATTCGAACAGACCGATTTCTTCTCCTTTCCGGTAGCGCGGCATTTCAGGCAGATCAAGGGAATACATTTTTCCTTTTTTTACATTAGTCGTATGCTCTCCATAACCAACCTTGACACTGCCGACGATAAAAGCACCGACTTTTACAATAGCCATCTCACCTGCAGGGGTGCGAGCGTACGTAATGAGACGCTCGTTTTTTGTAAATAGGCCGGGCACATGGTGAACGCCGATGGCATTGACCGGAAACAGCCGGCCGGGAATATAGGTGAAGTGCGTCAATTCTCCATCCAATGGCATGTGAATGCGATGGTAATCACGAGGACTTAAGTAGATGGTCAGAAATGTTCCGCCTTCAAACTTCTCGGCGTTTTCTTTCGGGCACCCCAGCAATTGCTCAACCGTGTACTCAATGTTTTTTGCCTGAATGAGCGTACCGCGGCGAATGGGACCGAACTGGGCCACTTTTCCATCCACGGGGCTGACCAGCGCATCGGAAAGAGAGCAAATCGGACGCGCTCCTGCTTTTAAATTCCTTGTGAAGAATGCTGTCAGGTGAGGATAGCTTGAGAGTGGTTGCTCGATCTCATCCGTATTAATATTAAAAATAGAAATATACGGTTTAATAAAACGCTTGCTTACCTTTGAACGTCCCGCACGCCCGATTAGGCGGGAGATTGCGTTTTGCGGCAGCAGCGTAATAACGGTTTTAAGCAAAGGGCGAATCACGTATTTGTATCCTTTCTTAAACTAAATGTAATGATATTATTTTATTTTAACACAAACCGCTTACCAATCTCTTACCTTTTCATCATCCGCGTCGTAGTCTCCATACCCTTCTAAATCCCACCAGTTCGTACCGCGCAGAGATTTGGCATACTTTATTTCATTATCAGGCGCATTTACGCGTGTGAGTTCAACTATGTAATTATTTCGGGAAAACACCGTAAATTCCTGCGTTTCACTAAGCAGAAGAGCGAATAAATCGGAAAAGTATAGGGAGGTCTGACATGACAAAAAATACAACCGTATGAGCTAAACAGTAAAGGAGGGAAATGACATGGGCGAAAACAGGTTCCGCCGCTATAGCCATCAGAAACCTCTGGGTCACCGGCATGTGGAGGATACCCCGTATCTTGGTGATGCGGATAAACCGGCCAAACCGTCACCGTCCGTTGAGGTGCGCAACGCTTCCGAGATGGAGAATGCGGGGGATATGCGGTTAGGAAAAAAGTAAAAATGCCAGGGCGCTCCATAGAGGAGCGCCCTTCTTCATGAATATCACGGGTAGGTAAACGCGGAATTCCGCGCAAATCAGGCGGATTCCCTATACCTTGGCTGTCCGAGCATACGTATATATATATCAATGATAATCAATTCAATGATTAGGGAGGAAGCCTAATGGAAGAGAATCATAATCTTGCATCGTTGATCGGCAGAAACATACGTATCGATCGGGGAGGTCCGGAATCGAGAACAGGTCGTTTGCTCGGAATGAAGGAAGACCATTTGGTCGTGTATGAGGAAAAAGAAGGCGTAATCTATTATAAGCGGCACCATATCAAAAGCATTGGGATAGACGCCCGGGAAAATTCTGATTTGGGCGGAGAGGATAGCGGTGATATGCCGGCATTTGTTGATGCTACTTGTTTTTGCGAATTACTGTCATCACTGCAGTATCGTTGGGTTCAAATCAATCGCGGAGGCCCAGAGAAAATAGAAGGTGTGTTGGGCGACGTCTTCCCGGACCGTGTTCTGCTTATCGTAAACAATGAAATCGTCGTTATCTTTAAATATCATATTCGCAGCATTAGTGTCGGCGCTGGAAAAAAAGAAGAGAAAGCAAAGGATGAAAAAGAAGACAAAGCAAAGGGAGAAAAAGAAAATAACAAAACAGAAAACCATAAGAAAGAAAGCGATCAAATCAGGCATGTTCGGTATAGAGAACATGATGATGACGATGATGACGACAGTAGCAACGGGAGAAGAGGTTATTATTTCAACACGAGAGCGTGATAAAAACAATGCCCGGATATATGCTTGCGTCAACTCGTATATCTGGGCTTCTTAGCCTCTTCACTGTTAGGTGGTAAATAGCATAATGATGCTTGGTGCGTAAAAGCGCGTAAGTAGAGGCATGCTCTGGAAACGGAGGAATAAAAAGATGGACGGAAGGGAAACGAAATCTCCGCTTCACTATTGGATTGGCAATGTGATTTGGATTAATAAGTTAGATGAAGGTCCTGCACATGGGCGTCTGCTGGATGTGAAGGAAGACTATGTAGTGATTGAGAATAATGAGGGTGAACACATCTACTACAAATCAGAGCAAGTCAGAAGCATTACGATTAACGTAAAAGATACGCCCCATCCTAACCAAAAACAGAGGGGAACACACACTCCTTACATTAATGAACCGAAATTCAAAGAACTCATTAAACGGCTTGCGCACCGATACGTGCGGATCAACTGCGGAGAAGAGGATATCCGCGGTATTATGGCCGGCATCCGTCAGGATGATATGCTGCTGGTCCATGAGCACGAGGTAATTATTTTATTCGCCAATGGAATCCACCACATTAGCTGCGTAAACGAAAGAGCAGACGCAAATGAAAACGAAAACGAGGAAAAGCCGGAAGTTGCCGACACGGCGCCGGCGGTCGTAAATGTTGGAGACGCAGTTGACACTCGTGCAGTTGAAGCTCGTTCGGAAGTGGCACCAGAGGAAACCCGCATGCAGGAGCAAGAAGATTACACGGAGGCTCAGAACTACGAAATTGAAGAACAGATAGAGACTCAGGAGAATAAAGTGGAGGTGCAAGCATACGTGCAGGAGGACGATATCACGGAAGCAAGAATTGTAGCGCAGGACGAGGAAGCGGATCTAGCTTTTGAAGAAGATGACGATGATATGGAAATGGATCAGGATTCAAGAATTATTAATGTAAGTCTAGAAATAGCAGATGAAGAAGTCGATGAGGAGGTAGATGGGAAGAGAGAAGGGGACAGAGGAAAAGAAGCGAAAGCTGCGGAAAATCCGGAATCGGAAAATGAACTGTATATTGCAGAATTTGAACCACTGACCCAACCGAAAACGCAGATGCCGTCAGTTCTGCCGTTTCCACGAAATGCTACGCGATCCAAAAAACGAACACTGCCCGCATGTACGAATGTTAAAAGAAATAAACGAAAAGCGACAAAAAATCGTCCATCATCTGTCCGTATCCCGCCTGTCCGTGCCCCATTCGTTGGCACTTTATCTGACGAATATGGAAATCGAAAGAAAAAAAAGGGGAGCACGAACACGAATACAAAAGGAAGCAAAAAAGCCAAGCAGTCAAAAAACAAAGCCTGGCTTTCTGGAAAGGTACATGGACGAGTTATTTCATAAAACATAGAAAACATCGTTCCTATTAGTATAAGTAGGGGAGGAAAACGTATGCTGGTCAGCTTGTTCCTTCTATCTGCGGGCTATTTCCTCTATCTATTGCTTAAACCTCCCGTGGAAAAGACCGCCAAAAGGAGAATAAAGTTACTTGCGGTAGTAAGACCGCGTCCTTTGCGCGGCAAGTCGCCTGATGACGGGGCGAAAACACATGTTTGATATGCAGACATGGTTTGTGTTGTGCATATTCTTCGCCACCGTCTTTGTTATTATTTGGCGGCCGTTCGGAGTTAACGAATCCGTACCTGCCGCAGCCGGAGCTGTTGTATTATTTGTGGCGGGAGTTGTTCCGCTGCAGGACGTATATTATATCGCCGCCACCGTAAGTGGAGCCGCGGTGACCATTCTGTCTACCATCATTATGTCTATCGTGATGGAGAGTGTTGGTTTTTTCCGCTGGGCGGCGTTTAATTTAGCCAAAAAAGCGAACGGCTCCGGGCTCGCTCTTTTTTGGTATACAAACTTACTTTGTTTCTTGATGACAATGTTCTTCAACAATGACGGAAGTATCCTCATTGCGACGCCGATAATCATTCAGACCCTCACCATTCTTAACCTTAAATCCCATCAAAAAATTCCGTACCTATTGTCGGGTGTCCTGGTGGCAACCGGTTCGAGCGCACCGATAGGCGTAAGCAACCTGGCCAATTTAATCGCACTTAACATCGTCAATCTGGATCTGAATCAGTATATCGCCATGATGTTCGTCCCTTCCATGCTGGGGATTGGCGCGATGCTCATCGTCCTTTTCTTATATTTCAAACGAAGCATTCCCCGTCGCATTCCGCTTCTTACACAGGCGTCCATCACTCAGATGACCGTCTATTATTCCAATAGGACGATGAGGGAGAGGTATCATCCGTTAGCTGTAGAAAAGCACGAAGTGCAGGAAATCGATTGGAATATGTTCCGTGTCTGCCTGACGCTCGTAGTTTTGATTCGGATAAGCTTCTTTGCGCTGGCTCCGCTGCATATCTCGACCGAATGGCCGGCATTGGCGGGGGCTGTTCTCTTAATCGCCGTCCGCTGGTATTACAAAAGGATAGGGCCTTATGATGTGCTGAAGCGGACGCCGTGGCACATTCTTGTGTTCGCTTTCGGCATGTATGTGGTGGTATACGGATTGTACAACACTGGCATGACTTCATTTATTGTAGAGGCGTTTAAAGCTCCCATCGCAGAAAGCCACTGGGCCGCCGTGTTTATTCCGGGCCTTCTGCTTACGGTTATGTCCAACCTGTGCAATAACCTTCCGTCTGTCATGATTGGAACGATATCGATTACTGAAATGCAGCTGGCTTCTCCTACGCTCCAGGTCGCCTACCTCGCTAATGTTATTGGAAGTGATATTGGAGCCTTGTTGCTGCCGATAGGCACACTTGCCTCTTTGCTCTGGATGTTTATTCTGCGAGAGAACAAGATTCCGTTTACGTTTGGCCAGTATGTAAAAGCGGCGCTGGTGGCTGTGCCTGTTGGATTGGTTGTCAGCTTATTCGGTTTATATGTGTGGACAAAGTGGCTATTTTTTTAAAAGGAGAGAAGAAGGATGGGTTTTCTTCACCAATATATCGGACAGTTTGTCTGCGTAGAACTGTCGGGTGAGAAGAAACACGAAGGGAAATTGCTAGATGTGGGTAATGATATTCTCGTTCTTAATACAATGACTCAGTTTATATATCTTCCGTTAACCCATATCCAATACGTCAACTTGCTGATGCCGCAGACGGAAGAAAGCATGCAGAGTCCGAACGTCGGATTGATTAACCATGAGAATGAGATTTCTTTCCGTAAAATCCTAAATAACGCTAAGGGTTTGTTTATCGAAATTTATGTGACGGGAAACCAATCGCTGCACGGATATGTAACCGGTGTGCTTTCCGATTATTTCGTATTTTATTCCCCTGTATATAAGACAATGTTTATTCCGTTCTTCCATCTAAAATGGTTAATCCCTTATAGCGATAATAAAACCCCGTATTCGCTGGACTCGCATCTGTTTCCGCTTCATCCGTCGAATGTGACACCGGCGCGCTCGTTTGATTTGCAGTTGAAGAAGCTGGAAGGCAGCCTGGTAGTATTTGATATTGGACAACACCCCAATAAGGTAGGGGTATTGAAGAGGGTTGATGGTGGGATGATAGAGCTTACGACTGTGAATGGTACGGTATGCTGTGGAATGCAGCATATTAAAACCGCTCATTTCCCTGACTTATGAGAAGCGCTGGTATTCATACATTGGCTGCCTATCCCACTATTTTGTATACTATGCATAAGAAAAGAAGGCGCTTCGCAAGAGCTTCGAAGGGCCTTCTTTTCCGGATTCATCACAATCGTTTACGGCGCGCCTGCGCCGATTCGGGGGAGAGGTCACAGGACGGGAGCGAAATTCTCTTGTCTTCGCATCGCTTTTATAATAAGCTGGTCCAGCTTCTGGCTTACGTATAATACGCTAGGATGCTGAAAGTCGAAGTTATGCTCCGCGGCCGTCAGCGCCAGCAGCACCTTTAGCTCTTCAATTCTGCGTGATAGCTTTTGATCGAACTTCATAAAAAACCGCCTTTTCTTAGTTTTTCATGCAGTCATTTTTGATACATGGTTATTATTATTTTCTATTTTACTGCATTTGACAACCGTATTTCTTCGACAAATTTTTAAATAAGCACAAAAAGCACATGGTTCATACGCAAAAAGGAGGATGATTTTTGAATTGCAGATAAAACTGATAGGAATTTGGGTAGTTCGCGCCTTGCTGCTGGGCGCGTTTCTTGCGCTAACGCTGTATGTGTTTGACTGGTTGCTCATCCGACGTCAGAGTGCGACCCTGCTGGCGCGTCCCGGCTGGCTCATATGGATGACGGCCATGTATATAAGTGCCTTTGCGCTGCGTGCCTGGGCTTGGCGGACGTATTTGCAGAGGCGCGTTTCGTTTGCGGATTGTATGCACGGATTGTTTTACAGTCTGTTTTTAAACCATATACTGCCGATAAAGGTGGGTGACGCGGTGCGCATTGGCTATATTGCGACACGGCAGGCGATTACGTGGGATGAAGCTGCGCATTCAGTTGTCGTGCTGCGCCTGCTTGATATGCTCGTATTGGGTGCCATAGCGGCGACCGGTATGCTGGCACTTGGTCTTGCGCTGTCTACTGCTTTTTTCTGGTTTTTTCTGGCGGCAAGTGTTGCTGGCTGCGGCGCGGTATATATGTGGCTGCGTACAAAGCCGTACGCATTTTGGGAAAAGCACTTGAGACTGTTGCAGAGCGGTCTTGCGGGGTCTGGGGGTATTTTGGTTATCGGAACCACTTTCGTAAGCTGGCTGCTGGAAGCGTGGGTGGTAGTTGGAGTCATTCGCGCAATTAATCTGGAACTTTCATTTGTGCAAGGCGTATGGGCCAACAGCATGACAATTGCCGGGCAGGTGTTTCATTTCACGCCGGGCGGGGTGGGCACATATGAAAGTGTGATGAGCTTCACGCTGGCGGCGCTTGGAATTCGCTTTCAGGATGCTTACATCGTGGCACTGTTGAGCCATGGATTTAAGTTTGCATTTTCTTATGTGGTCGGCGCGTATGTCTTGCTGCGTGTACCCATTTCTTTTCATCAGATTTGCGATTGGATAGGGAAAAAGAAGAATCGGAATGAATAGAGATAAATGATGACATACTACTATACAACAGGAAATTTGTGGATGAAGGGAGAGCAGGGAAAGGTGAAGACGGCATGGTGGATGCGTTTGTTTCATCGGGAGCGTCAGGTTCTTGAAACAGAGAGTATGGTAGAAGAAGGGCCGGATGAGCGAGAATTAACACGTATGCTGTTCACTTTGAAAGAAAAGATACGGACGGGATATGAGGAACGCACTCTTGACAACGAAATCTATGATGAATGCCGTTATCTCTTGTTTCGGCTGGACCTGCTGCTGCCGTATGCGCTTAAAGAACGCATCATCCGATTAATTGCTGAAGACGCTTTCGGTACACTGGAGCCATATCTGTCACTTCATGAAGAAAGCAGACGCAATGTTCGGGGCGAGATAGTGCGTGCTCTTCGCTGCATGGCTGCGGAAGCGGCACGTATTGTCGGCGCTATTCAGGAGTATGAACGGGAGGTATTTTCCAATCGGGCGGCATTTGTATCAAAGTGGTATGAAAAAAAGTAAAACACATTTAATAAAATAGGATTGACAAATTACAAGCTCTGCCTTTATAGTATGTGTTGAACAGAGTATGTAACCGGTTACTTATCGTATAATTATTTGTTTCCAATGATTTTTTAAAATTATGTGTAACCGATTACGCATAATGGGATAGTAAGGAAGGAAGAAACGAATGGCTACCATTAGGGATGTGTCAAAGCTTGCGGGCGTATCTGTAGCGACAGTATCGCGTGTATTAAACCGAAGCGGTTATGTGCACGAAGAGACAGAACGTAAAGTGCTGCGGGCAATTAAAGAATTGAGCTATACGCCGAACTTTGTGGCACGCAGTTTATCCAACAAGAAAACAAGTACAATCGGCCTGATGGTTCCCGATATTACAAATCCGTTTTTTCCGGAGTTGGCCCGTGCGGTGGAAGATGTAATGCAGTTATATGGCTATACAACCATCTTAGGGAATTCTGACGAAAGTGTAGAGAAAGAAAAGCAGTATGTTGAAGTGCTGAAACAAAGATATATTGACGGAGTTATTCTTGCTTCTACGGCGCTAACGGCGGACGAAGTGCATAAGTTCGGAGTGCCGGTAGTAGTACTGGACAGGGCGCTTACGTCTGATACGATTCCTATGGTAACGTCTAAGAACCGTGAAGGGGCAAGGGAGGCAACCCGTTTTTTGCTTGCGCAGGGCTGCCGCAAGATTGCGCACCTGCGCGGTCCGGCACAGCTGTTGAATGCGGATGAGCGTTGCCAAGGCTATCTTGATATCGTTGAGCAGACGGATTGGTTTCATCCAGGACTTGTTGTCGCGGGAAACTATGAGATGAAGCAGGCGACGGACGCAACGCTGGCACTGCTGAAGAAGTATCCGGATATCGACGGAATCTTTGCCGGAAACGATATGATGGCCATCGGAGCGTTGCGGGCAGCGCAAATACTCGGTATCTCCATACCGGATAAGCTGGCGATTGTAGGCTATGATGGCATCACAATGGGTGAAGTTGTATATCCGGAGCTGACGACAATGGCGCAGCCAATTTATGATATGGGAGCACTGGCTGCCCGAATGCTGATTAAGATGATTGAGAAACAGCCGCTTGATACGCTGTATTATGAATTGGACGTACAGCTTATTGAACGTGGAACGACAAGGAAGGTGTAAGGGATGAAGCGACCGAAAATCGTGGTAGTCGGAAGTATTAATATGGACCTGATAACGGAGACGCCGCGTGTGCCCGCACTGGGAGAGACAGTGCTTGGAAACAGATTTTCTACATTGCCGGGCGGCAAAGGCGCTAATCAGGCGGTAGCCTGCGCCCGGCTCGGTGCAGAGGTGCGCATGGTTGGCTGTGTCGGCGATGATGGCTTCGGTACAGAGTTAATAGAGAATTTGCGGCGGGAAGGTGTTTGCGTGGATGATGTGGAACCGGTTCCACATGTGGCGACGGGCATCGCTTCCATCGTGGTGGAGAACGGGGATAATTCGATTATTGTGGTGCCTGGCGCAAATCATGAGGTGACTGTAGAGAAGGTGCGCCGAGCCGAGCAGATGATTCGGGAAGCGGATGCAGTTCTGCTTCAATTGGAGATTCCGCTTGAAACGGTAGCGGAAACGGTGCGTATCGCAAGCCGCCATCATGTACCGGTTATCGTGAATCCGGCGCCGGCGGTTGAATTGCAGGCAGATATACTGCGAGAGATTACAATTTTGACGCCGAATGAATATGAATTGGCCGTTTTGCTGGGTAAGCATCCGGAAGAAACGGAAGACTTCCGGTCATTGATCGAAGCATACCCTGGTACGCTTGTCATGACAAAAGGCGGCGACGGAGCGTATTACAGTGATGGGGAAAAACGTGTGGCACATCAACCTGGATATAAGGTAGAAGTCGTCGATACGACCGGTGCCGGCGATACATTCAACGCAGCGCTTGCGGTGATGATTGGTCGTGGCCGAACGCTTTCCGAGGCGGTACAGTATGCAGTCGCAGCAAGCGCACTGTCTGTAACAAAGTTTGGTGCCCAGGGCGGCATGCCGTCGCATGAGCAGGTGGAAGCATTCCTGGCACAGACAGGAGAATAAGACAGCAGGGGAGCGGCAATATGAAGAAGATAGGAACGTTAAACAGCGAAATCACGGCGGTTATCGCCAGATTGGGACATACGGATACCATCGTCATCGGAGACTGCGGATTACCGATTCCGGACGGTGTGCCGCGTATTGATTTGGCGCTAAAGCCGGGTCTGCCGTCGTTTATCGAGACACTTGAGATCATTCTTGAAGAAATGCAGGTAGAAGCGGCGGTGCTGGCCAGCGAGATTCGGACGCATAATGCGGCAGTGGAACGGCAGGTAAAGGAGATGCTGTCCGGTACGGCACTGTCCTATGTGTCCCATGAAGAATTTAAGCGATTGACCGGGCAGGCAAAAGCTGTCATCCGGACGGGTGAAGCTACGCCATATGCGAATATTATTCTTTCGTCCGGCGTGATTTTCTAAGCAAAAGGGTGTGACATATATGAGCACGCTAATTGAAATGACAGGTATTAGCAAGTCGTTCGGAAAAGTGAACGTGCTGAAAAATGTTTCGTTTTCATTGAAAAAGGGCGAAATTCATGCGCTGATGGGTGAGAACGGCGCGGGCAAATCAACCCTCATGAAGATTCTGACCGGCATCTATCCGAAAGATGCGGGGACGATTCGGGTTCGCGGCCAGGAAGTAGAAATGAATCATCCGAAGGAAGCGGAGCAGATGGGAATTGCGGTGATTCACCAGGAACTGAATATCATCCCGCAGCTGACTGTAATGGAAAATATGTTTCTGGGCCGTGATTTGTGTTACGGCAGGACCGGCATTCTTCGTACGCGTGAGATGAAGAAGAAAACCAGGGAGTACTTGGCACAGCTGGGGGTGCATCTTGACCCGGATACGGAAGCAGGGACGCTTTCGATCGGCCAGCAGCAAATGATTGAGATTGCCCGTGCTCTGTCATTGAACGCGGAAGTGCTGATTATGGACGAGCCTACTGCTGCACTGACAGACAGAGAGATTGAGGCACTGTTCAAGGTAATGAAGGGTCTGCGCGCCCGGGGAGTAGGAATCGTCTACGTCTCGCACCGGATGGAAGAGATCTTTGCCATTTGCGATCGGATCTCGGTACTGCGGGACGGCATGTTTGTCGGCACAGAAATAATTAAAGAGACGGATCTGGAAACAATCGTGCGCATGATGGTGGGCCGACAGTTGGGCGACAGGTTCCCGGAGCGCAGTGTGCAGATTGGTGAAGAACGGCTGCGCGTCGAAAATATAAGCGATGGCAAGGTGATTTCAGATATTAGTTTTTCTGCCCGGCGCGGCGAAGTACTGGGGATCGCCGGCCTGATGGGCTCGGGCCGTACGGAGATTGCCCGCACGCTGTTTGGTATAGAAGGTAAGACAAGCGGCAAAGTTTTTCTTGATGGGGAAGAAATCCGTATCCGCAAACCGGATGATGCTATTGCACACGGTATCGCATTCGTTACGGAAGATCGGAAAAGCCAGGGATTGGTGCTGGAACTTTCTGTACGGGAAAACATTGCGCTGACCAATCTTGAGGCGTTATCGAAGAACGGTATCATATCGCCTGCCAAAGAAGCGCAGCTTGTACGTGATATGATTGAGCGTTTAAATATCAAGACAAGCAGCAGTGAACAGACGGTAAAATCGCTGAGCGGCGGCAATCAGCAGAAAGTCGTTTTCGGCAAGTGGTTGGGTATCAAGCCGAAGGTGCTCATTCTTGATGAGCCGACGCGCGGTGTCGATATCGGTGCCAAGAAAGAAATCTACAACATCATGAATCAACTCACGGCCGAAGGAGTCACAATTCTTATGATTTCGTCGGAGCTGCCGGAGATTCTCGGCATGAGCGACCGTATCCTGGTCATGCATGAAGGGAAACTGGCGGCGGTGATGGACAAAACACAGGCCACGCAGGAAAAGATTATGCATGCGGCCACCGGAGGAAAGTAACATGGCAGACAAGAAATCTTTCTCACGTAATCTTCAGAAACTGGGGCCATTTATCGGACTTGTTGTTATTTCAATTATTCTTGCGGTAATGAGCCCCGACTTTTTGACACTGAACAATATTTTGAATGTACTGCGTCAGGTATCGATTAATGCGCTGATCGCATTCGGAATGACGTTTGTCATCCTGACCGGCGGGATTGACCTGTCCGTGGGTGCGATTCTGGCACTGGCCGGAGCGTTGACGGCCGGACTGATGGCAAGCGGCATGGATGCGGTTCTTGCGACTCTTGTAGGATTATTGGCCGGAACCATAATGGGAATGGTAAACGGTTTGCTGGTCGCAAAAGGAAAAGTGGCGCCATTCATCGCGACGCTTGCGACGATGACGATTTTCCGCGGATTGACGCTCGTATATACAGAAGGACGTCCCATTACCGGCTTTGACAGCGACATGTTTACGATGCTGGGTGCGGGCTACTTGTTCGTTATTCCGGTTCCGGTGCTCTGGATGCTCGGCTGCTTCGCCGTTTTGTATTTCATCTTGAAGAAAACGGCATTCGGCCGTCGCGTCTATGCAATCGGGGGCAATGAAGAAGCGGCAATTCTGTCAGGTATTAAAGTCGATCGTGTAAAAGTATATATTTATGCGTTGACCGGATTCCTGTCCGCGCTGGCAGGCATCATCCTCACTTCGCGCTTAAACTCGGCGCAGGCGAATGCCGGGATGGGGTACGAGTTGGACGCCATCGCCGCAGTGGTACTTGGCGGAACAAGCCTATCCGGAGGACGCGGCTGGATTTTCGGTACGCTCGTCGGAGCGATGATTATCGGTGTGTTAAACAACGGGCTTAATTTGCTGGAAGTATCTTCGTTCTATCAGCAGGTTGTCAAAGGATCGGTTATTCTGCTCGCTGTTCTGCTTGATCGCAAGAAGGCGGCATAATCCATATATTCAAGGGGGATACAATAATGAGAAAGTTACTTAAAGGTCTTGCCGTAAGTATGCTTGGTTTGTCTATGCTGGTCGGCTGCACGACGCAGGCGCCGGGCACAGGCGATAAAGAAACAGGTGCGAAGAAAGAAGAGATTACGGTTGGTCTGGCTATTTCTACACAAAGCAATCCGTTCTTCGTTACGCTGAAAGAAGGCGCGGAGAAAGCAGCGAAAGAAAACAATATGAAGCTTATTACAGTTGACGCGCAGGATGATCCGGCAAAACAAATCTCCGGCATTGAAGACTTAGTCCAGCGTCAGGTAGACGTACTGCTGGTGAATCCGACCGATTCCGCAGCGGTTGTATCCGCAATCGAATCTGCGAACCGGGCCAATATTCCGGTTATTACGGTAGATAGAAGCGCAGAAGGCGGCGAAGTGGTGTCCCATGTTGCATCGGATAACGAAGCGGGTGGTAAAATGGCTGCCGAATACCTGCTTGAAAAGATTGGTAAGCAGGGCAATGTCGTTGAGCTGGAAGGTATTCCGGGCTCTTCCGCGGCACGGGAGCGCGGCAAAGGCTTCCATGAAATCATGGATAAAGAGAAAAACGTTAAAATCGTAGCCAAGCAGCCGGCTGATTTCGACCGTGCAAAAGGCATGAGCGTTATGGAAAATATCCTGCAGAGCAACAAAGACATCAAAGCCGTATTTGCGCATAACGATGAGATGGCCTTAGGCGCGCTGAAAGCCATCCAATCAGCAGGGCTTAAAGATGTTGTGGTTGTAGGTTTTGATGCAACTGACGATGCGGTAGCCGCGGTAAAAGACGGACGCATGGGCGCAACCGTGGCACAGAAACCGGAATTAATCGGTAAGCAGGCCATCGAAGTGGCGAAGAAAGTAGTCGCCGGCGAGAAAGTGGAAAAAAACATTCCGGTTGCACTTGAACTTATTAAACAGTAAGCAATAAGTGAAGAAGCCTCACCTCTCCGTTTCGATAAAATTCAACCGGGGGTGAGGCTTTTTTGCCCATATCCTTTTCGCTTACTCTTCTTCTGGTTGCCGGATGAGTGAGTTGCGGTGCTGGTATGCCCGCTCAAAGGAGTTAGCGGATGAGTATACGCTGTCTCTGTAATCTTCGTACCAGCGACGGATAAGTTCGAGCTTCTCTTTGTCCGATGATTTCTTGAGATACTGCAGCCGGGCTTTCTCGTCAGGCGGCATGCTTTCGGGTATTTCCATTTTATCGGCTGAGAAAAGCCGATTCATGCTGCTCATAAAGAAATTGAACATGTATTTCTGTGTGATTTCAAACGCGTATTCCTCGGCATGTCCTTTGTCGCGCCGTTCGCAGTAGATGCCGAGCAAATCCGGTTCTTCAAAAATCTTCATGAATGCTCTCCCCTTTCTCCTTTGCACCCGGGTTTTGTATCACTACAGAACAGTGTAAAGGATGAGGAACACATTCTTCAAGTAAGCCTGCTTTAGTAGAGTGTTGAACATTTGTGTTCTAATAAGAAAGGAAAAGAGAGAAAAGAACGAGACAATGATTTCAATGGGGAAAAAGGCGAAGGCCTTTTTCTTCCCTGGATCTCCTTTCCTCTTTCTCTCCGTCTTTCCTCACGATTTTCACAGAAAAAACAACGTGCAGTGACCTTTATAAAAGAGACTGCACGTTGTTTTTTCGTATATGCGGTGAGGGCGGTCCGGTAATCATCAGCTGAAATTCCTTTTTAGTTTCCTTCTTTTAGTATACTTTTCAACACTATATAACATAAAAGTATGTACTTGTTTAAAATTATTATATGTCTAATAATATCGGTATCGCCCATAAATGACATAGATTGAGCGAAATTTTTTAAGAAATGTGTTGAAAAAGTGGAGGAAGTAAAAGTGGATTCCATGACCTTTGTTTTATTTGGCTCAACAGGTGATTTAGCAAAAAGAAAAATATTTCCAGCTATCTATAATCTGCTTTTAGATCAAAAAATACCTCGTGCATTTTCCGTTATTGGTGTAGGAAGACAAGAGTTAACAGATGTTGAATTTCAAAGCTTTGTAGAACAATCTTTACGAACCTTTTCAAGACGTAAGCCAGAAGATGACTCGAATTTAGAAGAGTTTCTCCGTATCTTCCGTTATTGCCACTTAGATGTAACGAAAAATGAAGGATACCAATCGTTACTTGAAATGGTTCAATGTCGAGAAAAAGAGTTGGGCATCCCCGAAAATCGTATGTTTTATTTATCCGTTGCACCCAAGTTTTTTGATGTGATTGCGTTAAAAATCAAGGAGAGTGGATTAGGTTCTACAAAGGGATGGAAACGTCTGATTATCGAAAAACCATTTGGGCATGATTTGAAATCAGCCCAGGACCTAAACGAAAAAGTAAGTAAAGCGTTTGAAGAAGATGAAATTTATCGTATTGACCATTACCTTGGAAAACCAATGGTACAAAATCTTGAAGCGTTAGAATTTGCGAATCCTGTTTTTCAAGCTTTATGGAACAATCAATACATTGCTAATGTACAAATTACGGCCAGTGAAACGGTTGGGGTAGAAGAGAGGGCTGGTTATTATGACCATGCTGGAGCCATTCGAGATATGGTTCAAAACCACATGTTGCAAATGTTGATGATGACAGCCATGCAGCTGCCCAAACGGCTCACCGCTAAAGATATCCGTCATGAAAAGAGAAAAGTAATGGAATCTCTTCGTCCTTTACGTAAAGACGATGTAGTGAAACACGTGGTTCGTGGTCAGTATGGCCCGGGAGAAATACAAAATAAAGCGGTAATTGGATATAGGGAGGAGCCGGGTGTTACTCGTTCTTCAATGACGGATACCTTCGTTGCTGCTCGTTTATGGATTGATGATCCTTTTTGGAAAGGAGTTCCTTTTTATATCCGTACAGGGAAAAGAATGAGGGAAAAGTCTACACATATTGTCATTGAATTTAAAAATACGGTAAAGGATTTGTATATCGCTCAAAACGAAAAGCCTGTCCCCAATCTATTGGTAATCCAGATAAATCCAAACGAAGGTGTATCGCTGCAATTAAATAGTAAAAACCCATTAAAAAGTGGGCAGATTGAGCCTGTCACTGTGGATTTTTCACCTGATACGAAAGATGTACCGGAAGCTTATGAACTCTTGTTGTTTGATGCTCTGCGAGGCGACTCCACTTTCTTTGTCCACTGGAATGAAGTGGAATCATCCTGGAAGTGGGTACAGCCCATTTTAGAGGCATTTGAAGAAAATCTTTTACCCCTTCATTTATATCCGGCAGGTTCGGAGGGGCCAGAAGCTTCGCGGAAATTACTGGAAGAGGACGGGTTTCAGTGGTGGTTAGATAAAGAGCCTGCTGAGGTTTTGACTTGATTTTATGTCTTAAACTAAAAATTATTTAATAGGAGGCAATGAATATGAAAGTCGGGTTAATCGGTTTAGGAAAAATGGGATTGAACTTAGGAAAGAATCTAATCGACCACAAACATGATGTAGTGGCGTTTGATGTAAATACGAATGCGGTCGAAGAAATGAGAAGATATGGGGCTAAAGGAACGTCAAGCTTAAAGGAACTCGTTCAATCATTGGATACACCAAGAGTTCTTTGGATTATGGTTCCGCACCCCGTTGTGGATTCAGTTATCGATGAGATTACACCATTGTTAACCAAAGGAGATATTGTCATTGAAGCTGGGAATTCTCACTATAAGGAATCGATTCGCCGTTACAACCAATTAAAGAAAGCCGGGGTAAGCTTTATGGATGCAGGGACATCCGGTGGGATGGAAGGTGCCCGCAATGGAGCCTGTTACATGGTTGGGGGAGATCCTGAAGCTTGGCGCATTGTGGAGCCGATTTTCCGAGATACAGCTGTTGAAAACGGGTATTTATATGCCGGAAAAGCAGGGAGTGGTCACTTCTTAAAAATGGTTCATAATGGAATTGAATACGGGATGATGGCTGCCATTGGTGAAGGATTCGAAGTATTAGAGAAAAGCGAATTCGATTATGACTATGAAAAAGTAGCAAGAGTGTGGAATAACGGCTCGGTGATTCGTTCATGGCTAATGGAGCTAACCGAGCGTGCGTTTTCTAAAGATGCAAAATTGGATGAAATCAAAGGGGTCATGCATTCTTCTGGTGAAGGAAAATGGACGGTTGAGACCGCCTTGGATTTACAAACCGCTACGCCTGTCATCGCCATGTCTTTATTGATGCGTTATCGTTCATTAGAAGATGACACTTTTACAGGTAAAGTGGTAGCCGCTCTTCGCAATGAATTTGGAGGGCATGCTGTAGAAAAAAAGTAAAAAATTGAAAAAAGCCGACAAATGGTTAAAGATGGGATAGAGTGAATTCAAAATCCGAAAACTATCGATATCGGAACAATAAGTACGCACAGGCAAAGGGAGGAATTGGCATGGCCATTTCATTTGATTTTTCTAATGCATTACCCTTTATGAAAAAGAGTGAAGTAGAAAACCTGAGTGAATCTGTGAAAGTTGCTCATAGCTTTCTTCATGAAAAGAAGGGCCCCGGTTCTGATTTTCTTGGTTGGGTTGATTGGCCAATCAATTATGACAAAGAAGAATTTGTGCGAATTAAACAAGCTGCTGAGAGAATTAGGAATAATTCAGACGCTCTTATTGTTATCGGCATAGGGGGGTCCTATTTAGGTGCAAGGGCGGCTATTGAAGCATTGTCCCATACCTTTCATAACCAAAGGAATGATACGACACAAGTTTATTTCGCTGGTCAAAATATGAGTTCTACTTATATGTCCCATTTGTTAGAAGTGTTGGAGGACAAGGACATCTCAATCAATGTCATTTCTAAATCGGGAACAACCACGGAACCTGCTATTGCTTTCCGTATTTTCAGTGACTATATGGAGAAAAAATACGGGAAAGAAGAGGCGGGAAAACGTATTTATGTAACCACGGATCAAGCAAAAGGAGCGTTAAAAAAGCTTGCTGATGAAGAAGGATATGAAACCTTTGTAATTCCGGATGATGTAGGCGGAAGATATTCTGTCCTGACAGCAGTCGGTCTCTTACCGATTGCCGTAGCTGGACTCAATATTGATCGGATGATGGAAGGAGCAGCAGCGGCTTATCACAAATACAATAATCCTGACCTGTTGAACAATGAGAGCTATCAGTACGCTGCTGTGCGAAATGCTCTGTACCGTAAGGGGAAAACCATCGAATTGCTGGTTAACTATGAGCCATCCCTTCATTATGTATCCGAATGGTGGAAGCAGCTATTTGGGGAAAGTGAAGGAAAAGATCAAAAAGGTCTTTTTCCTGCATCGGTCGATTTTACAACGGACTTGCATTCCATGGGACAATATGTTCAGGAGGGTCGCCGGGATCTAATAGAAACCGTGCTGCAGGTAAAGAAACCTCGGATTGAATTGACGATTCAAGAAGATCCGGGAAATATCGATGGATTGAACTTCTTGGCCGGCAAGACAATGGATGAAGTCAACAAAAAAGCATTTCAGGGTACGTTACTCGCCCATGTAGACGGGGGAGTACCTAATTTGATTGTTGAACTTGATGAAATGAATGAATACACGTTTGGTGAAATGGTCTACTTTTTCGAGAAGGCTTGCGGGATTAGCGGACACCTGCTGGGTGTAAATCCGTTTGATCAGCCGGGGGTTGAAGCTTATAAGAAGAATATGTTTGCCCTGCTTGGCAAGCCGGGCTTTGAAGAAGAGAGGAATCAACTCGAGAAGCGTTTATCCAAATAAATCGTTACCATTCATTAGGTTAATGTATTTCGTATGTGGCGAGTACATTAACCTTTTGATCGGGAAAGACGCGGATATATAAGAGGTGGATAAAATGAAAATGTACGATGTAACCAAAAAATTCATTCGAAGATACATTTAATTTTGATTTTATTTTTCTGGCAGAGGATGGAGCGGAATATCTTACCCGGTTAGGAGTACGGGGAGTAGGAACAGATGCGCTTGGGATAGAAAGAAGTCAACCCGGACATCCAAGATCTAAGATGAAATCATCCATGCAGGGAAAAGGGAGCGTTTTTTTGCTCCCCAAAACTTTCTATATACTGGTTGAAATGTTTTCCTTTACCGCAATCGTTTTATCTTTTTCGTTGAGTATTTTTCCTACTGGATGGATTCCATCCTTTCCACCTGATTCTTTAAGACCGTCTCCATATAGTTTTTACCCCATTCATACATAGAATCAAGGACAGGCATTAAGCTTTTTCCCAGTTCTGTCAGTGAATATTCCACTTTTGGAGGAACAACGGGATAAACTTCGCGATGAACAATCTGATCTTCTTCCAGCTCCCGCAGATGGTTGACCAGCATTTTTTGTGTAATGCCGGGGATAAGGGCTTTCAGTTCACTAAACCGCTTTGTACCACTTTTTCCTAAATGCCATAAAATAATCATCTTCCATTTTCCGCCGATGACGGAAAGAGTCAATTCTTTTTCACAGTTAAATGCCTTTTCATGAATACGTCTCATTCGTTTCACCTCCAGGGCTACTACAAACCATAGTATACTTTTGGATACTACATGACATTAATATATCTACTTACAGATTAATATTATACATAGTATACTGACGTCTATGCAAGTAATAAATAACGGCTGCCTGTAGAAGTAATATAGTATACTTTTTGTTACTACATCACAAAAAAGTGCATACTTCCTTTTTTAAAGGTATGATCCTAAAATAAAGCATGTGTTAACCAAACACAAAACATCGAATGTTTTTTGGGCAGGTTCGTCATAATACCAAATGAATTAAGCCCGGAAAACAAAAATAGAATTTTTAATAGGAGTGAAGAATTCATGGAACTTCAATTAGCGTTAGATCTTGTAAACATCCCAGAAGCAAAAGCGCTGGTGAAAGAAGTTGAGGAATATATTGATATCGTAGAAATCGGTACGCCGGTTGTTATTAATGAAGGTCTTAGAGCTGTAAAGGAAATCAAAGAAGCATTCCCTAATTTGAAAGTATTGGCAGACCTGAAAATTATGGATGCAGCCGGATATGAGGTGATGAAGGCATCCGAAGCCGGTGCTGATATCATTACTATTCTCGGAGCGGCTGAAGATATGTCCATCAAGGGTGCTGTTGAAGAAGCGAAAAAACAAGGGAAAAAAATCCTGGTTGATATGATCGCTGTGAAGGATCTCGAAAAACGAGCTAAAGAAGTTGATGAGTTTGGTGTAGACTACATCTGTGTGCACACAGGCTATGATCTTCAAGCAGTCGGAAAAAATTCTTTTGAAGATCTTCAAACCATTAAACGTGTTGTAAAAAATGCGAAAACTGCCATCGCAGGCGGCATTAAATTAGAAACGCTTCCGGAAGTGATTAAAGCACAACCCGATCTTGTCATTGTAGGCGGCGGTATTACCGGACAAGCAGATAAAAAAGCTGCAGCTGCTGAAATGAAAAAATTGGTTACACAAGGGTAATAGCAATGATGGAGACTACTCAATATGTAGACAAAATCATCAGGGAGTTAAGTCAGACAGTTGACCTAATCTCTAATGAAGAAGCCGAAAAGCTCGTAAATGGGATTCTTGAATCAAAGAAAATTTTTGTAGCGGGCGCAGGAAGATCGGGATTAATGTCCAAGTCCTTTGCGATGCGAATGATGCACATGGGTTTAGATGCCTATGTAGTAGGCGAAACGGTCACCCCTAACCTGGAAAAAGATGATATATTGATTATCGGATCCGGTTCAGGAGAAACGAAAAGTTTGGTTTCCATGGCTGAGAAAGCAAAAAGTTTAGGTGGAACCGTGGCGGTTGTAACGATTTTCCCTGAATCGACCATCGGACGGTTGGCGGATATCGCAATTAAATTACCGGGCTCACCTAAAGACAAATCGGACAGCGGATACAAAACCATACAGCCAATGGGGTCATTATTTGAGCAAACCCTCTTATTATTCTACGATGCAGTTATATTGAGGTTGATGGAGAAAAAGGGACTGGACTCCACCACTATGTTTGGCAGACATGCCAATCTTGAGTAGAGCAAGGAGTCCTTCAGCATAACGGAGTTTTCGCTTATAAATCAAAAAATCCGGTTTTCTCTTGATTATAGAGAAAACCGGATTTTTTGGTTTCAATATTTTTCATTCTTTCTCTGCTCATCATTCTTGAATACATCCAGCAAAAGCTCCATATTGCTGTCCTCCTGCGCTTCCCAGCTGGTTGCGAAACGGACACGATGTGAAACTCCGAGTATGTCGTATTTTTGGACAAGGTGCTGGCGTGCCGAGCCGACAATAAGCGAATGCAGCCGGACATGTCGGCTCATTCCCAATTCGGCGAGCCGCTCGCGCACAGGAGGCGAGATGTGTCCCACACCGTCCGTCACCATAACGAAATCGGCGTCGCGAAATGCGGCGCTTTGTTCTATGAACTCAATACCGCGCCGGATTGGTGCGTCAAAATGCGTGCCGCCCCCGAACGCCATCTGCGATAGGCTGTAGAATGCCGGCCAATCCGGTTTCCGGTGATAGAGCGGCTGTTCTTTAAGCTCGCCTTTCGCGCCGAACAGCAGGAGCAGAAAATCACGCCTTTCCGACAGACTGAGAGCCGCGAAGGTCATGGTGAAAATCTGTGCCAGCCTTAGCTTGCTTCCGCGCATCGAATGTGACGTATCCAGCATGCAGATGACCGGGCCTTTCTGTGGCTCTTCAATGAAACCGGTGGTATTGTACGTCATTAGCTTCTGTTCAAGCCATTTCACCATAAAGTACGGCTCATAAATTTCGTCAGAAAGCAGCGCTGCCTCGCTTGGCAGCATGTGTGAGATGTCGCCGGACTGCCGCAGGTCGTCATATGCCTCCGGAATACGTGTGGTACGCCTTTTTCTTTTACTCACCCGGTACTGATGTACATTGCGTCCGACTTCCTGCAGAAACGAAAGCAAATCAGGGTGTTTCTGCAGTTTTTCCACCCATTCCAGATAGCGGTCGAACGCCTGGCGCCTTAGCTTGCCGAGTTCGCTTCCCCAGCGCCGGTTGGCGAACCGCTGGCTTGCTTCCAGAAGTTCATGCAAAAATAAGCTTTCTTCTTCTTCGGTGGAGAGCGTTTGTTTCAATGAAGTATCCAGCCATTGCCCCAGTTCTTCTTCAAGCCGGGACATTGCTTCTTTTTCCTGGCGTGCAAGTCGTTTTTGCTGTTTTTCCCGTTTGGCGAGAGCTTCTTCTGCCTTTTTCAACCTCTGTTTTAACTTAGACCTCTTGGTAAATTCGGTGCGCATCTCTTCCTGCAGGAAAGAAATACGTTCGCGCAGCGCCTGGATTTCTGCTTCCACCAACGGGCGTGTATCCTGTGCTTCCTGCCTCTCTTCCGCATTTCTCTTTTCCTGTTGAAGCGTGTAGCCGACCAGCTTTAGCTTCTCAATCTGCTTTTCCGACAGCTGCTCGCTGACTTGCACCGCTTCTTCTCCCTGCTGACCTTCTGCCTGATCCACACCGAGCGAGATATGCTGTTGCTCGTCTTTTTCCCGCTGTTTCACTTCTTCTTGATAGGTATGGGTAAGCCACATCAATGCTTTTAACGCTGTTTTGAACGACGCGCTGGCCTGTGAGACGGTGCGCGGGTGGATGGTCCGGTAGAAATACTGCTTCCTGAGTGTGTCGACCAGCCAGCGGTGAAACGGCTCCGCGTCTTTGCCCGGATCGATTTCCGGTTTAGCGAGATAAAAACAGAGAAAAAAATCGGCGAACAATTCGACGGTAAACCAGTTGGCCTGCTGCTTTGCCTCCTGTATCCACTCCTGCGCCGCACGTGAAGAACGAATGAATCCGTCAAACACATAGCGGTCGACACGGGTGCTGCGAATCATCATCTGCCATCACCGCCGTTCTAGAGGGTATAGTCGTATTCGGTGCCGGGAATGTCTTTGTCAAACAGCGTCCGGTATAATCCCTGGAGACTTTGCAGAATACGCTCGCCCTGGATACGCAAGCGCGTATATTTCACCGCATAGCGATCCGGCTGAATCAGCAGGAAGTTGCGGCCAAGCAGATAGGATTCGATGTCCTTCTCTTTTTCCTGCCAGGCCAGCAGCATAAAACGGTTTGTGTACAGCAGGCCGCATGTCTTCGGTGAATGGATATTTTCCCCGGGAAACATTGTGCTTTTTTTCACATTTTATTGTAAAATAATAGAAGAGAGGTAAAAAGGAGGAGGTTTTTGTATATATGGAAGAGAAAAAGAGACGTGCATTTGTAGTAAAAATGATTGCAATTATATTGAGTCTGACAGGGATTGCACTGACGGCGATGGGAGCTCTCAATTACTGGTCCGCCAAACGGTTGATTGTGACGTCCCTGGAGGAAAACGCCCGCTCGCAGGTAAACATTCACGCAAGCCAGCTGGAAACATGGCTTAATACCCGCATGTCGGAAGTGGTCATCATGGCGAATACGGATATCGTTCGTTTTGGAAACAAACAAGAAGTTCTTACGTATTTTCAGCGTGAGCGGGCAAGGATGGGCAGCACGTATTCTTCGATTGGACTGGGGGATACACAAGGAAATTTAACCCTTGATTTTGGTGTTACTATCCAGATTGGCAGCGAATCCACGTTTCCCGATGTGATGGCCGGAAAGAATATCATTTCCAATCCGTTTCCTGATAAAGCGGACGTCTCTAATCTGATTATCTCTTTCGAAACCCCCATTTTTGATAGAAATGAAAAGGTAAAAGGACTGGTCAGCGGGGCTTCCCCAATAAAGGAAGTATTTAAGAAAGTGACGGATTTCAAAGTGGGGAGCTCGGACATCGTATATGTATTCCAGGCGGATGGCACTCTCATCCACCATCCGGATAAAACGAAGATATTGAAAGAAAACGTACTGAAGCAGGGCGATGAGGCACAAAGAGAACTGGCTGGCCAGATGATAAAAGAAAAGAGCGGGATGAAGCAGGTTACCATTGGTGGAGTTGAGCGTATGGTATTCTTTACAACCGTAACAGGCACGCAGTGGATCATGGTACTGGATGTACCGTTGCAGGAATTCATGGCACCTCTTACTGCGCTTCTTTTTAAAGTAATTGTCTCGGCGGTTATCACCCTTCTTGCCATTGGGGCGGTTTTGTATTTTGTGCTTCGCCGGCCGTTTCGCAGAATTCGTGAAATCTCTGCCTTGGCCAATCAGGTGGCAAGCGGTGATTTACGTGTGCAGCCGCTTCATGCTGAAGGGAATGACGAAATCGGTCAGTTGTCGCATGCTGTCAACGAAATGGTTGATAATCTGCAGACATTGATTCGGCGTGTTCATACGACGGCGGAGCAGGTGGCCGCTTCTTCGCATGAATTAGCAACCGGAGTAGGGCATACCAGCCAAACGCTGGATCAGATTACGGCCTATACTCATGAAGTGGCGTCCGGAGTAGAGAATCAGGTAAAAGGGATCGAGAGGACATCGCAGATGATGGGGGAAATGAACGAAGGGGTACAGCGTGTCGCTGCTTCTTCGTCCGTCGTATCAGAAGCAGCCCGGCAGACAGCTCATGAGGCAGAGCAAGGAAATGAGGTGATTCAGAAGGCGGTACAGCAGATGGACACGATTCGCGTCTCAGTGGATGATGCGGCTTCGATCGTTCGTGTGCTTGGTGAAAGATCAAACCAGATCGGGGATATCATTAGCGTGATTACAGAAATCGCCAATCAGACGAATCTGCTGGCGTTGAATGCGGCGATAGAGGCGGCGCGTGCCGGGGAGCAGGGCAAAGGATTCGCCGTAGTAGCGAATGAAGTTCGGAAACTGGCGGAGCAATCGAAAGGCTCCGCCGCTCAGATTGCACAGATGGTACAGGATATTCAGAAAGATACCCAGCATGCTGTGAAGTCAATGGAAAAAGGCACACATGAAGTAAAAAACGGTATGGTTGCCGTCGACGATGCCGGTCGAATTTTCCAAACAATTCTGCAGGCGGTTGAGAAGATCTCCGATCAAATTGTGGAGATTTCCGCTTCGTCACAGCAGATGTCGGCCAGTTCACAGAACATTATGAGAGAGGCTAAGGACATTTTAGACATAGTGCAGAAATCGGCCGTACATTCTCAAAGCGTTGCCTCATATTCTGAGGAGCAGGTAACATCGATTCAGCAAATAGCCGCTGCTTCCACTATGCTAAGCCGGATGGCGGAAGAGCTGCACCAAGCCATTAGACAATTCAAAATTTAAAACGAGAAAATATTTATATAATTCTTAGTTGACTTTGCGGTTTAATTTGCTAAAATAAAATCAACAACTGAACATGAGAACAATTCAGACTCTTATCCAGAGAGGCGGAGGGACTGGCCCAGTGAAACCTCGGCAACCATTGGATCCTGAAACAGGATTTGAACGGTGCCAACTCCAGCAGTGCGTATGCGCTGAAAGATAAGAGGTCGGACGGACTTTAGTATATCGTATGCATTCGTCGACCTCTTGCCCGGCAAGAGGTCGTTTTTATTTCTCTTTACAGGAGACCAGGAGAAAGAGGGAGAAAAGGGCATGATTAAATTACAGAATGTTAGTAAAAGTTATATGTCACCCAATGGTGTTTTTCAGGCGGTAGCGCCGGCTTCGCTTCACGTAGAAGAAGGGGACGTGTACGGTATCATCGGATTTAGCGGTGCGGGGAAATCGACGCTGCTGCGGATGGTCAACCTGCTTGAGAAACCGGACGACGGGAAAGTGTATGTGGATGGTCAGGAGTTGACAAGTCTGTCAAAAAAAGACTTGCGGAAAGCACGGCAGTCCATTGGCATGATCTTTCAACACTTTAATCTTTTAAATAACCGGACCGTAGCAGGAAACGTAGCGTTTCCGCTTGAGGTCGCCGGAATCGGGAAAGAAGAGAGAGAAGCACGGGTTCGCGAATGCCTGGAAATTGTGGGGCTCACAGAAAAAATAAACAGTTATCCGTCCAAACTGAGCGGTGGACAGAAACAGCGGGTCGCCATTGCGCGGGCGTTGGCCAGCCGGCCAAAAGTGCTGCTGTGTGACGAACCGACGTCAGCATTAGATCCGCAGACTACGCGGTCGATTCTGGCTTTCCTTAAAGAAATCAACCAGAATCTGGGTGTTACCATTCTTCTGGTAACACATGAAATGAACGTAGTGAAAGAGATCTGCAACAAAGTGGCGGTAATGGAGAACGGGCATCTCGTTGAAAAGCTGTCGCTCTCCGAAAAAGAAATCGCGCCGAAGACCGATATTGCCAAACTATTATTTGAAGAGGAATTCACAGAGAAAAGAGGGGTCATTCATGTTTGATAATATTATTCCGCTGTTGCCGGAAATAGGTCTTTCTATCGTGCAGACCTTCGTGATGGTTGGCATTTCCATCGGAGCTGCACTGTTGTTAGGAACTCCGCTCGGTATTCTGCTCTTTTTGACAGACAAAGGACAACCTTTGGAAAAGCCGATTTTATTCCGAATCCTTAGCACCCTTGTTAATGTGGTTCGTTCATTTCCATTTCTGATTTTGCTGGTGGCATTGATTCCGCTGACGCGGGCGCTTATCGGCACAACCATCGGTCCGGTAGCGGCAGCCGTTCCGCTCTCGATTGCGGCGATTCCGTATTTCGCCCGCTTGGTTGAGCAGTCACTGCGCGAAGTATCAAAAGGCGTCATCGAAGCAGCAGTGGCGATGGGAGCTTCTACATACCAGATTGTCTGGAAAGTACTGCTGGTCGAAGCGCGTTCCGGCCTTATGCTTGGATTGACGGTATTGATCGTTAGCTTCCTTTCTTACTCGGCAATGGCCGGCGTAGTGGGTGGCGGTGGAATCGGAGACCTGGCGATTCGCTTTGGCTATTACAGATTCCAGACAGATGTAATGGTCGTAACCGTTCTGCTGTTGGTCATACTTGTTCAAGCTATTCAATTTACAGGCAATCGCCTGGCGCATTTTTTAGATAAACGTTAAATAAAACATCTAGGGGGAATTTTTGTGAAAAGAAAACCTTTTATTCTCATTGGACTAATCTTAATTTTGACGGCGTTTTTAGCTGCTTGCGGAGGACAGAAGGAAGAACAGGCAACTGCAAGCCAGCCGCAGAGTGAGACAAAAGAGTTAGTGATTGGCGCGACTGCGGGTCCGTACAGTGACCAGGTGAAAAAAGGAATCCAACCGATCCTTGAGAAAAAAGGGTATACAGTGAAAATTGTTGAGTTTAATGATTATGTACAGCCAAACCAGGCGCTGGCCGAAGGTTCATTAAACGCTAATGTATTCCAGCATATTGTATATCTAGAAAATTTTGCGAAAGAGCATAACCTGCCTATTGAAGATGTAATTCAAGTGCCTACCGCACCGATTGGCATTTACTCGCAAAAGCATAAAACATTAGATGAAGTACAGCCGGGAGCAACCGTATCTCTGCCAAACGATCCGACGAACCAGGCACGTGCGCTTGTGATGATGCAGAATTTTGGCTGGATTAAGTTAAAAGATGGTGTAGATTTGCTTCGTGTATCAGAAAAAGATGTAGTGGAAAACAAGAAAAATATTAAACTGCTTCCTCTTGAAGCGGCTCAACTGCCGCGCTCGCTCGCGGATGCGGACTATGCGTTCGTAAACGGGAACTTCGCGATCGCATCCGGCCTGAAGCTAACAGAAGCTCTTGAATTGGAAGATATTCCGGATCAGTACATGAACGTTGTAGCGATTAAAACGGCGGACAAAGACAAGCAATTTGTAAAAGATTTGATCGAAGCGTATAAATCACAAGAGTTCAAGGATGTAATCGACAAGGAATTCCAGGGATTTGTCAAACCTGATTACATGAAATAAACAAAGCGGGAAAGGGAGGAAAACGGATGAGCACAACAATCGGAGAGACTCTAGAGTGGTCGGCCCGCAATTTTCCGAAGAAGACGGCTTTAGTTTATGAATTTGAAAACAAGCATCACCGCTGGGATTATACAGAATTGGATCAAAAGGTAAACCAGTTCGCCCGGGCGCTTCAGCGCCTGGGTGTGCAAAAAGGCGATGTGGTTTCTTCCTTCTTATATAATACGAGCGAATTCGTCGTGACGCTGTTTGCGACCGCTAAAATCGGAGCCATTTTCAATCCGATTAATTATCGTCTGGCTGCGCACGAGCTTCAGTATATTCTGCAGGATGGAAAAGCGAAGGTTTTGCTGTATGAAAATCAGGGTTCCGATATCGTAGCTAAAGCACGCGAGCTGGGAAATCCGGTGGAACACTATATCTACGTAGATGCTGAAATTCCGGAAGGTGCGCTGGATTTCTATGCGCTGCTTGAGGCGGAAGACACGGCTCGTCCGAATGCGAGCGTCTCGGAAGACGATTATTGCATTATGATGTATACCAGCGGTACGACAGGGCGCCCGAAAGGTGTGCTTCATACGCATCGAAGCAAAATCCATCACAATTTCATGATGATGCAGTGCATGGGACTGACGAAAGACGATATCGGATTGGCCGCGGCACCGCTGAATCATACGGCGGAGCTGCATACGTCATTCCTGCCGCGTGTGCAGGTGGGGGCAACCAATGTGCTTTTGCACCATTTCGACGTTTCCCATGTGCTTCATACGATCGAGAAGGAGCAGATCACGCATATGTTTGCGGCGCCGACGATGGTAAATATGCTGCTGCATGCGGACGATTTCGACGCATATAATCTGTCGTCGCTGCGCTTGCTCGAATACGGCGGAGCGTCGATGGCTCCTGTACTTATCCGTGAGTTTGAAGAAAAAATTGGTGCCGACCTCATCCAGATTTACGGGACGACGGAGATGGGACCCTGCATGGCGGTGTTATATGCAGACGAGCAATTGAAGAAAGCGGGTTCGGCAGGAAAGCCGAGTCTGACACACCAATTACGCATCTGCCGGGTGCAGCCGGACGGCTCCCCTACCCATCCGGACGATATTTGCGAACCGGGAGAAATCGGTGAAATTCTGGTGAAAGGACCGTGCATGATGGGCGGCTACTATAACCGTCCGGAAGCGACAGAAAAAGCGCTGGCATACGGCTGGTATCATACCGGGGATATGGGTGAATATGACGAGGAAGGGTATGTCTGGATACGCGACCGGATTGACCACATGATTATTTCGGGAGCGGAAAACATCTACCCGCGTGAGGTGGAAGATCGGCTTGTCGAGCATCCCGGGGTACGCGAGGCAGCGGTTGTGGGAAAACCGGACCCGAAATGGGGACAGATCGTGTTCGCCTATGTCGTTCGTGCTAAAGGCAGTCAGGTTACGGAACAGGAGCTGGACGAATTCCTCCTTACCGGCAATCGACTTGCCAAATACAAGCGCCCCCGTGCCTATTGTTTCGTCGATGAACTTCCGAAAACGGCAAGCGGTAAAATTCAGAAGTTTATTCTTGAAAAGCAGGCGGCCCATGTATAGAGTGAATAGAAAAAGGAGCGGACGGTACCGCTCCTTTTTCTGTGAAAATTGTGAGGAAAGAAGGAGAGAAAGAGGAAATGAGATCCAGGGAAGAAAAAGGCATTTGCCTTTTTCCACATGGAAATCATTGTCTCGTTCTTTTCTCTCTTTTCCTTCGCACCTTAAAAGTCAGCCGTCCTTTCAGCATATTTATTAGCTGATCGATTCGCTAACAATAACAGACCAGCCTTTTCCTTTGTATGCGTTATACCCTTTCGTTTGGCAGAAGGCGTATATTTTTTCTTGGCCGAAGCGGTCACGCTCAATCGTATAGCCGTATGGCTGACCTGAGAGAAGTTTTTTAACGGCAGACAACGAGGCGAGGTTTGTCTTTAGAATTCCTTGCCGATCGCGGGAAGCGATCACTGTACCCTCTTGATTAATAACATAGAGTTCGCTTTGACTATCAATTTTGACCGTGTCGATAATATCGTAGATATAATTCCAATTGAAACGGGTGGTAAAGACGCCAAGTACGGAACCGTCGTCTTCGCGAACCGGGCAAGAATAAGCGATGGTATGCCCGTTCATCGCTTTGGAATAGTACATGTCCGTAACGTAAACATTGTTTGTTTTCATTGTCTCGCGAAACCACTGGCGATCGGACATATCGAGTCCGACTAGGTTCTGGTTAACGCCAGCCGCCACAACCTTTCCCTCTACATCAGTGACGAACAAATCGAAGTATACCTCATAAATGTCAACGATCTTTTTCATAAAGGCGGTTGCTTTTCGCTTTCGTTCCGGTTCTTGAACACGGAGGCACTCTTTAATGGCATTGAAGGTAGCCCAGGCTTGCACATCACAGTTCCGTTCAAAAAGGTTGCGATCGATTTTGTCAATGGTGTCAAAAGCTACGTCCGCTGTCCGGACGGCGATGACTTCGTTTGCCTTTCTCTGGATATTACGGATGAGTTCATCGCTTTCCTGATTGGCGGCTAAACATTGCTGCGAAAATCGTTTGATTTCGTCAGCTACGACAGAAAAACCGCGTCCATACTCTCCGGCTCGTGCAGCTTCAATAGCTGAATTAAGCGCGAGTAGATTGGCCTGGGAGGCGACATGGTTAATCGTCTTTACTACTTGCCCCATTTTTTCGTTTGCCTGCTTTAGCTCATGAAGCAGCAGTGAGACATTCAACGACTCTGAATTCATTGTCTTCATGGAAATACCACCTTCCTTTTAGCCAAAATGAATTTAGTGTTATATATATGTTAGATAATTTAACATTAAATGTAAAGATATTTTTGACAAAAGGAATGTATTTTAACGAAAAAAGTGAAGCATATAGTATGTTGCTGAAAGAAAGGAATCTCTGAAGAGAATATAGAATATTTAAATTTGAGGAAAAGTAGAGAGGAGTGAAGAGATGAAACTGTATCTTTCCGTCGATATGGAAGGGATTACCGGGCTTGTGGATCAGACGTTTGTGGATGCACGAGAGCGAAATTATACGCGCGGCCAAAAGCTAATGACCGATGAAGCAAACCATGTTATTGAAGCCGCATTTCAACAGGGATTCAAAGAGATTGTGGTCAATGACAGCCATTCTAAGATGAATAACCTGGTAATCGAACGGCTGCATCCGGAAGCGCAGCTTATCTCCGGAGATGTTAAGCCGTTTTCCATGGTACAGGGACTTGATGATACATACGCCGGTGCCATGTTTCTCGGGTATCATTCACGTGCCGGAAGAAGAGGTGTGCTCAGCCACACGATGATTTTCGGTGTGAGAAATATGTACATCAACGATCAGCCGATCGGCGAGCTGGGATTTAACGCATATGTGGCTGGACATTACGGCGTCCCGCTCTTGATGGTGGCGGGCGATGACGAGACGGCGGCCGAAGCCGAAGCGCTGATACCGGGCATTACAACTGCCGTTGTGAAGCGGCAGATTTCCCGGACGTCCGCACTCTGCCTTACGCCGGAGAAAGCGGGCTGGCTTCTGCGGGAAAAAACAAAACAGGCGATTGAGAATCGGAAGAATGTGAAGCCTCTTACGCCGCCGGAGAATCCGGTTCTAACCATTGAATTCGCCAATCATGGCCAGGCGGAGTGGGCAGGCCTGATGCCGGGTACGACGATTGAAGAGAACGAGCCCGTCGTGCATTATCAAGCGAGGGACATTCTTGAAGCGTATAAAGCGATGATCGTGATGACAGAGCTGGCAATGAAAGCAACGTTTTGTTAATCAATAGGAACAAAAAGTGGAAGGGGAGAGACGCATGCAAGAGAAATTTCGCGCATTGGTTGTCGATAAGACGGAGTCAGGGGATGTATCGGTTAAGGTAAAAGAGCTGTCCATAGACCAGCTTCCGCAAGGGGATGTCATCATCCGGGCTGCCTATTCAAGCGTAAACTACAAGGATGGCTTGGCCAGCACGCCGAACGGCAATATTGTTCGAACCTATCCGTTCGTACCGGGGATTGATGTAGCTGGAACGGTGGTCTCGTCAACGGATGAACGTTTCAAAGAAGGCGATCAGGTACTGGTCACCGGGTTTGAGCTGGGAGTGTCGCATTACGGCGGCTTCAGCGAGTATGTGCGTGTTCCGGCCGAATGGATTGTTCCACTTCCATCCGGATTAACGCTCAGAGAAGCAATGGTCTACGGTACGGCCGGTTTTACCGCGGCGTTATCGGTGCAGAGGCTGGAGGAAAGCGGTGTTACACCGGACAAGGGTGAAGTGCTGGTTACCGGTGCGACAGGCGGAGTGGGCAGTCTGGCTGCGGCTATGCTGGCAAAGAAGGGGTATGATGTGGTCGCCAGTACCGGAAAAGAATCCGAGCACGGCTATTTGCGGGAGCTGGGTGTGAAGGAAATTATAGCACGGGAAGACGTAGCACCTGAGAAATTCAAGCCGCTCGGTAAGACGCGCTGGGCCGGTGCAGTCGATCCGGTCGGAGGCAATACACTGGCCTATGTGCTAAGTACAACGCAGTATGGCGGCTCTGTCGCGGTCAGCGGGTTAACCGGCGGGACAAATGTGCCGACAACGGTGTTTCCGTTTATTTTACGGGGGGTCAATCTGCTGGGAATCGATTCCGTCTATTGCCCGATGGAGGTTCGTCTGCCGTTGTGGAAACGGATGGCGGATGACTTGAAACCGGATCGCCTTGAGGATACGATTGCACACGAGATTACGCTGGATGAGCTACCACATTCGCTTCAGCGCATTTTGCAGGGACAAATGCGCGGGCGGGCCATTGTGAAATTATAAAGATTGTTTATTCATCTTAAGAGAAGGAGACATGTATATGGAACTGAAATTAAACGGCAAAGTGGCGCTGGTCGTTGCCTCTAGCCAGGGGCTGGGCCGGGCGATTGCGGAGCAGCTTGTTAAGGAAGGCGCACACGTGATGATTACGAGCCGTCACGAAGAGAAGCTGCGGCAGGTGAAAGAAGAGCTGGAACAGCTGGGGACGGGGAAGGTAGCGTACCATAAAGCGGATATTACCAGTTATGATGAAATTAAGTCTCTCGTACAGGCGACGCGTGAGACGTTCGGCGGAATTGATATTCTTATTAACAATGCCGGCGGACCACCGGGCGGCACATTCGAGCAATTTGATGATGAACAGTGGCAAAAAGCATTTGAATTAAATCTATTAAGTTATATCCGCCTCATTCGGGAGGTGCTGCCTGATATGAAGCAGGCAGGAGGCGGCCGTATCATTAATATCGCTTCTTCTTCCGTCAAGCAGCCGATTCCAGGTCTCATTCTATCTAACACATTCCGCTTGGGAATTGTAGGAATGGCTAAGACGCTGTCGATGGAACTTGCGCCCTATAACATTCTCATCAATACGGTGGCGCCGGGCCGCATCGCAACGGATCGCGTGGCGCATCTGGACCAGCTGAATGCTGAGAGGCAGGGCATTACGAAGGAAGAAATGGAAGAGAAAGCGAAGCAGGCCATTCCGCTTAAGCGGTACGGAGAGCCGGAGGAGTTCGCCAGGGTGGTAACGTTCCTCGTTTCTGGTGCCAGCACATATATTACGGGAAGCACGCTGCTGGTTGATGGCGGCATGATAACGTCAGTATAAAGAGAGAAGGGGACCGATGAATCAAATACGCAACATTTATTGTGTGGGAAGAAACTATCGGCTACATGCGGAAGAGCTGGGGAATGCGGTGCCGACTTCTCCGTTTCTCTTTTCTAAGCCGACCCATGCGTTGGTAGAAGCGAACGGGCAGACGATTGTACTGCCGGGAAATCAGGGTGAAGTGCATTACGAAACGGAACTGGTGCTGCATATCTTTCGTCCGTATGAGCCGGGAATGAGTGTGGAAGACATAGTGGATAAGATGGCATTGGGCATTGATTTTACGCTGCGCGATGTGCAGAGTGAATTGAAGAAGAAAAGTCACCCTTGGCTGAGAGCAAAAGGATTTCCGAATTCGGCGGTGTTGACGAAGTTTCATGCGTTTCCCGGGGAAGCGGCATGCGCTGAAACGGATTTCTCGCTTTTCAAAAACGGGGAGCGGGTACAGCGCGGCAACGTGAGCGATATGCTGTTTAACATGCAGACAATTATCGAATTTGCCGCCGAGCACTTCGGATTGGGGCAGGGTGATATTATTTATACGGGTACACCGGCGGGCGTCGGTCCAGTGGCGGATGGCGATAAGTTGGAGCTGCTTTGGGGCGATGACGTATGGGGAACTTGCGTGATTCACTTACGTCTATAGATAAAAAGAAGAAAGCAAAAACACCGCACTACCGGCAGCCAGGCCGGTTGTGCGGTGTTTTTTGGTATCAGTGCGTGCCGCCGAACATTCGGCCTACACCCTGAAGTTTCTCAAGGATGATAATGAGAATGACCGAGATAAAAATAACGACACTGGAAACGGAAGCGACCAGCGGATCGTACGCATCCTGCATATGCGAGAAAATTTCGATCGGCAGTGTACGCATATCGGGAGATACCATAAACAGCGATACGGTAACATTGTCAAATGATGTCAAAAATGCGAACAATCCTCCCGAAATGATAGCCGGACGGATTAATGGCAGCGTCACTCTCCAAAATACCGTCAGCGGACTTGCGCCGAGAATCGCGGCAGCCCGTTCCAGATTGTAGTCAAATCCGCTTAAACCGGTAAGCACCAGCCGGATTACATAGGGGATACAGATAATGATGTGGGCAATCAGGAACCCTGTTCCGGTACCGGCCAGCATCAGTGGTGTAAAGTAAATAAGCAGTGCTACGCCTAATACAAGCTGAGGTACGCTAAGCGGCGAAGTCAGCAGCGACGTAATATACGATTTGCCCGGGATATCATATTTGGCTATAGCCAATGCACCAAGCGTACCGAATAAGACAGAGAAAAATGCGGCCACCAATGCGAATTTGGCGCTATTGGCAAGAGCCGTCATGAATTCCGGCCGCTCCAGCAGTTTCGTGTACCACTGGAAGGAAAAGCCCTGCGGCGGAAAACTTGGATAATTAGCGCTTGTAAAAGAAGCCGGAATGACGACAAGCAGCGGAATTAAAATATAAATAATGGTAAGGATGGCTACGAGCAGACGCAGTCTTCCCAGTGTTTTCATTATCGGAATACCTCCCTGAATCTGCTTTTTTCAAATCCGCGCGTAAAGACGGTTACAAGCAGCATGGTTGTAGCCAGAAGCACATAAGACAGCGCGGAACCGAATGTCCAGCGGAGCAGGTTGTTAATCTGATCATACGCCACAATCGGCATCATCGGTACGTTAGCTCCTCCCATGAGTGCGGGTGTAACATAGGCGCTCATCGACATGCTAAAAACAAGTACGCAGCCGGATACGATGCCGGGAAGGCTAAGCGGCAGCGTAATCGAGAAGAAGGTGCGCATCGGACTTGCACCAAGAATCGCGCCCGCTCTCTCCAGCGAAGGATCGATATTATACAGGCTTGTGGCAATCGCTAAAATCATGAACGGCAGATACGCATTAGAAAGGCCGATAACCACCCCGACTTCTGAAAATAGCAGCTTCAGCGGAGCGCTGACAATGCCGAGTGAAGTCAATATACTGTTAATGGTTCCATTTGGAAGAAGCAAGAGATACCAGCCGAAGTTGCGCACCACAATGCTGACAAGCAAAGGGGATGCGATGAGCAGCGCAATGTATCCGCGTATGCGCGGCGAACTTTTGGCCATTGTCAATGCGACCGGGTAGCCAAGCAGCAAAGATACAAGAACCGTATACAGGCTTACTTTTACTGTTATCCATAGTGACGATAGATAATAGGAGTCTGTAAAAAACAGCGCATAGTTTTTCAAACTGTATACTGCGTTTGTTGCGTTCGGGCTATCTGTATAAATAAAGCTTAAATACAGAATGTATAACATCGGTACGACAAAAAATCCAAAGATAAACAGTAAAATCGGAAGCAAAAGAAGAAGGCCGGGAAGATACGCTTTTTTCTTTTTGCGCGGCTTTGTTTTTATTGGTTCCGGTATCGTTGCCGGTTCCCGAATCACTTCTTGATGAGCATGATGTCTGACGGATTCCATCCAATCATCACCTCTTTCCCGATTTGCCATGAAGCATCATACATAGGGGTTAAAATTTGCACGGATTTTCCGAGCAGGGTAGCGTCAATCTCCCAGGAAGCTCCCAGGTAGTTCATCTGAGTAATCGTCGCTTTGTGGAAGTGTTCCAGATGTCCGGATTGTTCCGCAGAAGCGAGGGACAGTTTTTCAGGGCGAATATATAGCTTTACTTCATCTCCCGGGCGGCATGTACGCTCGCTGCCCATAATGTTGTCCGCATCGACAAACGTTACCCACCCGTCTTCCAGCTGTACGGAAATTTTTCGGTTGTTGATTTCCGCCACTGTACCGTGGAAGCAGTTGGACTTACCGATAAACTGGAAGACGAACTCGGTTTCCGGATGGTTGTAAATGGTGGTCGGTGAACTGATCTGCTCGATTTTTCCTCCGTTCATGACGACGACCCGATCGGACATGGAGAGCGCTTCTTCCTGGTCATGCGTAACAAAGATGGTCGTAACCCCAATTTCTTTCTGCAGTCGCTTAATCTCCGCACGCAATTCATGGCGCAGTTTGGCGTCTAGATTAGAGAGAGGTTCATCGAGCAGCAGCAGTTCAGGCTCCACGACAAGCGCGCGGGCGATGGCGACACGCTGCCGCTGTCCGCCCGACAACTCACGCGGGTAGCGATGCTCAAGTCCGGACATTTTCACGAGATCGAGCGCACGGGCAATGCGGTTTTGTTTTTTCGGTTTGGGCACCTTGCGCAGTCTAAGACCAAAGTCGAGGTTTTCGTATACGGTCATGTGCGGAAAGAGAGAATATGTCTGGAAAACCATTCCCAGGTCGCGTTTGTACGGGGGGATATGCGTTACGTTTTTTCCTTTAATATAGACATCCCCTTCATCGGCTTCGAGAAAGCCTGCGATTAAGTTCAAGGTGGTTGTTTTGCCGCAGCCGGAAGGGCCAAGCAGAGTGAGAAGCTCACCCTGCTTGATTTCCAGATTGATGCCGTTCAATACCGTATTAGAACCGAAGCGTTTGACGACATTTTTGATTTCCACGTCATTTCTTGTTGCCAGTATGGTCATGATACGTCCCCTTTCTTACTTATTTTTTCAACAGTTTACCAAGCTGCGGTGTTACTTCTTTCGACCAGCGATCCGACCACTCGGCTCTCATTTTCGCAAATTTCGCAAAATCGGGCTTGTACGTTTTGTCTGTTTCTTTTAGTCCGATGAACGGTTCGTATTTCTCCGACAGTTTCATTCCTTTTACGACCGGATAGAATCCCGCGTCTGCCGTCGCTTTTTGCGCCTCTTCGCCTACAAGATAGTTAATAAAATCAAGCGCTTCCTTTTTATGCGGCGTGTTTTTAACCAGGGTAGCGCTGAATGCTTGCAGCGGTACACCCTCTTTCGGTACAACCATTTTGAGCGGAACACCGGAAACAGCCAGGTCTCCAATAGCGTAGCTTCCCATCACTGTTACGTCGGCGGCGCCCTGCTGCATAGCCGGCATCATTTGCGTCGAGTTTTTGTAGAAAGTGGACGAATAACCGGCAAGTTCTTTCGCTTTTTTCAGACCAGGCTCCATGTTATCGATGCTGCCTCCGTTTGCCAGTGCCAGAGCGTATAAAGTATTAAAACCCCAGTCATTTGAAATATCCGAGAAGGCGGTTCTGCCTTTGTATTCCGGACGAGCGATGTCATTCCAGGATTCAATCGGTTTGATGTTATTCTTTTCGAAAGCCTCCGTGTTATAAGCAGGCGCGATGACAAGCCCGAAAGCAGGCGCGGCTGTTTTTTCCACAACGATAAAACGCGGATCGACGTTTTTCAGTGCAGGAACGTTCGTTTCGTCAAGAGGCTCGGTAAGTCCTTTTTCTTTGGCGCGCTGTACGTCAATCGGCACATAAAGTGCAATGTCGATCTGCGGCGCGTTTTTCTGCAGCTCTACTTTTGAGAGAATTTCACCTGAGAGGCCGGCGATGTAGTTGATTTGAATGCCGGTCTTTTCTTTGAACTTCGGAGCAATCTCGTCGCGAATGGCTTTTTCGATCTTACCTCCGTTTCCGGCGATGGTCAGCTGTTTGGCACCTTCTGCCGCAGGTGCGTTGCCAGCAGGGGCATCACCTGTTTTTTGTGCGGTAGGAACGCCGCAGCCTGCCAGGATGGCAAGCGTTAGAACGGCGAAGATAGAGATGAGTTTTTGCAGTTTATGCATAGTAATTGACCTCCTTATTAATTGGAATCCTTTCTTTTCTTTTTCATTTCTTCAAAATATTGAGCCGCACCCGGATGAAGGGGAAGATAGATATGCTTGTCCGCCTCTTCCGCTTTGATTTCTCTGGCGGCAGGATGAATATCATACATCTCGGGAAGATGTTCATAGAAACTCCGGGTTAACTCGTATGCCGTTTCTTTGGGCAGGTCGCTATGGGTGAGAAGCACATTTTTTACGACTACTGTTTCGACATCGTGGTCCAGTCCGCCGTATGTTTCCTTCGGAATAACTTTTTTTGAATAATAAGGGTACTGCCGCTGAAGCTCTGTCATTACTTGTTCCGGAATCTGCACCAGGGTAAGCGGAATGTCTTTCGCCAGCGAAGCAATATCGGGATTCGGCATGCCCGAGGAGAAAAAGGCCGCGTCAATAACCCCATCTCTAAGCGCCTGAGATGATTGGGAGAAAGAGAAATAATATTTTTTTACGTTATATCGCGTCAATTTTGCTGCCTGCAGGATACGTTCTGCCGTTAATTCCGTGCCGCTTCCGATGGGCCCCATACCAATCCGTTTCCCTTTTAAATCCTGTAGAGAACGAATTCCACTTTTTTTGGTAACTGCAATATGGATATAATTGGAATAAATTTCGGTGATGGCCCGCAAGCGGGATCGTTCGTATCGCTCTTCGGCGTTGTTTGGCTGGTTAACAGTCAGAAGCGCATCGACAGTGGCAAATCCCAGCTCCGCCTTCTTCTGGGCGACAAGTCTGGTATTTTCGATAGATGCCTTTGTGATTCGCGTACCTGTAACCGCGCCGTCATACCGTTCATAGATGTCGGCAAGAGCCTGACCGAGCAGGTAGTATACACCCGATATGTCGCCTGTGGCAATGGTGACATTTTGGCCCTGCAGCGAGGGAACAGACGCATCTTCCGATTGCCGCAGCGGATAGTATGAAACAGGAGAAGGGATTTCCTGTTTGTTTTCCGCGAGGGAGCAACCGACCGTGAGCCAGGTTAGCAAAAGAATTGCTCCCGCGAAAAAATAATGTTGTTTCATTTGCACGCTCCTTTCCTATATCAGAGTAATTGCAATTTTCGTTCCAATTTTCCGATTTATATAAATGTTAACGTTTTCAACTTGGAAAGAAGGATGTTAAAAATAATTCGGCAGAGTTTGCCGGATGAGACGGCGAATTTTGCCGAATCGGCAAATTCTGCCGAATTAGAAAATATTATAATTCTTGCTCATTTTGGATATTATAAAGCTTAATTTTATCACGCAGGCTTCGCTCCGAAATTTGCAGAACACGTGCGGTTTCCTGTCGATGCCAATTGCAGTGGTGAAGCGTGGCGGCAATGGCCCTTTTCTCGATTTCTTTCATAGGAGCACCGACGGGAATGCTAATGATGCGTTCGGCGTCAGCCCGGGCAGCAGGAATCGTGGTTGGACTAGGCTGCTGAACATATTCCGGCAGATCTTCTTCCGTAATGATGTCGGAGGAGGAAAGGGCGACGGCATACTCTATAATATTTCCGAGCTGGCGGATATTGCCCGGATAGTTGTAAGCGAGCAAGAGACGGCGCGCGGCTGCTGACAACCTTTTTGGAGCTTTGTCCATTTCCCGGGAGTATTTTTGCAGGAAGTATTCAAGCAGCAGCGGCAAGTCTCCCTCTCTTTCCCGCAGTGGCGGGACCGATATAGGGATGACATTAAGCCTGAAATATAAATCTTCGCGAAACGTTCCTTCCGCTACCATTTGTTCCAGCCGTTTATTTGTAGCGCTTACAATCCGTACGTCCAGGGAGATTTTTCGGTTTGACCCAAGAGGTGTCACTTCACGTTCCTGGAGAACCCGCAGAATCTTAGCCTGCAGAGCAAGCGGCATCTCGCTTATTTCATCGAGAAATAGCGTACCGCCGTTCGCTGCTGCCCACTTTCCTTCTTTTCGCTGCGTCGCTCCGGTGAATGCACCTTTTTCGTAGCCGAACAGTTCACTTTCCAGCAGCGTCTCCGGAATGGCTGCGCAGTTGACGATTTCTAACGGACCGTTCTTTCGCCTGCCTGTATCATGGATGGCACGCGCCACCAGCTCTTTGCCGGTGCCGCTCTCTCCGGTGATGAGCACGTTCGAATCGATATCTTTTACACGTTCAATCATGGAGAAGACATGTTCCATCGCCTTGCTTTTCCCTACGAAACATCTTCGTCCGCTGGTTTGCTGAAGCTGTGCATGCAGCGTCTCAACCTGAAGGGAGAGCCGTTTATGTTCAAGCGCTTTCATCATTAACAACTGTATTTCTTCCGTGTTAATCGGCTTTTCAATGTAGTAGTACGCCCCCTGCTTAATCGCTTCGATAGACGATTCGATGGAGGCGTAAGCGGTCATCATAATCACGATGACAGATGGATGCTTCTGTTTAATCTGACGCAGGATATCGATGCCGCTGCGGGACCCTATCCGCAAATCCAGCAGTACGATATCGAACGGATGCTGTTCCATTGCACGCAGTCCTTCCATGGGGTCAGTAAAAGCAGCGATATCATATGCGTCTTCTAGCGCAAAGCTAAGTGAGGTACAGATGGCGCGTTCATCATCAAGTATCAATACGTGCGGTTTCATTATGATTCCTCCTCCGGTTTATGCAACGGTAAAAAGACAGTGACTTTCGTTCCCAGGCCAGGATGGCTTGTTATGCGAATGTCTCCCTTGTTTTCTCTGAGCAGTTTATAGGAGAGGGGAAGTCCGAGTCCGACACCGTTATGTTTGCTTGAGTAGAAAGGTTCGAAAATACGTTTCATCTGTTCCGATTCGATTCCGGTCCCGGTATCGGCAATTGTAATTCGTCCTGTCTCCGCGTTTTCTTTTTCCACGGTAATTATGATTTTCTTCTCTGCTGTTTCTTCTACAGCATCAATGGCGTTGAGCAGAAGATTCAAAAAAACTTGCCGTATCTGCTGTGGATCAGTATAAAAGGCAATATCATCCTGGCAGGATTGTTCAAGAACAATCTCTTTCTTTTCCAGGGTAACCCGTAAAAACGTGAGCAAAGAAGTGAGCAGGGCGTTGGCCGGATACATTTCTTTGCTGGGCGAACGAGGACGGGCGTAATCCAGTAAATCGGTTACAATCGCATTCAGCCTGTTAATTTCAGCAGGCAGATGTTCCATGATGGCTTCCCGGAATTTTGGCTGATCGTATTTGCTGGGCAGCAGGTCGACGAATGTTTTAATAGACGTCAGCGGGTTGCGGATTTCGTGAGCGACTCCCGCTACAAGCTGGCCTAAAGCATGCAGCTTCTCCTGCATGACAAGCTTTTGTTCCAGGCGTGTCTCTTCCGTGCGGTCGGTCATAGAGAGCAAGTATCCTATTTGCTTTTTCTGGGCGTCATGCAGGGTGAGCAGACGGTAGTAAATCACTTTCCAGACTCCTGATTCGTTGATTTCTAATTTGGTTAAAGCGTTTTTGTGGCTTTGATGTTGTTCGCTGTTATCTCTGTAGTGTGCCAGAATACGGGCGAGCAGCGGAGGGTAGTTCTTCTCTTTGAAAAATCCATCCGTGAATCCCAGCATTTCATTTGCGCGCGTATTGTAGCTCGTTACCGTATAGTCCATACTGAATGTGACAATTCCGGTATGGATGTTATTTAAGATTTGTTCTTTGAATGCATCACGGTCAGCGATATCTTGACGTTGTTCTTGCAAATGGTGAGTAAGCAGCCAGAGTTCTTCGGTGCGACTTTGCACCGCTTTTTTTAAACGCTGGTTCCATAAATAAATAAACAGAAGCACGCACGCTGTTGCGATGAGAACCGTCGCCAGCAATTGAATGAACTTCTGTAGGCGGGCGATTTGTACATCCGATTCCGACATCAGCCAGTTATTCATGAGCTGATTAATTTCTCCTTTCGCTTTCATTGTTGTCAATGTCCGATTGATGACGGCAAGCAGCGAGTCGTCACCTTTACGAACGGCAATGGCGAAATCGGCCGGCTCGATAACTTCTTCCAGAATGATAAAGTTGTCCTGCTGTCTGAAATGCCGCAAGTATACGTTCGCTGTCCATTTATTACCGATAAATACATCCGCCCGCTTCTCAAGCAGGAGCAGCATACCGGAAAGCTGGTTTCTGGTGACCGTAAGATTGGAATGGCGCAGATTAAGCAGCGATTCCAGCACGGGTTTCCGATTTTGCAGAACGACATGCAGGGAGCGTATGTCGCTGATGCTGTGTACGGCCTGCCTTTTTTCTTTAGGAATAATTAACGCGTCCGACATGGTGAAGTACGGATCTGAGAAATCAAACGCACCGCTTTTTTCCGTACTGTATGTCATCCCGGCGATGGCATCGATTCGCCCCGCCTGCAGCTCTTTTTCCGCGCGGGCAAGGTCCATTGGAATGTATTCGAAGGCAAGATTATTATAGGTCGCGATTTTATCCATGATATCGATACTGGCGCCGACGAACGATCCGTTTGATGTTATATAAGAAAAAGGAGGAAGTGCCCATTCTGCCGCGATTTTGTATGTCTTTTTCACTGGCAGCTGTGAAGGAGAGACAGCGGCGCATACAAGCTGCGGGACCCCGAGCGACAAGACGAGTAAGGTATACACTAGCATAAGACGCTTTCGTAGACTCAAGCAAGCCACCTCTTCTGAGACGATAAATTGATATGTTAAAATTATAAATCAATAAAAATGTTTGACAATTGCCTAAATTGAAGTAAGTATACGTACAGTAAATCGCTTTTTGAAGAGGAACGGGGGAGTAAAGAAATGAAAAAAGAGATTGCATGATAAAAACATGCCGATTCATAAGAAAGGGCAGCTTTCCGTCAAATGGGAAGCTGCCTTTTGATTGGTTGCGGTTTATGAATTAGCCGAGAACACTCGTGACCTCAGTCATGAGATGAATCGGCTTCGGACAAGGGAAGGTTTTAGCCTTCTCGCAAGTCCGACTGTAC
>NZ_BJXX01000012.1 GCF_007991215.1 Aneurinibacillus danicus
AAAAAGCAGCTAAGATATTTCCCTTTCCCATAAATATGGTTAAAAGAAACAAAACTAAAGTACCGACTGTAAAAGAAATAAACGAGCCCTCAATGGTGCCTACCTTCTTTCCTAAAGCACCATTAACACCAGCCTGTACCGATAGTACTGCCCCAGCTATTACAGTAAAAACAACAAATAACCAATTCACCTAATTTCCCTCCTTAAGCTGTTTCTTCAATCACCACTTCCAATTTAAGCATGAATGCCAGTTTATAGAAAGACCGTGCCGTCTCCAATGCTTCTTCGACTCTCTTCTGTGTAGCCTTCCGGTCAATTTCGGCAAAAATGACATTTGCATGACGACTCCCCTTACTCTATGGTAAAATATTCTTGTCAGAGTAAGAGCAAAAATCCCCTCTCCGGTTAGCCGACCGGGAGGGGATTTTTTGTATTTATATCCTTAAAATTGAAACTTTTTACCTTTTCATTTCGTTTATAATGTAACTCCCTTTTTCTGTGAAAATC
>NZ_BJXX01000013.1 GCF_007991215.1 Aneurinibacillus danicus
TACCACAAAAGTCAGCCTCTCTCCCATGATTTTCATATCGGGGTTGCGGCTGAGACGCCATGGTGGTTTTCTGTTATTTCTCTAATAGAGAAGTAACAGTGTATTAGGGCACACCTCTTTCACTTGCCGGTCTAATACCGGCCTTTTTATTTCGGGTATATTACTTCGATATTTATTTTGAAATTAGGAAGTGATTAAAATGTTGCTCACATTTTTGATGTATTTCATTATCTTTTTTTCAATCTCGCGTGCATTTAGTCTCTTTGGAGGTAAATGGAGTCCGTTTGCAAAGACTCATTGGAAATTAGATTTGTTTATTTGCCTTGGCATGTCCTTATTTGTAACGCTGCTACTTATGTGAAATACTCTTCGTAATATCACTGCTTTACGAGCCACCCACCGAGTCTCCCCGGCGGGCGACCGATTCTATACAATCACTTTCCATCCGCACCGCTGCCACTTATGCAACTCGTTCCAGCGAATTAATTCATAGCGATAAACAACGCGAGCAGAGCCAAACCCTTTCTCTCTGCGACGAAGCAAATAGTAGCGTGCTTTCTTCATTACGCCACCCCATAGTCTCTTTTTCAGTTGTGGGAACTTCAAAAACAATTTACGGGCAGAAATTCCTTTTAGCATTTTCACGATATACGAAGGGGCAATCTTCGGATGAGCAGAAGCAAAAACGTGAATGTGGTCTTGTTCACCCACTTCCATCATCGCGACTTCAAACTCTCTTTCCTGTGCAACTTCTTGAAAAAAGTCTTTCAGATAGCATTCTATCTCGGTAGTAAACACTTTTCTTCGATCTTTTACAGACCAAACGATATGATAATTGACATTGTAGACACAAGTTCGAGCATGTTTTATGGTAGATTTTTTCATACATATAGTATGAAAGGCTATTTACCATCTATTTTATCAAATATTTTTCACTACATATAGTCAAGAAAAGTATTAAAAATTTTGCCCTTGTCATCCCCAAAAAGGTGATTCGGGCAAAGCGAACTCTCATCTAAAGAGGCAGAGGATTCCCGTCCGCATTTCCTAAAAAGAAATAGAAAAACTACTCCAAATACCCAACCCTCCCATCACAATTGTGCCTAAGATTGTGTACCATTTCGGAAAATCACTCTTCCAATAAAAGACCACCTCTAGGATAACATTAATAACAGCTAATAAAGCCGCCCCTGGAGCTATAACAGAGTTCCAAGAACCCATAATAAATATAATTCCTACAGATATCCAAAGTGATGTAAGCATATAGCGATAATGAGACAATTCTTTTGGTAATGGTGCAATTCCGAATAAACTTGACTTATTCATAAAAGTGATTATTGCTGTAAAAAGCTGAATAAAACCTAGAAGCAGTAGTCCTATATTAATCATATAGCACCTTCCATCCTTAACATTTTGGTTAATTATACCATTAGAATAGAAGGTTTGTTTACAGAAGCGACGTTATAGAACCTTATTTTGTAGATGAATTGATGTTTCTTTACTAAAACTGCTATTTCTATTCAATACTTAAATATCTGATTATAACCAAAAAGTAGGATACTCACGATTACTACGTAAGTTATTTACTAATAAAGCTATTAAAACAATAGCTATGGAGCCAATTAATACAGGAGTAACTAAGTAATTCCATGTGTACGCCCCTAATATAACCACTATCGGATCTGCCCCAGCAGGTGGATGCGTCGTTTTCGTAATCATCATGCATGCTATAGCTGCTCCCACTCCTAAAGCTAACGTCCAGGTATCATTACCTAAAAAGTGGTAGACAATCAATCCCACTAATGTAGAAATAAAATGTCCACCAATTATATTTCTCGGTTGAGATAGAGGAGCATTCCAAATACCAAATGCTAATACACAACTTGCTCCAAAAGGAGCCATTAACCAAGATGTAGATGTGACTTGTGTCAGGTAAGCAAGGACAAAGATAGTTATGAATCCTCCAATAAGTCCTGTCATAGCATCTTTAACATTTACGCTTAGAGTGCTTTTTCCTTTGCCTTTCATTTTAGAAAAATAAATGCGACGGGATATACCTACCACTTTCTCTTGGTCAATAACGGTTTGATTTTTAGATATCATTTAATTCAACCTCCTTATCATTTTGATTCCATAATAACCCATCTTTAATAACCGGTCAAAAGTTAATTTTATGGTTAGTTTAAATAATAATTAGATAATTAACACAATAAAAAAACTTAAACCCAATGGATTTAAGCTTTTTGAGTATAACCACTCTTTTTATCATTTTTCTTTAGAGTTTTCTTTTCTTTTTCGCTGTTGATGGCGTGCAACTTTCTTTCTGTTACCACATATTTCCATAGCACACCATTTTCGTCTTCCACTTTCATCTATAAACAATAATACGCAATCAGGATTTGTACACCGTTTAAGGTAATGTAATCTCTTCTTATCAAGTAAGTTTAATACATCATATGCAATAAGTGAAACGAACGCATCCTCAGGTTGTCCTATTGGAGACGGAAGAAGTTTATTCGGGGTCAATTTATACGAAAACGGTGCTTTTCTAATCATTCTTTCCAAAGAAGATACCCATTCATCTGAAATTTGATATCCATCTGCGATCCGTTCAAAATCACTTCTTAAAAAGGAACGTAATTCACGAAGCGAATGTAATGTCTTATCCAGTCTATCTTCTGATTTAGATATAAGCTCATCATCAATTATGGAGTTTGTTTCTTTCATTATCTTTATCCAATCAGCTAAATCTTTTTCGGATATCAATAAGTCATAACGCTGCCCACGTCTTATAACTTCAGTGTTTACTAAATCAAGAGAAAGGTGTCCGGATATAAGCGGGAATTTTTTTGTCTCCGCCATGATGTACCTCCCTTTGTAAAAATCTTACTTAAATTTTCTAATAAAACAAGACAAGATACTTCAATTGAAGCAGCTTACTTACATATCCGAGATTATAGGACATAAAGAATGCCACTAACCGAATATCAACAATGAAGTCTAACAGAGCCTTTTAAAAAAACTTTTGACTCCCCTTCTATTTCAATGTAACCATGATATCCTCTGCAAAAGAGTACGTCTGGGCCAGCTTCTCCATAATCGCCTCTTTAATTTCCTCCTCCATATCCTTATGGAACATGCGGGGAATCGGAGCGATCAGCTGTGTCATTTCCTCGGAATAGTTGACTTCAATCCCAACATAACAGAGTTCGTCCTTTTCATCCATGTCCAGTATCACACTGGCCGGCATCACTTCCTGTAACACCTGCTTCTTGTACGTAATATCCGCCTCCAGTTTAAACAGGAAGTCGTTCTCCCTCTCCTCTACTTCTTTCACTTCGAAGCTAAATTTGAATGGCTCATAAATGAACAGTTCCCCTGGTGACACTTTAAGGAATTCGCACAGGGTATTAAACGTATCATACTGAATTCCTTTCGCATTGTGGTTCATCAACGAGCTGATGGTTGTCCGTGACATCCCCGTTCCACTGGCAATATCGGCGATTTTTAGTCCTCTCTCTGCCATCAAAACAGCCAAATTACACTTTATCATACATAACACCTCATATTTAAAATACCATATCCACTTCATAATAAATAATATATTGTTTATTTGGTTTTTGACCTAATTTTCACCATTATGTACAATATAAAGCAAAAATAAATAGACTATTGTTTATTTAGGTGATTCAAGTGATTAAATCGATCTTACCAGTTCTGATAGCAAAGCATGGGGTGAGAACGTTAGCTGAGGTTGTAAGACAGACAGGCTTGTTCAGGACAACGCTGACTGCGGTCTACTACAGCAGGGGAAAAGTGAAGGTATAAAATTTTAATTAAAAATCACAGTTAATTCTCTCCATGGTTATCATAACCATGGTCCCCTAATCAGAAAAGGGGAGGTCATTACGCCCCCACCTTTTTATTACTCCCTGTCTCATATACCCATTTCCAGTGTGACCCCTTCAGATATTTACTCATAAAACCTGGCCGTTTTGTCACATCTTACATGCAGAAAGAGACAAAGCTTTTTTCCCATTATCCATCTTTACGGATCTTGTTATATGATAACGGAAAAATGTCGCTACCCTGGTTACGCCTCCACGCATTGAGAAAAAACAGGCAAGTACCTGGACAATGGAAGAAGTGAATGCGTTTTTGTGCACTGTAGCTAAACGCAAAGAGGACAATCGAAGAGTTTATAGTATAATTTATACGTTAGCCATTTATACAGGCATGCGAAAAGGTGAAATTTTAGCTTTACGCTGGAAGAATTGCGACCTGCTAAAAGCACATCGAATAAAGCAAAAAGGATCATCCGGTTCCATAATTTGCGACATACTCATGCCACCCTTCTATTGCTGCTGGGAGAAAATCCAAAAGTTGTATGCGGACGATTGGGGCATGCAGATATCTCAATTACGCTCGGAACGTATTCTCATGTATTACCGAGCATGCAGGAAAACCTGGCAAAAAACTTTGACGCGGCGCTAAAAAATGCATCTCAAAGATCATAATGTGGTCAAAATGTGGTCAATTCACCTTTCCGTAGTAAGGACATACGACGAAAACCTTGATTTACCAAGGTTTACATTGTTTATGATTTGATACTATACTGTTTCTATTGTAGTAGAAAGGTGAGATACCTATGGCATTCGACGGAATTGTGACACGCGCGGTCGCTCATGAGCTGAATGAAAGGCTCGCTACCGGGCGAATTATGAAAATTTATCAACCGACAGATACAGAGATTGTTATGCAAGTACGGACGCGGAGGGGCAATGTACGCCTGCTTCTCTCGGCAAGCCTGAGCTTTCCGCGCATACATATGACAAACGCAAGCTACCAAAATCCGCTGGAGGCTCCAATGTTCTGCATGCTGCTCCGCAAATACTGCGAGGGCGCTATTATCGAGACAATTCGTCAGGTGGATATGGAAAGGATCATCCATATTGATATCCGCGGACGCGACGAGCTCGGCGATGATCGGACAAAGCGGATCGTCCTCGAGATTATGGGGCGACACAGCAATCTGATTCTCATGGACCCGCAGAACGGCCTTATTCATGACGGACTGCACCATGTTACACCGGCCGTAAGCCGCTACCGGGTCATCCTGCCGGGCCGTCCGTACGTAGCTCCGCCGCCGCAGAATAAACTTAATCCGCTGACGGCGACTAAAGATGATTTCATACGTCGTATTCAGTTCAATGAAGGAAAAATCGCCAAGCAAATTGTTGGCTCATTCGAAGGCATCAGCCCGCTTATTGCAAACGAGATTGTCCACCGTGCCGGTCTGCCGACACGGGAAGCGCTTTGGACCTCTTTCACTGAAATAATGGAGGCTGCACGCCGTCACGATTATATTCCTGTGCTTGTGCGTACGGAGAATAAAGAGCATTTTTCCGTCGTGGCTTTAACACACTTATCGGCGGAAAGCAGCGAGACGTTTACCGGGGTAAGCGAATGCCTCGAGGCGTTCTATCACGGCAAAGCGGAACGGGATGCGGTTAAGCAGCGCGTACATGACCTGGCCCGCCTGGTTGCTAATGAACGGAATAAAAACGAGAAAAAAATCGAGAAACTACTTGATACGAAACGTCAGGCGGAAGATGCCCGCATCTACCAAATCTACGGTGAACTAATTACGGCGAATATCTATCAAATTACCAGAGGCCAAACTGAGGCAAACGTGGTAAACTACTACGAGGAAGAAGCCCCGCTCGTCAACATTCCGCTTGATCCGGCGCTTACACCGGCCGAAAACGCGCAAGCCTATTTCAAGCGGTATACGAAGGCGAAGAACAGCCTGGCCGTCGTCGATGACCAGATTGCTGCGGCGGAAGAAGAAGTACGCTATCTCGATACCGTGCTGCAGCAGATCGAGAATGCCGGCCTCGCGGACATTGAAGATATCCGCGAAGAGCTGACCGAGCAGGGCTACCTGCGCGCAAGGCCGGGCAAAATAAAAAAGGGAAAGCCGAAAAATCCGGTGCTTGAACGCTACACATCAAGCGAAGGCGCCGTCATCTATGTCGGCAAAAACAATAAACAAAACGATTATCTGACCAACCGGCTGGCAAGTCCGAATGATACGTGGCTGCATACAAAAGACATTCCGGGCTCCCATGTAGTCATCCGCGGCGATAATTTCAGCGAGAGAACGTTAAGGGAAGCGGCAATGCTGGCCGTTTACTACAGCAAAGCCCGCCAGTCCAGCCAGGTACCGGTCGATTATACGCTTGTTCGCCATGTTAAAAAACCGAAGGGCGCCAAACCCGGATTCGTTATCTATGAACAGCAAAAAACGCTGTTCGTGACACTAGATGATGAAATCATCCAGGCGCTTACAAAAACTAAAACCACAACGTCTTGAGGAATGAAGGATGTCAAAAAATTCGTTTTTGAAAGGCACGCTCATACTAACGCTGGCGGCGATCATCTCGCGCGTGCTCGGCGTCGGGCAGCGCGTCCCGCTTCAGCATATTATGGGTAATGACGGGATGACGCTTTATACCATCTCGTATAACATCTACAGCATGCTGCTCATCATCGCCACCCTTGGGGTGCCGAGCGCACTGAGCAAACAAATCTCGGAATATACGGCGATTGGCAAGTACCTTGAAGCCTACCAGACTTACAAGGCGGCCCGCAATTTCGCGCTCGTAACCGGCTTTATTATGTTCGCGTTCATGATGATCATTGCTCCATACTATGCCGAATACGCACTGGCGCCGCAGGCGGACCTGGCCATCCGCGCCATCGCGCCGGCCATGCTCTTGTTCCCGCTTATCGCCATCATGCGCGGATACTTCCAGGGTCTGCAATTCATGCAGCCGACCGGACTGTCGCAGATTATGGAGCAAATTTTGCGTGTAGCGACGGCGGTAGCGCTGCCGCTCATTCTCCTCCATTGGGGCTATAACAAAGATGTGGCCGTAGCCGGTGCCTCGTTCGGCGCGGTAACCGGCAGCATCGCCGCATGCGGCGTCATGATATACTTTTATAAAAAACGGCGGGCTGAACAAAAGAAACAGCTTGCTTCGCAAAAATCGCACACAAAACTGACATACCGGCAAATTTACAGCAAGATGATCCGGCTGTCGCTGCCGATTACGCTGTCGGCGCTCGCGGTCCCGCTCATCTACTTCATTGATACTTCGACATCGCTGCGCCTGTTGACACCGCAGGAAGAGCGGGTTTCTTTCGCGGTAGGTCACAAGGAAGCGACCATCGGAGATAAAGAAATTGTCCTGCCGGTGGCACCGTACCTGCACAATAACAATACCACCATGGTGCCACTTGAGGCGGTCAGCCAGGCGATGGGTGCCAAATTAACATGGGAGCCGGATAAAAAACGCGTATTCTATGAGCGCGGTCCGGTCAAAGAAACACTGACACTCGGCTCGGACGTCAAGGTAGGAAACAAAATACTCGGACCGTTTGAATATGCCGAAAATACAAACGTTCCGGCTGTACCGGTCCGTTTTTTCACCGAGCAGCTCCATACCTATAAAGAGGCGATGGATACGCTTGGCATTCTCGGCGGCAGCGCGCAGTCGCTGGCCGGTCTGCCGATTATTCTCGCCATTGCGCTCAGCTCTTCGATTATTCCGGTCGTCTCGTCAGCACATTCACGCCGCGATGAGCGGGAAGTGCAGCGCATGAGTTCTATGGCGCTTAGAGTGGCGCTTATTACCGGTGTTCCGGCCGCACTCTATCTTACTGTGGCTGCCTATCCGGTGAACGGCTTTCTATTCAGCAATACGGAAGCCACGTATACGAAAGCGGCCTGGATTATCGCATTCTTATGCTTCGGCACGATATTTCAGATTCTCATGATGACATCGTCCGGCATCCTGCAGGGATTGGGACGAACCGATTTGCCCATGCGGCATGTAGCGGTAGGGATTCTCGTTAAATGGGGCGGCAACTATGCCCTCGCGCCGCTGTTCGGTATTTATGGCATCATCATGGCGACCTCGTTCTGCTTTATCGTAGTAATGGCACTGAATCTGCGGGCAATTAACCGTTATACGCGCCTGACGATTCTCGGTGAGAAGTGGCGCGGTTTCCTGCTCTCATCCCTGCTGCTCTGCGCTATCGGACTTACGATTGTGTGGGCCGGGTTTAAAGTACAGCCTTTAGTATCTATGCCTGCGTTTCTGTTCTTCGGTATCGAATCGGCTGTGATCGCGGTGTTCAGCCTGGCTGGATATGGTATCGCCCTATTCCGACTTAAAGGTATCGATGTACAGGAGATTCGCTACTTCCCGCGCGCGGCCCAGAAAGCCTACCATCTACTGGCCCGCTATCGGATTGTGCCTGCCTATATCGATCCTGTAAATCAGCAACAAAAAAGTGGACTTCCTTAACTATTGGAGGTCCGCTTTTTTACCGTTCGCTATACTCGTTTACCACTTCCATTCATCCTCCAGCTTTTTTAGAAGCCTGTCAATTTTGTTTATCTCTATCTGGATTTGCTGAATGGTTTTCTCATCCTGAATTTCGTTTTTATCTAATAGCTAAACCTAAGCCTACAGATTCTATCTATTATCCTTTATATTCGCGTGGGTTTTCCCGCCAGGCTCTTAACGTGTCAAGCTGTTCCGGGCGGATGGCGCCTTTCTCTTGGGCGACATCGAGCAGCGCGGTATAGTTGCTGAGCGTCTCAAACGGAAAGCCCGCTTCTACGAATGCCTGCTCTGCGGCCGGAAATTGGTAAGAGAAGATTGCCAGTACTGCCAGCACCTCTCCTCCTGCTTCCTGTACTGCTCGTGCAGCTTCAATGGAGCTTCCACCGGTTGAAATCAAATCTTCAATGACAATAACTTTAGCTCCGGCTTCGAGTTTGCCTTCAATCTGATTGCCTTTGCCGTGTCCCTTCGGCTTCGAGCGCACATAGGCCATCGGCAGATTCAACTCATCAGCCAGCCATGCGGCATGCGGAATACCCGCTGTCGCCGTTCCGGCAATTACCTGCGCCTCTGAATATTTTTCACGAATGAGCGAAGCGAAGGTGCGGCATATCAAACGGCGCACTTCAGGATAGGACATTGTCATTCGATTATCGCAGTAAATCGGGCTTTTGATGCCTGATGTCCAAGTGAACGGCTCATTCGGACGCAGGGCCACGGCGTCAATCTCCAGCAGCTTTTCCGCAATTTGTCGTGCTGTATCTGTATTAGTTGGCATATTGCTTCACTCCTTCTAAAATATCGTGCAGCGCTTGTTTCGGATTTGCCGCCTGCGTAATCGCCCGGCCAATCACGATAAAATCGGACCCTAGCTTAAATGCTTCTTCAGGGGTGGTGATTCTATGCTGGTCGCCCGTATCCGTTCCCTTCGGACGAATGCCCGGCGTAACGGTTAAAAATGACGCGCCGCATGCTTCTTTAATCAGGGGCACTTCCTTCGGCGACGCCACCACCCCATCTAAGCCCGCCTGCTGTACCAGCCGCGCGTAGCGGACGACACACTCTTCCACACTTCCCTCAATGCCCAGTTCGTCGTTCATCATTTCCCGGGTGGTGCTGGTCAGCTGCGTCACACCGATAAGGAGAGGGCGCTTTCCACCGGCCGGGGTCCCTTTTTCCAGACCCTCGCGCGCCGCTTCCATCATCTTCCGGCCGCCTGCCGCATGAACGTTGACCATATCGATACCCAGTCCGGCTATGCTCTGCATGGCGCCTCTGGCTGTGTTCGGTATATCGTGCACTTTCAAATCGAGGAAAATCGAATACCCTTTCTCTTTCAATTGCCGCACGTAATCCGGTCCTGCCGCATAATACAGTTGCATGCCAATCTTAACATAAACACCTGTTCCTTCCAGTATGCCGACACAGCGGTCCGCTTCCACAGCGCCCGGAAAATCGAGCGCCACCATAATTCGTCCGTTCATTTCACTCACCGTTTCCACCCCGCTCCCGTCAGCTCTCCGATAGATTCGACGCCGTATTGATCAAGCTTTGCTTCCAGTTCTTCAATGATTGCCGGACAGATGAGCGGGTCGACGAAATTGGCCGTACCGACCGCCACCGCCGATGCACCGGCCATGAAGAACTCAATGACATCATCCGCCGATTGAATGCCGCCCATGCCGATAATCGGAATGTTGACCTGCTGGCTGACCTCATAAATCATGCGAATCGCCACCGGTTTAATCGCAGGTCCCGACAGGCCGCCTGACCCATTGGCCAGCACCGGACGGCGCGTTTTCAAGTCGATTCGCATGCCGAGCAGCGTATTAATCATGCTGAGTCCGTCCGCTCCCGCCGCTTCCACCGCTTTTGCAATGGCAACCACGTCGGTAACGTTCGGAGATAGCTTAACGAATACAGGCACCTTGCTGACTTTCTTAATTTCCTCCGTCAGTTGCGCCGCAATGTCCGGGTCCGTGCCGAATGTAATTCCGCCACATTTCACGTTTGGACAAGAAATGTTCAGTTCAATGCCCGCCACATTCGGCGCCTCGCCGATCCGCTCACTCACCCGCACATAATCTTCCGTTACCGTACCCGCCACGTTGACAATGACTGGCAGCTCAGTGAACTGTTCGAGCCATGGTAGCTCATGTGCCATCACATCATCTAATCCCGGATTTTGAAGGCCGATTGCATTCAACATACCACCGGGTGTTTCCGCCACACGCGGCGTCGGATTCCCCTGGCGCTCTTCTACTGTGGTCGCTTTTACGGCGATGGCACCCAGCTTGTTTAAATCGTAGAATTGTGCATATTCCCTTCCGAAGCCGAAGCAGCCGGACGCCGGCATGACCGGATTTTTCATTTCAATTCCTGCGATATTGACTGCCAGACGGTTTGATGTTGATGTCGTCATACCAGTTGCACCTCCCCGAACGTAAAGACCGGGCCATCCGAGCAAATTTTTCGATATTTCTTGCCTTCTCCCGGCTCCTGCACAGGGCAAACGCAGGCCAGGCACGCACCGATGCCGCAGCCCATACGCTGCTCAAGCGAAATGTATCCTTCTTTGCCTGCGGCCTGGTACGTATTCTGCAGGGCACGCAGCATGGGGAGCGGGCCGCATGAATACAGCACATCCCAATCCGACGCATCCAGTCCGTAATCTGCGGTTAATACATCGGTAACCAGCCCTTTTACACCGGCCGTGCCATCCATTGTCACAACATGCACATCCCCCAACTCAGCCAGTTCTTGTTCCAAGAATACCTGTGAAGCCGTGCCAAAGCCGATGACATATGTGATGCGCACCCCGCGCTTTTTTAGTTCCTTGCCCAGGTAGTACAGGGGCGGAACACCGATGCCGCCGCCGACGAGCAACGCATGCTCGCCGTCCTGCCGTTCTGTAACCGGAAAACCCCGGCCAAGCGGACCGAGAATATCGAGCGGCTGGCCCGGTACGTATTCGCTCAATACGCGCGTTCCATGCCCTTCCGCCCGGTATATCATCGTAAGTCTCTGGCGGTCCGCATCCACATCACAGATGCTGATCGGTCGGCGCAGCAGCGGATCGATGCCCGTGCCGCACTTCACATGAATGAACTGGCCGGGCCGTGTCATGCGGCCCACCAGTTCACCTTCCACTTCCAGACGGAAAATCCGTTCTGCCACCTGCGTGTTGGATACGACGGTCACCACGCCCTTATCCATGCACATACGCCTCCTTTACCGCTTCAAATCGTGGCATTGACTCTGCCCCAAACGTGATGGTGTCAAGTACGCGCAGCAGCGCACGCGCCGTATCAAGCGATGTCAGGCAGACGACACCGTTCTCCGCCGATTCACGGCGGATGCGGAATCCGTCACGTTCCGGTGTTTTGCCTTTGGTCAGCGTATTGAGGACGAAGCTGGCTTCGCCTTTGCGGATAATATCGAGCATATTCGGCGAAGCTTCGTTAACTTTGCGGACGCGGGTTACCTTCATTCCTTTGTCTTCCAGGTAACGTGCCGTTCCTTCCGTGGCGAGCAGTTTAAATCCAAGCTGGTTAAAGCCTTTGATAATATCAAGCGCTTCTTCCTTGTCTTTGTCTGCGACGGTTACCAGCAGCGATCCGTGTGTCGGAATGCTCATGCCTGAGGCAATCAGGCCTTTGTACAGCGCTTTAGCGAGGTTTTTATCACGGCCCATTACCTCACCGGTCGATTTCATCTCCGGTCCGAGCGTCGTGTCGACACGGCGCAGCTTAGCAAACGAGAATACCGGCACTTTGACCGATACGTGCTCCGCTTCCGGATGATAGCCCGGCGTGTAGCCAAGTTCCGGAATGGTGTGGCCAAGAATGACTTTCGTCGCGATATTGGCCATCGGCAGGTTTGTGATTTTACTTAAAAACGGCACGGTACGGGATGAACGCGGATTTACCTCCAGCACATACGCCTTGCTCTTGTGAATGACAAACTGAATGTTGAGCAGACCTTTGATATTGAGCCCGCGTGCAATCCGGGTTGTCATGTCAATCAATTCTTCTTTCAACTGTGCCGAGATGGTCTGCGCAGGGTAGACGGCAATCGAGTCGCCGGAATGGACGCCGGCCCGTTCAATATGTTCCATGATGCCCGGAATGAGCACATTTTCACCGTCGCTAATTGCGTCCACTTCGACTTCCGCGCCCATGAGATACGTATCCACAAGCACCGGATGTTCCGGATTAATCTTTACTGCCTCACGCATGTATGTTAGCAATTCCTGTTCGTTGTAGACAATCTCCATGGCACGACCGCCCAGTACGTACGACGGACGAACGAGTACCGGATAGCCAAGCGATGCCGCCGCTTCCACAGCCGCATCAACCGTCGTGACGGTTTTGCCCGGCGGCTGCGCGATGTCGAGCGAACGCAGCAGCTTTTCAAATTTCTCACGGTCTTCCGCTGTATCGATGCTGGCCAGGTTGGTGCCAAGAATTTTTACGCCGGCTTTTTCAAGATCCGCCGCCAGGTTGATTGCCGTCTGTCCGCCAAACTGCACGATGACGCCTTCCGGTTTTTCCTTCTCGATAATATGCAGCACGTCTTCAATATAGAGCGGTTCGAAATACAGACGGTCGGATGTGCTGAAATCGGTCGAAACCGTCTCCGGGTTGTTGTTGACGATAACCGCTTCATAGCCCATTTCTTTCAGCGCCCAGACAGCGTGTACGGTGGAGTAGTCAAACTCGATGCCTTGACCGATGCGAATCGGGCCGGAGCCAAGTACGATGACGCGCGGTTTGCCTGTTTCCTCCCGCTCGTCTTCATCTTCATACGTTGAGTAGTAGTATGGCGTTGCGGCTTCGAACTCGGCCGCACACGTATCAACCATTTTGTATACCGGGATGATGCCAGCATCCTTACGCTGCGCTTCGATATCGGCGAGCGCAATTCCGGTTACTTCCGCGATGCGGCGGTCGGTGAAGCCCATCCGCTTTGCCCGGCGCAACATGTTTCTGTCGAATGTGCGGGAAATCACCGCTTCCTCCATTTCTTTCTCAAAGCGGACGATACCTCCGAACTTCGCAAGGAAGAAATAGTCGATTTTCGTCAGCTCATGGATTCGCTCTTCCGTCATGCCGCGGCGCAATCCTTCCATGATAAGGAACAGACGCTCGTCGTCCGCTTTCACCAGGCGGCGTTCCAACTCTTCCTGACTTACTTCTTTCGCTTCCGGCAGCTCCAGGCTATGCAGACCGATTTCAAGAGAACGAACTGCTTTGTGCAGCGATTCTTCAAACGTACGTCCAATGGCCATGACTTCACCGGTCGCTTTCATCTGCGTACCCAGCCTGCGGTTGGCGGAGATAAATTTATCGAACGGCCAGCGCGGAATCTTTGTAACGATATAGTCCAGCGTCGGCTCGAAGCAGGCGTACGTCTGCTGGGTAACCGGGTTTTTCAGCTCATCCAGCGTATAGCCGACGGCAATCTTCGCCGCCATCTTCGCGATCGGATAGCCGGTCGCTTTGGACGCCAGCGCGGAGGAACGGCTCACGCGCGGGTTTACCTCAATGACATAGTATTGGAAGCTGTTCGGGTCGAGCGCCAGCTGCACGTTACATCCGCCCTGGATGTTAAGCGCGCGGATAATTTTCAGCGACGCGGAACGCAGCATCTGGTATTCGCGGTCCGAAATCGTCTGGCTCGGCGCCACTACGATACTGTCGCCTGTATGGATGCCGACCGGGTCGATGTTTTCCATGTTACACACGACAATGGCGTTGTCAACTGCGTCGCGCATCACTTCATACTCAATTTCTTTAAAACCGGCAATGCTTTTTTCGACCAGGCATTGCGTAATCGGACTGTACTTCAAACCGCTGGCCACAATCTCGCGCAGTTCTTCCTCATCGGCTGCAATGCCGCCGCCCGTACCACCCAGCGTGTACGCGGGGCGAACGATAATCGGGTAGCCGATGCGCTCGGCGAACGCCAACGCTTCTTCCACCGTATGAATGATATCACTCGGAGGCACCGGTTCACCGATTTCCTGCATGAGGCTGCGGAACAGCTCACGATCTTCCGCTTTTTTGATTGCTTCTAAATCTGTGCCGAGCAACAGCACATTTTCCTCTTCAAGGATACCTGCTTCATCGAGTTCAATGGCGAGATTCAGACCCGTCTGTCCGCCAAGCGTAGCCAACAGACCGTCCGGTTTCTCCTGGCGAATGATGCGCGCCACAAACTCTTTCGTCAACGGCTCGATGTATACTTTGTCTGCCATGTTGGTATCGGTCATAATGGTCGCCGGATTGCTGTTGACCAGGATGACTTCATACCCCTCTTCTTTTAACGCCTGACAAGCCTGGGTCCCGGCGTAATCGAATTCCGCGGCCTGACCGATGACGATCGGACCAGAACCAATGACAAGAATCTTCTTGATGTTATCGAGTCGCGGCATGCGCTTTTTCCCCCTTTACGAATGTGGTTACCTGTTCCAGAAAATGGTCAAACAAATAGTTCGAATCATATGGTCCCGGCGCGGCTTCCGGATGATACTGCACAGAGAATGCCGCATATTTTTTATGTGTAAGCCCTTCGACTGTGCCATCATTCAACGCAATATGGCTGATTTCCAGGTCCGTATTCATTACCGAATCGGCGGTCACGGTGTAGCCGTGGTTTTGTGAAGTGATGTGTGTACGGCCGGTTGAAAGCTCTTTAACCGGATGATTGCCACCGCGGTGCCCGAACTTCAGCTTCTCCGTGTCGGCGCCGCACGCCAGCGCGAACAGTTGATGTCCCAGGCAAATACCGAACAGCGGGTACTCGCCAAGAATCTCTTGAATCATATGGATGGCCTCCGGAACGCTCTTCGGATCTCCGGGTCCGTTCGAGAGCAGAATTCCGTCCGGACGGATGCGACGAATTTCATCAGCCGTAACATTGTACGGAGCGACAATCACATCGCAGCCCCGGTTGGTCAACTCGCGCAGGATGCCGTATTTCGCACCGAAATCCACAAGCACGATACGCGGACCCCGTCCCGGCACCGGGAATAAGTTCTTCGTAGACACGCGGGCCACCTGGTCTTCCATCAGCGGTGCCTTAAGTTTCTCAAGCAACGCCTCCACCGGCTCATCTGAAGTCGTAATAATGCCTTTAAGCGTACCATGCTGGCGGATGATCCGTGTCAGCTTGCGCGTGTCGACTTCAGCGATGCCAGGGATGTTATATTCTTTGAGAAGAGAGGCAATCGTCTGCTCGCTGCGCCAGTTGCTTGGCACTTCACAGTGTTCCCGTACGACGAACCCGTGTACAAACGGGCGAATGGATTCGAAGTCATCGCGGCTTACCCCGTAATTTCCGATCATCGGATAGGTCATCGTAACAATCTGTCCGCAATACGACGGGTCAGACAGTACCTCCTGGTAGCCGGTAATTCCGGTGTTAAATACAACTTCTCCCCGCGACTCTTCTTCCGCGCCGAATGAAGTCCCGATGAATACCGTGCCGTCTTCCAGTATGAGTCTCGCTTGTTTGGTCATTATGGTCTCGCTCCTTCATTGTTCATCTCTTCCGCCTGCCATACTACGCGGCCCTCAAGCATGGTCAACACCGGCCAGCCTTTCAGCTTCCAGCCTGTAAATGGCGTATTACGCCCCTTACTTAAGAATGTAGTAGGATCTACTTCTTTTTCCGTTTCCAAATCAATCACCGCTATATCGGCCACAGCGCCTTCTTCGAGCACGCCCCATGGCAGATTGAATACATCCGCCGGCACTTTCGTCATTCGGTCGACAATTTCTTGCAGGGTGAATGCGCCCGGCAGCACCAGCTTCGTATATAGAAGCGGGAACGCAGTTTCCAGGCCGACGATACCGAATGGCGCCAGTTCCATGCCCCGCTGCTTTTCTTCTGCCGTATGCGGTGCATGGTCGGTTACAATCATGTCAATTGTACCGTCTTTTAATCCCTCAAGCAGCGCATCACGGTCGCGGCGGGAACGCAGCGGCGGATTCATCTTATAGTTGGCGTCCAAACCCGGAATGTCTTCATCGCACAGGAGAAGATGGTGCGGGCATACTTCTGCCGTTACACGAACGCCGCGCTGTTTCGCCTCCCGAACGAGACGCACCGACTCGGCGGTACTAATGTGACATACATGGTAATGTGTACCCGTGGCTTCCGCCAGCAGAATGTCGCGGCTAACATGAATCGATTCAGCCTCCGACGGGATGCCCTTTAAGCCGTGCTTTTCGCTGAATATACCTTCGTGCACGCATCCGCCTTCAGCCAGACTGTCATCTTCACAGTGCGCTACTACCGGCAAACCGAGCGACGTTGCCATCTTCATTGCATCTTTCATCATTTGACTTGTCTGTATGCCTACCCCGTCATCGGATACGGCGACGATGCCGGCTTCTTTCAACGCCGCCATGTCGGTTAACTCTTTGCCAAGCTCACGCACCGTAATGGCACCTATCGGCAGCACACGGGCGCTGCCTTCTTCTTTTGCTTTGCGAAGAATTTGCTGCACCACTTCAGGCGTATCGGTGACCGGGCGCGTATTCGGCATACATGCTACCGTGGTAAAACCGCCGCGGGCAGCCGACGCCGTTCCGGTCGCAATCGTTTCTTTTGCTTCGAATCCCGGCTCCCTCAGATGAACATGCATATCGATAAAGCCCGGGGTAACCAGTTTGCCCTGCACATCGATAACCTCGTGACCGACCCCGTCAATGCTGTCCGCAATCCTGGCGATCATGTTTTCCTCGATTAAAACGTCCTTTGTTACCAGCTCTCCACTTATAAGCAATTGACCATTTCGCAAAATTGTACCCATGGTTCTCCCCCCGTGCGTAATTTTTGATTATAAAAAAGGCTTCCTACCGTCCTGCCGGGGTAAGAAGCCCTGTCGTATATGCATTCGGAAATAAGGAGCCCGTCTTTCCCATGCACCAAAATTTATGCGGGAACAGGCCGCCTTCTCCTACTTCACATACATCACGGCATCCTTACCAGACTCACGGGACTGTTTTAAAGGATGATTATGATGCTTGTCTATGCGGTTGTTCGTTTTTTTTTGTATCTCCAAAAGCGACTTCCTTGCCCGGCAGCACCGCATGCAGCACAATGCCGAGGAAGGTAGCCATCGCAATGTTATCGATGGTCAAGTTGGCAATGAAGTTGCTGAACGTTACTTCGTGGAAGTCCAATTTGAATCCCCCGATTCCGGTTACAAGCACAATCGCCGCAACCACCATATTTCGCTTATGTGCAAAGTCGATGTTATGCTCTACGTACATGCGCATACCTTGTGCTGCGATGATACCGAACAGCACAATCGTTACACCGCCCAGGACAGGCTTCGGAATTGTCATAAGAAATGCGCCGATTTTGCCGACGAAGGCGAACAGGATGGCGAAGCAAGCTGCACCGGCGATAACTGCGCGGCTGTATACCTTGGTAATCGCCAGAACCCCCATATTTTCCCCATATGTCGTACTCGGCGGACCGCCAAGGAATGAAGCGAAAACGACCGCTGCTCCGTCGCCTGCGAGCGAACGGTGCAGACCAGGGTCGCGCATCAAATCACGGTTCATGATGTTGGCCGTCACCAGCAGGTGGCCGATATGCTCCGCCAGCGTTACGAACGCGACCGGCGCAATAATGAGCGCTGCCATCCAGGAGGCCGGAGACGTGAAGGCATCCAGCACTTGTCCGGTTACAAAGTGCTCTTTCATCCACATGCTTGGCGTGATGAAGAGCGGGGCCCTGGCTACGCTCGTTAAGTCAATCCATTCAGGATGGCGAACCAGCGTATAAATATATCCTATTATCATCCCGGTGAGAATGGGCAGCACAGACAGGAAGCCACGGAAGAAAATCATCGCGATGACCGTCACAGCGAGCGTCACGAATGCCACTTCCACCGCGCCCAACGAGTACGCCGGCTTCGCCGCGTCGCTCAGCGGGTCGTTCAGCGCCCAGCCTACCGCCACACCGGACAGGCTCAGGCCGATGACAATGATAATCGAAGCAATGACAACCGGAGGAAGCAGGCGGTTCAGCCATTCAACTCCTGCTGATTTCACGATAAGTGCCACAATTAGATATACCAGGCCGGCGATAAAACAGCCAAGCATGGCCGTACCGACACCATGGCTTGCGCTTACGGTAATAATCGGACCGATGAATGCGAAGGAAGAACCGAGATAGTTTGGCAGCTTCCCTTTTGTAATCAGCAGGAACAATAGTGTTCCGATCCCGCTCGTCAGAAGCGCGACCGATACGTCCAGCCCGGTCAGTAGCGGCACCAGCACGGTGGCGCCGAACATGGCGAACAGGTGCTGCAGGCTCAGCGGAATCAGTTTCTGAATCGCCGGCGTTTCGTGTACGTCAACATAATCTTTCTTTGGCATGGTTGTTTCTCCTTCCTTACCAGCCTCACAGTGCTGAGTTAAAGGTGTATTGGTTTTTCAGGAAAATAATGTAGAAGGTAAGAGGTTAGACAGGAGAGTAAAAAAGGGGACCCGCCTTTTTCTTCAAATCTCTACTTCTTCCTTCCTGTTTTCTCTAAAATCGTCACACACTCGCGATGATCCACTTCCGCAAGCTCTACCCCAATCATTTCTTCTTTGGAAGTCGGCACGTTCTTACCCACATAATCCGGGCGAATCGGCAGTTCCCGATGTCCGCGGTCCACCAGCACCGCCAGTTGAATCATCTGCGGACGCCCGACGTCCATCAATGCATCCAGCGCAGCGCGGACCGTCCGGCCTGTAAATAGCACATCGTCAACGAGAATGACTTTCTTGTCCGTGATATCTTCCTCAATATCGCTGCCTTTAATCATCGGCTGATCCTGCTTCCGGGTCAAATCGTCCCGGTAAAGCGTAATGTCAAGCTCACCGACCGGGACAGTCTGGCCTTCAATCTGTTGAATACGTTCCGCCAACCGCCGGGCCAGATAGATGCCGCGCGTACGGATGCCGATGAGCACACAGTTTTCTACGCCTTTATTGCGCTCGATAATTTCGTGGGCGATACGGGTCAGCGCCCGTCGCATCGCAGCTTCATCCAGAAGTACGTTTTTTTCTTTCCACTCACTCATCGTCGTCATGCTTCCCTCCTAACTGAGAGTTAGAATTATTTTGTGCATAAACTATAAGATAGACACAAAAAAAGCTTTCTGCGAGGGGCAGAAAGCTTTTTGGGTTCAGCAAAAGACAAGGTGAGACAAATTTCACCTATACTTCTACCGAACTCATCCGATTTCCTTGCCAGCCTCACAGGACTGATTTAAAGGTTGCTTTTTAGTTAAATGAAGTATGACATGAAATCTTAAAACTGTCAATCCTTTTTATTCAAGTTTTAACATCGTAATCATTTGTTCCATATCAGCCGGCAGCGGTGCATGAAACTCCAAGTATTCACCCGTTGTCGGATGAGTAAACCCGAGCGTTTTCGCATGCAGGGCCTGGCCTTCAATCGCAAATGGATTCTTCGGCCCATATTTTGGATCTCCGACCAGTGGATAGCCGATGTATTTCATATGGACACGAATTTGGTGCGTACGTCCGGTCTCCAGCTTCAGCTCAACCAGCGTGTAGTTCTTAAAACGTTCCAACACGACAAAATGCGAAACCGCAGGCTTGCTGTGTTCAAAAACGACTGCCATCTGCTGCCGATTCTTCGGATCACGTCCGATCGGTGCATCAATCGTGCCTTTCTCATGCGGAATAACACCGTGCACAAGCGCCACATAACGGCGCGTCACCGTATGATCTTTGAGCTGGCGAGCCAGCGATTCATGCGCTTTATCGTTTTTGGCAACCATCAGAAGGCCTGATGTATCTTTATCAATCCTGTGCACAATACCGGGACGCAGCACGCCATTGATACCGGACAAATCACGGCAATGATAGAGCAATGCATTGACCAGCGTGCCGGAATAATGCCCCGGCGCCGGATGGACAACCAGCCCGCGCGGCTTATTCACTACAATGACATCGCTGTCTTCATATACGACATCAAGGGGGAGATTCTCCGGCTTAATATCAACTTCGCGCGCCGGCGGTACCGTCAGGGCTACCTCGTCGTCTTCCTGCAGCCGGTAATTTCCCTTGACCGGTTTGCCGTTTACCGTAAGCAAGCCATCTTTAATCCAGCCCTGCAGTTGACTGCGTGACCAGTCCTCCTGCACGGTGGCCAAAAATTTGTCCACACGCTCTCCGGCGTCTTCCGGCTCTATAGTCCAATCATGACGTTCGTAGCGTTCTTCGTTATTCATATTTTCGATCCCGTCCGTTCACCAGTAGCTCTCGCAAGCCGTCAATCACAAACAGTCCAACGCCGATAACAATTGCCGAATCGGCCACATTGAAAATCGGAAAATGAATCAGCGTAAAATCAAAGAAATCCACCACTTGTCCGGTCAGTACACGGTCGTAAAAATTGCCGACCGCTCCTCCCAGGATAAGCGCCAGCGCCCAGGAAACAAGGGCACTCTCTTTGTACACCCTGCGTAAATACCATACAATCCCGACAATAACCGCCAGGGTAATCACAATAAAGAAGGCGCGCTGGTTTTGCAAAATCCCGAACGCTGCTCCCCGGTTTCTGTGAGAAGTCAAATGAAATACGCCTTCCCACAAGGGAATGGACTGGCCGAGTTCCATATAGGTTACGACCAGCCATTTCGTCACGCGATCCGCCAGAAAAACAAGCAGCGCAATCACATAATAGTAAATCAACAGATTTCCTCCCGCCTTCGCGCTTAAGCTTACGCGTTTACTTCCTGTTTTACAACTGTTGCGCAGCGTGTGCACAGGGTAGGATGAGCTTCGTCATGCCCTACTTCCGGCGTGATAACCCAGCAGCGCTCGCACTTCTCGCCTTCCGCCGGCGTAACGACAACTGCGAGACCTTCAAGCTGTACAGCATGCTCCGGCGCCGATTCAGACGAAGGATGCAGCGCAACATGCGAGGTAATAAACAATTCCTTCAGCCGCTCTTCCGCTTCCTTCAGCGTTTTTTCTACCGCTTCACCAGGGTAAATTGCTACAGAAGCGGCAAGCGCCTGGCCGATTGTCTTCTCCCGGCGCGCTTCTTCGAGCGCTTTGTTGACCTCGTCGCGGATTTCCACCAGACGGTCCCATTTTGCTTCAAGCGCTTCATCGATCTGCTTCGCGTCTACATCCGGCATATCGGTCAGTTGCACGCTTTCTACTTCAGTTCCAGGAATGTATTTCCATACTTCATCCGCCGTATGCGGGATGATCGGTGCTACCAGACGCACAAGATCCAGCAGGATATCATACATTACCGTCTGTGCGGAACGACGGCGGAGCGATTTCTCCGCATCCGCGTAGAGACGATCTTTCGAGATATCAAGATAGAAGGAGCTCAGCTCAATCGAGCAGAAATTGTGAATCGTATTGTATACCGTATGGAACTGGTACTCTTCATACGCTTTGCGTACTTTCTGGATTACCTTCTGGTTTTTCATCGCCATATAGCGATCCAGCTCGTCCAGTTGCTCATACGGTACGCGATCCGTCTTCGGATCGAATCCTTCCAGGTTGCCAAGCAGGAAGCGGAATGTGTTGCGGATTTTACGGTATGCTTCCGCAATCTGCTTCAATATACCGTCAGAGATGCGCACGTCTGCCTGATAATCCACGGATGCCACCCACAGGCGCAGAATATCAGCGCCAAGCTGGTCCATAATCTTCTGCGGCACGATGACATTGCCGAGCGATTTGGACATCTTGCGGCCTTCTCCGTCCAATGTAAAGCCATGACTTAACACCGCTTTGTACGGCGCCTGTCCGTACACGGCTACCGCAGTCGACAACGACGAGTTAAACCAGCCGCGATACTGGTCGGAGCCTTCCAGATACAGATCCGCCGGCCATGCCAGCTCTTCGCGCTCGCGGAGCACCGCTTCGTGGCTGGATCCGGAATCGAACCATACATCCATGATGTCGGTCTCTTTGCGGAAATGTTTACCGCTGCAGTGCAGGCAAGACGTTCCTTCCGGCACCAGCTCGTCCGCTTCTTTTGCGAACCAGACGGAAGAACCCTCACGGCGGAACAGCTCGGAGATATGGTTGATCGTATCGTCAGTGATGAGCGGTTCGTTGCAATCCAGGCAGTAAAAGATAGGAATCGGCACACCCCATACGCGCTGACGGGAGATGCACCAGTCGCCGCGGTCCGCGATCATGTTATGCAGACGCTGTTCGCCCCAATGCGGCATCCATTTCACTTCTTTAATCGCTTTGAGCATCTGTTCGCGGAATCCGTCAATTGAGGCAAACCACTGCTCGGTCGCCCGGAAGATGATTGGCTGTTTGGAACGCCAATCGTGCGGGTACGAGTGGGTAATGAATCCTAAGTGCAGCAGGGCGCCTGCTTCTCTCAGTTTTTCTGTAACCAGTTTATTGGCGTCTTCATAGAATACGCCTTCGAATCCCGGCGCTTCCTTGGTCATCACGCCTTTTCCGTCGACCGGACACAGAACGTCGAGACCGTATTTCTGCCCGAGATAGAAGTCGTCTTCCCCGTGACCGGGAGCCGTATGAACGCAGCCGGTACCGGCGTCAAGCGTAACGTGCTCACCCGGCAGCAGCGGAGAAGTGCGATCATAGAACGGATGGCGGCATACGACACCTTCAAGCTCGGCACCTTTGTACGTAGCCGTCACTTCATATCCTTCCCATCCGATCGTTTTCGCTACGTTCTCTAACAGGCCGGAAGCAACGAGGAATTTATCCTCTCCCACTTTGACCAGAGAATATTCTAACTCCGGATGAATCGCAATTGCCAGGTTGGCCGGAATGGTCCACGGTGTGGTTGTCCAGATAACGACTTTATCGCCTTCCGCAAGCGTACCGTTGCTCTGAATAACCGGGAATGCCACATAAATGGACGCAGAGCGTTTGTCTTTGTATTCAATTTCCGCTTCCGCCAGTGCAGTCTCGGAAGACGGGGACCAGTACACGGCTTTCAGCCCTTTATAGATATAGCCTTTTTTGGCCATTTCGCCAAAGATTTTAATTTGGCGCGCTTCGTATTCCGGCTTCAGCGTAATATACGGATTCTTCCAGTCGCCTCGCACACCCAGGCGCTTAAACTGGTCTCTTTGCTTGTCTACGTATTTGTATGCATAGTCCGCACAGCGTTCGCGGAACTCGACTATGCCTACTTTATGGCGGTCGATCTTCTCGTTTTTAATAATCGCATGCTCGATTGGCAGACCATGCGTATCCCAGCCCGGTACGTACGGCGCGTCGAAGCCGGACATCGATTTGGAACGGACGATGAAGTCTTTTAACACTTTATTCAGCGCGTGGCCGATATGAATATCGCCGTTCGCGTACGGCGGTCCGTCATGCAGAATGAACTTCGGACGCCCGCCCGTGCGTGCCTGAACTTTCTCGTATATTTTATTTTCTTCCCACCATGCCTGCATCTCAGGTTCGCGGGTCGGCAGATTTCCCCGCATCGGAAAGTCCGTCTTTGGCAGTTTCAGCGTTTTACTGTAATCCATCCTCGATTCATCTCCCACAGATAAGTATACTAATCACAAAATAGCCTTCCCAGCCCATCTAAACGGGACGAGAAGGCTACTACATATCCCTTTGAAGAAATCTGGTGTATTCTAGAAAGTATAGACCAGTCATTGCCCAAACGTCAACCGATGCCCGTAAATCATTGAAAAAAGAAGGAAAAAGGAAAGAAATAAGAAGGACGGGCGAAAAAGGCCACCGCCCTTTTCTACACTAAAATCTCATCTTTTTCTCTTTTTTTCACCCTATTTCAATGGCATGGTTTGTAACTGATTAGGCATGATGGTTTAATCAGTTATATTTTTAGCCAGGTCTTCTTCGATTTTTTCGAAGTTCTCCCAATCGCCATTGTCAAGCATTTCAAGCTGCGCTTCTAAAATGGAACGGAAACGCATACGATATACGGAAGCGCGGCGCTTCAATTCATCGATCTCGGAAACGAGCTTGCGCGATTTCGCAAGCGCTTCGTTAATCAAGCGATCGGCGTTTTTCTCCGCTTCTTTGATGATGAGTTGCGCTTCTTTACGCGCATTTGCTTTCAACTCATCCGACGTCTCCTGTGCCATAATGAGCGACTTCTTCAACGTCTCTTCGATATTGGCGAATTGGGACAGCTTCTCATTCAGCGTCGCTACCCGCTCTTCGAGCTCGCGTTTCTCCTTAAGCAGAATATCGAATTCTTTAATAATTTGGTCAAGGAATTCATTGACCTGATCCTCATCATACCCGCGAAAGACGCGGCTAAACTCTTTATTATGAATATCTAATGGCGTTAACGACACACCGTTCCACCTCCCATAGATCTTACAAACATTCAATCAAAGACGGCGACTTTCATTTTGATTCGCCCTTTTTTCGTTTCGCCCCCGATTTCGTTCACTTTAAAGCGGCCAAATCCCTTAAACGAAACCACGTCTCCCGCTTCGAGCTGAAACGACGGATCATTAACCTCACGAAAGTTTACTTTCGCCCGCCCATTCTGGATGGGTGCAATGGTTTTAGCCCGCGAAAGACGGTACACGTCTCCGATGACGGCATCAAGCCGGGGCGACTGTACGGTAAACGAAAGCGTACGAAACGATTGCTCAGGCACATCAATCTTATCAAGCGGTTTCGATTCCACCATAACATGGATTCGGTGAACCTGGGTCATATGTAAACGCACATACTCCGCAATTTCCTCTGCGACCAAAAGCTGCGCGCCTTCCTTATGGACAAGTATATCCCCAAATTTTTCCCTCTTTATACCTAACCCAAGCAACGAGCCGAGATAATCGCGATGCTCAAGCGTAAGAAACTGATTGCTTCCTTTTACCTCAAGCAGCTCTACCCCGAACTCTTCTTGTGTCGGCTCCATATATTGCGGATAAAGTACGATCCGCACGCGCTCGGCTCCTTCATATCCGCCAAACTCCGCAACATATACCCCCGCCTCGCGGTTTGCAAGCGACCGAACGATAAACGCCTGACGTGGGTCAAGAAAATCCGTACGGATAACTTCGTACCGATCACGGACACGGCCCGTCCACTCCAGCACCCGCTCGACGAACGGGTGCTCATCCCGCCGGAAATGCTGATACAGACTCATCACCCTACACCAGCGACGCCAAAATGCTAAGCAATCCAATTCGTGCAAAATGCAGCGCAAACAGCGCGACAATCGGAGAAATATCAATCATACCGAGCGGTGGAATAAAGCGGCGGAAAATCTGTAAATACGGCTCTACCAGCCGTCCCAGCATCTCTCCGAACGATGTTTCACGTAACTGCGGAAGCCAGGACATCAAAATATAGACAATGATCATGTAATAATAGACATTGAACGCAAATTCAATAATCCCGAAAAGTTGACCCATTTCCTCACCTCAACTACTTTAACCTCTGTCATCAAACATCATTTCCGTGATGTTGCCCTGCATCTCCATATGCTCGGGCAGGCACACAAACGTCTTATGGCCGACGCGCTGAATGTTTCCATTAATAGCGTACACTGTACCGCCCAAAAAGTCGATAATCCGCTTCGCCTGTTCGGTAGGAACGCGCTGTAAGTTGATGATAACGCCACGTCTGGAGCAAAGGTGATCCGCAATCTCCTGCACTTCTTCATATGACTTTGGTTCCACCAGCATGACACGGGGCGTCTGTTCTTTCACGGCGTGCAGGCTGACGACGTTGCCGCTCTGGCGGCCCCTGCGCGGCTTTACGTAAGACTCTTCCTCTTCTTCGTATTCCGCCTGTTCGTCGATAATTTCTTCATATACTTCCGGCTCGCCACCAAGCCCAAAAAACTCTCTGATTTTATTAACGACGCCCATGTTCATCGCTCTCCTTACTCATAATTTCAATTTCGTTCATCACCGACCAGCGTAGAACCCAACCGAATGAACGTTGCCCCTTCCTCAACGGCGATGTGGTAATCGTTCGACATCCCCATGCTCAAATGTTCAAGCGGAAGTTCCGGATACTTCTCTTTCATACGATCGCGAAGCTCGCGAAGTTTCCGGAAGATCCATCTTGTCTCTTCCGGATCTTCCACATAGGGTGCCATTGTCATAAATCCGCTCACTTCGATGTGCGGCATATCGCGAAGAATCATAAGAAAGTCCGGCACATCCTGAGAATTTAAGCCATGCTTCGTCTCTTCGCCCGAAATATTTACCTGTACCATACAGCGGGTAACAATGTCTTGCTGAGCGCCGCGCTTATTCAACTCTTTCGCCAGGGAGAAACGGTCGAGCGAATGCACATATGTAAAGCGGCCGATCATATCCCGCACTTTATTCGTCTGCAAATGGCCGATGAAATGCCAGGTGGCCGCTTCCGCACCCAGCGCTTCCCATTTGGGCACCGCATCCTGCGTCCGGCTTTCGCCGATGTGCCGGATTCCCGCCTCAAGCGCTGACCGTGTTGTTTCTAAAGAGACATATTTGGTGACCGCTACAATCTGCACCTCAGACGGATTGCGTCCGACACGGTCGCAACAGGCTGCAATGGTTGCTTGTACTTGTCGCAAGTTTTCTGCAATATATGACAACGTCTTTCCTTACCCCTCTTTCAGTGCAATAAAGGCCGCCATCCGGCCTGTTTTTCCATTTTCTTTCCGATGGGAGAAGAATAAATCTGTTCTACAACTTGTACATAAATGACTCACTTCGATACAGCCGGGCAAAATTCCTGCTTCTTCAAGCAAAATTCGATTCGTTTCCTGCAAATTCAACATGTATTTTCCTGCTTCCGATCCGGCAACCAGCACGCACGAAGATTTATCCCCTATGACTTCTTTTATCCGGTCAGCTACCATATCGCTGACTTCATAACAGCATGCGCCAATAGACGGGCCAATCGCAGCGAAAATATCTTCCGGCCTCGTGTTCCATGTCCGCGCTATCGTTTCCACCATTCTCGGGCCAATACGCGCTACCGTTCCCCGCCATCCCGCGTGCGCCACCCCAATCACCTGTACTTCGGGCGCATAGAAAAACAGAGGAACACAATCCGCATAAAACGAGGCGAGAAATACATTGGCTTTATCGGTAAGCAATCCGTCGGTCCTGGCAATGGCTTCTTCGTTCGCCATCCGGCCCGCACCCACGTCACTATCCGCGATAATGCGAATTTCATTTCCATGCACCTGGTCTGCACATGTAAAGGACGCGTAGGAAAATCCATTCTCCTCCGCGAGCTTTCTTCTATTCTCAATTACATGCTCCGGGATGTCGCCCACGTGCAGCCCGCAGTTGAAGCTGTCAAACGCCTCCTGGCTCGCTCCGCCCTTCCGGGTGGAAAAGCCGGCTACAAGCCGGGGCCATCTGCGCTCCCAATCGGTCAAGCGCAGCATGAACTCCCGCTCCTGCATGACAAATGGATCCATTCTCTTCCCTCCTCATAAGAATCTTACCATTCTCTCTCTTATAAGAAAAGAAAGGAATGCGAGCATTACGGGCGATATCCGCCTTCTCCGACTTCCGGCTTGACCAACGGCATCACGTCATCGAGCCGGACAAGAATGACATCCTTACCGATCTTAACGATATTACGCCATGGTATGGTGATCTCCTCCCCTCCGCCAAACAATCCAAAGAACTTACCGTTTCCCTTCCCCGGTACGAAGATCGCTTCGACCCGTCCGGCTTGAAGATTGATTTCCAAATCGGTGACCTGGCCCAGGTTCTTCCCATCCAATATATTGACCACATCTTTCTCTTGAAATTCCGAAATTTTGACCATATCCTTTTCACCTCGCAATGTACATGCATCGTGCATAGCATTTGTCTAGTAGTATGAAAGAAAAAGGCCTTCACCTTTTTCTACATTAAAAGCTTCTCCTCATCCTTTCCTCTCTTTCCTTCGAACCACAAAAGTCAGCCCTCCTTGCCATCATTTTCATGTCGGGGCGATGGCTGAAAAGTGATGGCGCTTTGTCTCTTTACGCACTCTGCTGTTGATAGTATATGTTCTAATATTGAGAAATGTCCTAAAAGTACTTCTTCTCTCTCAGGTACTTGTCAGAATACATACCCGGCTGTATACTTATTCGCATATGTTTATGAATAAACAATTATGCGAATAAATCGGGAGGTCAATATAGTTATGAAAAGGAAAGTTTCACTAGTGCTGCTCGCATGTCTGTTCATATTCATGCTTGCCGGATGCGGCGGTGGAGCAAACGAAACAGGCAAGACTGCAGGTGAAGAGAAAATCGTAATCGGAACGGATGCATCCTTCCCGCCATTTGAATCGATGTCGCCGACGGGCGAGCCAGAGGGCTTCGATGTCGATTTGATTAAAGCGATTGCTGAGTCACAAAACATAAACGTCGAAGTAAAACATACCGGATGGGATCCGATGATGGCGGGTCTTGAAGACGGCTCCGTGGATGCGGCTATCGCCGGTATCACAATTACTGATGACCGTAAGAAAACGATGGAGTTTACCGCTCCCTACTTTACTGCTAAGCAGGTCATTCTTGTGAAAAAAGACGCCCCGGCCGTAAGCACAATCGCCGATTTGAAAGGAAAGAAAATCGGCGTTCAGTCCGGCACGACCGGCCAGTTTCTGGTGGAAGACAAGCTGGGTAAAGGCTACAGCGGACTCAAAGGCTACGAAGAAGTGGCAGGAGCCATCGAAGATATGAAAAACGGCCGCATCGACGCTGTGGTAGCGGACAATGCAGTAGTGAAAAAATTTACAGAACAACTAAAATTAGATAACGTAAACATTATCGAAGACAAAGCAGCCGGACAGGAGCAGTACGGAATCGCCGTGAAAAAAGGCAACAAAGAGCTGCTTGATAAGCTGAATAAAGGACTTACCGCTGTAAAAGAAAACGGTAAATATGATGAAATCTACAGTAAATATTTTGGAAAATAATCGTTCAACAATAAAGCTGCCTCTCGCATGGCGAGAGGCAGCTTTTCTTATGCCTTTCTTCTTTTCCGGGATGTTTATACTTTCAATCGTACCTTCATCAGTCTTCCCATGACAATTAATGTCACAAGCCCGCCGCCGATAAACCCAAAATAATACGGCAGCAATAGCGCATTCGGACTGCGGTCCAGATCGGGAACGAACAGAATCGTGAAACACATGCCGATTGCCAAAGCAAAGCATAATGCGACCCCTGCTTTAAATACAGCCTGCAGTTGACGAAACAAAATAATCCGTCCATTATACTCAAGCCGATTGCGCTGATAGCAATACAATCCAAGCGGTAAGAACAGAGCAGTATACAGGAGAGGTCCCCACATGTGAGCAATATACACCCCTGCGTTTTCTACCCCTTCACGTATTCCCACCACATGAAAGAATAAACTCATATCCATCATCACCTGGAAAATAGGATTACTGAATACATGGCCCGCATCCCAGCGAAAATTAACGTACACGAAAAACATAAGAATTGTCATAAACCCGACAGGGAAAATACTGAAGATAGCCGTCAAAATTGCCTGTGCAAACGCGCTTCCAGTCACCGTACCCACAAACAAGGCAAACGTATAAAGTCCGGTCAACACGATTATAGTAAAAGCAAAATCTTTTATATGATACAGCACATTAAAGTGATCGGAAAACGGCGATAGCAAAATAACAAGCGCATCCACCACTTCATTGGCAAACAGAGATGCTGCCAGAAATGTAACCCCGATACCCCACTTCACCATAAAAATGCGCCTGCGGGAAAACGGGAGAGAAAACGTAAAATCATTCAGCAAGTTCCGGCGCTCCATTCCGATGAATGAAGTGGCCAGTAATACTATCAGCCCTGCCAGCGCGCAATTGCGCATAAAAAGCAGCCCATATGAAGCGCTATAGAACGACTCAGCAGTCAAATCTCTGTTATACATTCCTTCATAAGGAATAAGTTTATTCCATATCACAAACCCCCGTGCTACCCCCATAAACAGGAGACAGATGACCGGCAGCATCCAGAGAACCGGTTTCGCCTGCCGATACTCTTTCATCCACAATGCATGATTAAACATGTCGCTCCCCTCCCAGTTTAAAGTCAAACAAATCTTCCAGACGAATCGGCATTGCCTCAAACAGCAGCGGGTCCTCCTCTTCAAAGAGACGCAGCGTGTCTGTCCCTTCTTCTTCAATGAGTACCGTATACACGCGGCCCACTTTGCTGATAACTTTGACATTCGATCGATTGAATAGATGGGACGGTGCTTCATCTTTAAATACAACCTGCAATTTATGCAACGTATCTTTCAATCTTTCAAGCACGGTCACTTCTTCTATCCGCCCTTCTTTCAGCCAGATGACCGTATCGGCAATACGCTCGATTTCTTCCAAATGATGCGACGAGATGATAAGCGATGTACCCGATTCCGCCACTTCTTCCACCAGATATGCCAGTACCTGCTTTTTCACGATCGGGTCAAGTCCGTTCGTCGGCTCATCCAGCAGGATAAGCGACGCACGTGTAGAGAATGCTACAACCATCGCGGTGAGCGCCTTCATTCCTTTAGAGAAATGTTTGACTTTTTTCTGGCGGGGCAGGTCAAACCGCTCCATCAAATGTTTATAGTATTCCATATCAAAATTTGGATATATCGCTGCATAGAAACGAGCCCACTCGTCAGGCGTATAGCCAACGAACACTTCAGTAGAGTCCGGCACATAGACGAAATTGTGCCTGCATTCCGGTGTTCGGTGCACATCTTTCCCTTCAAATTCCACGCATCCATCTTCCGGATCTAAAATTCCCGTTATCGTCCTAAGCAGGGTCGTTTTCCCCGCCCCGTTGCGGCCCAGAAGTCCAATGATCGAAGAACGCCCGACTTCAAACGAAATATCGCGCAGTGTAGGACGGCCATCCATCTCTTTCGATAGTTGTTTCACACTAAGCATGCTTCTCCCTCCCCAACTCCTTCATATATTCATCCACCCACTGTTTAAACTGTTCAGCATCAATGCCAAGATAGAATGCCTCGATTGCCAGTTGTCTCAACGAGTTCTGAAACTGCTCCAGCCGCTCCTGCTCCATGCGCGGCACTGGATGCCGGGAGACAAACGTTCCTTTGCCGCGCAGCGTCTCAATGACACCGTGGCGTTCCAATTCCTGATACGCTTTGCTAACGGTATTTGGATTGACTAGAAGATTTGCCGACAACTCCCGTACGGACGGAAGTTTTTCACCGCCCTGCAGCACGCCCTTCAAAATCGCTTCCTTCATCTGCTGGACAATCTGTTCGTAAATCGGCAATGGACTCCGTTCGTTAATTATGATCAAAACGTCTCTCCTCTCTTTATGTATTAATTGTATTATTTATAATAGTACACTTAATACAATAATCAAATTACCTATTCGCGTCAACTTTTTCTGTGAAAATTGTGAGGAAAGAAGGAAGGGGAAGAAGAAATGAGATCCAGGGAAGAAAAAGGCGTTCGCCTTTTTCTACATTGAAATCCTCTCCTCATTCTTTCCTCTCTTTTCCTTCGCACCACAAGAGTCAGCCGCTCTTCTCCCCATTTTCATGTCGGGGTTGCGGCTGAGAAGATATGGGGATTTTTATGTATTGGTATATTTTCCTCCATAAAAAACAAGCACCCATCAAAAAGACAGGTGCTTGCTTTTCTTATTCAATTTTCATTATAATTCCTTACTGTACATGCTTATGCATTTGTGAAATCGCCGCTTTTTCGAGCCGAGACACCTGAGCCTGGGAAATGCCGATTTCTTCAGCGACTTCCATCTGCGTCTTGCCTTCAAAAAAACGCATCGACAGGATCAGCTTCTCCCTGTCCGATAATCGGTGCATCGCTTCCCTTAGTGCGATTTCTTCCGTCCACTGGCTGTCACGATTTCTTTCGTCGCTGATTTGATCCATTACAAAAATCGGATCGCCTCCGTCCTGATAAATCGGCTCAAACAGTGAGACGGGATCTTGGATAGCGTCAAGTGCAAATACTACGTCCTCTTTCGGCACGTTCAGCTCTTCGGAAATTTCCACAATGGTAGGTTCACGCGAATTTTTATTCGTCAGCGTATCCCGCACTTGAAGTGCTTTGTATGCGATATCACGCAGCGAACGGGAGACACGGATGGGATTGTTATCCCTAAGATACCTGCGGATTTCTCCGATAATCATCGGAACGGCGTATGTGGAGAATTTGACGTTCTGGCTTAAGTCAAAGTTGTCGATGGCCTTCATTAGCCCGATGCAGCCCACCTGAAACAAATCATCCACATATTCTCCGCGGTTGTTAAAGCGCTGGATTACACTTAACACCAGGCGTAAGTTGCCATTTACGAGTTGCTCTCTTGCTGCGTACTCTCCGCTTTGCAGTTGGACAAACAGTTCCCGCATCTGCGCGTTGGTCAGCACAGGCAGCTTGGCAGTGTCCACTCCGCAGATTTCTACCTTGTTGCGTGTCACGTCTTTTTCCCTCCTGAAGGAGCCAGCGTTACTGATAAGTATCTCCGCGAAGGGAAAAATTATGCAGTGTACATTATGAGACATTCGCTTTCGAATCATCGAACAATTCGAGCGATTTACAACATCTTATTAAACTCTTTTTGCAGCCGCTTGATAATGCGTTTTTCCAGCCGCGAAATGTAAGATTGAGAGATACCAAGGATATCTGCTACATCTTTCTGGGTTTTCTCTTCTTCTCCATTCAAACCGAATCGCATTTCCATAATGATACGCTCGCGTTCAGACAATTTATCAAGCGCCTTATATAGAAGCTTTTTGTCTACCTGCTCTTCAAGGTCACGGTAGATAATATCGTTTTCCGTACCCAGCACGTCGGAAAGCAGCAGCTCGTTTCCGTCCCAATCGATATTGAGCGGCTCATCGAATGAGACTTCCGATTTGACTTTGCTGTTGCGGCGCAGGAACATGAGAATTTCATTTTCAATGCAGCGCGATGCATACGTAGCCAGCTTAATCTTTTTCTCGGGATCGAATGTATTCACAGCTTTAATGAGACCGATTGTACCGATGCTTACCAAATCTTCAATATTGATGCCCGTATTTTCGAATTTGCGGGCGATATAAACAACCAGGCGCAGATTGCGTTCGATTAAAATTGAGCGAATAGCGGGGTCCTGGGTGTGAAGCCGACTTAATAAATATTCTTCTTCTTCACGGTTCAACGGAGGCGGAAGTGCTTCGCTACCACCGATATAATGGATTTCTTCAGCTTTTGCACCAATGCGAATCAGGAACCGATACCACCATAATTGAGCGATTAAGCGTAGCCTTGCAATCATTGAAATCATCCTCTCGTTCTCTTCTCTCTTTTCCTTCGTACTCCTAAACGAAGTTCGCGTCTCCCTTAATTTTTAGGAAGCTATCACGTACCTTTCTTCTATCCCTTTTGGATGCACAATCGCTTGATAGCTTCGGTCAGCCGATAGCCGCACAGCACGCAATCCGATGAGCATGCGGTTTATACAATAAGTTTTGTCATTCGCATACACGCGCACCTCATCCGGACGAATGGCAACCAGAAACCCGGTCTGGCTTGATACAGTACGGTATGGAATGAACCGCAGCCGCTCAAGCCATCTGCTTTCCTCTTCCGGCATATCTAACTCAAAAGCGGTTATTTCCTCTTCTAATCGCTGCAGCAGACGCTCCGGAAGTATCCCCTTCCACACTTCTGCTTCCATCACGGTCACAGGTATACGTGTCAAAGGGTCGAACAATTGGTTGCCTGTATCGATAAACCCGCGGCAGGCAATAGTATGACCGAATATGTCCACTTCCAATTGAACATACTGAACATCTACCTGACGGCTGGCTTTTACGCTGTAATAACCATAGCGTACACCCCACCAGAGCAGCGAAAATCCTATAATAAGAAACCAAAGGGTAAGAGGGGGACCGGACGCCCCTGTATGTGTGACGACGATGCCGTCTACAACCTCACTTTTCTCCTCCAGCATGGCATGAGCTGCCATAAGCCCTCCTCCGATAAAGAATGAAACGGCATAGAAGGTGGCAAGAAGTCGAACGAATCCCCACATTTTTGTCCAGCGAAATGCAAGCATAATCATCAAACAGGAGAATAATAATTTCGCTAAAAAAGTAAATGCGAAAGATAAGGGCGGAAAAAACAAAAAAACGGTATACGTGGCGCCAACCAGCGAAGCAAACAGAAGCCTTCGCTTTCGCAGCGGCTGACGGCAGATATGCCCGGTTAAAAACAGCAACATATAGTCAATAACAGCGTTCGTTAAAAACACAATGTCGGCATACATCGTCACATTCGCTCCGAACCTCCCCTCCCCGTCTTCTGTGCTCTTATTATCACACAGAAAAAGATAGCAGTGTCCCTAAATCGTATGAAAAATTAAGACAAAATATGAGGGGAAATTTAGACAGGATATGACACTGGCGAGAAATAAAAAAGTAGACTCCGCTGTTTCTTTTCCACCTAGATGGAGTACTGTCCGCGTATTTACTTCACCAATCTTGCCTGCCTTCTCTTTTAAATCTATCGCTATTTCGTTATAAAACAACTTGCTAAACAGGAACATAGGTTCTATAATTATAATCAGAAGCACGGGTCCGGCGATAAAAACAGAGCCCTGAGCACTCTCTGCTCAGGGCTTCTTTGTATTCACGCTTATTTTTTACGTCTGCGGTTGCGCAGAAATGTCGGAATGTCCAGGTTATCAAGTCCGCTCGAAGAAGAAGCCTGGCGCGGTTCCGGACGGGACGGAGGGAGATGTGTCTCTTCGATATTCTGTTCCGGCTCGAATTGGCTTGTCCGACGTATCGGTCTCAGATTGTGCCCACCCATCGGCTTCTCGCGTTCGCGGCCCGGATCTATCTGCGGACGGCGTGCCATCTGCTGTTGCGACTCTTCAAATCCTGTCGCGATAACGGTAACGACAATCTCGTCTTTCAAATTCTCATTAATAACCGCACCGAAAATCATGTTCACTTCTGCATCTGAAGCGGATGCTACAATATCGGCCGCCTCATTCACTTCGTATAGGCTTAGATTCGTGCCACCGGTAATGTTCATCAGTACGCCACGAGCGCCATCAATTGATGTCTCGAGCAACGGACTGCAGATTGCCTTCTTCGCCGCTTCGGCTGCCCGGTTTTCTCCTGTGGCAATCCCGATGCCCATCAGCGCAGATCCGCGCTCTGTCATAATGGTTTTTACGTCAGCAAAGTCCAGATTGATAAGTCCCGGTACGGCAATCAAGTCAGAAATACCCTGTACACCCTGACGCAGCACGTTATCCGCTTCGCGGAAAGCTTCGAGCATCGGGGTATTCTTATCGACAATTTCCAACAAACGATCATTCGGAATCACAATAAGCGTATCCACTTTTTCCTTAAGAGCACAAATGCCCTGTTCTGCCTGCAATTGACGCTTGCGTCCTTCGAACGTAAACGGACGGGTTACGACGCCTACCGTCAGCGCACCGATTTCCTTGGCAATTTCCGCAATGACAGGCGCCGCACCGGTTCCGGTTCCCCCGCCCATACCAGCCGTAACAAAGACAAGATCAGCTCCACGGAGGGCTTGTTCGATGTGCTCACGGCTTTCTTCCGCAGCTTTCTTACCAACCTCCGGATTCGCCCCGGCACCAAGTCCCCGTGTCAGTTTTCCACCAATTTGCAGCTTATGCTGCGCCTTTGACAAATTCAGTGCTTGATAATCCGTGTTGACAGCAATGAATTCTACCCCTTGAATGCCGCCTTCAATCATGCGGTTGACGGCGTTGCTTCCGCCGCCGCCCACACCGATAACCTTTATCTGTGCGAGTGTATCCATTTCCAAGTCGAATTCCAACATGTAGTTAAGTCCCCCTCACTTATCATGCAAACAATCTAAATAAATTCGCTAAACCACTCTTTAACCTTCTTGATAACTCCTCCATGTTCCTTCGGCTCCTTTTGCACCTTAGGCACAGTGGTAGATTTTCGGTTGCTTTTCGGTTGAGGCTGCTTCGTCTCTACTTGCCGCGGCATCTGATGCATATAATATTTGGACGCGTATTTAATCAATCCAACCCCTGTTGTATAGGAAGGGTCACGCACACCGATATAATCCGGAATGGCAATCCTCACAGGCGCCTGTAACTCATAGCGCGCCAGCTCCAGCAGACCTGGAATGTTGGCGACGCCGCCGGTCAGCACAAAACCATTCGGTATGCTTGTATCATAACCGAGGAGGTGAAGCTCGTCTTCTACCAAGTTGAAAATCTCTGCAGCACGGGGCTCAATCACATTGGCCAATTCAACTTGAGTAAATTCTTTCTCCACATCGCTTCCGATTCTTTTCACCAGAAAGTGTTCGTCTTCATTTGCTTCTTCAATCAGCGCACATCCGTTATTGAGTTGAATCTGTTTCGCCTCTTCCGTCGTCGTCCGAAGCCCGATGGCGATGTCGTTCGTGATGTAATCCCCTCCAATCGGAAGCACAGAGAAGGCACTCAATGTCCCCATCTCAAACACGGACACCGTGGTTGATCCGGCGCCAATATCCACAAGTACTACTCCTAAATTTTTCTCATCCTTGGTCAATGCAATTTCACTGGATGCAAGCGGCATAAGATACATTCCAACAATGGATAAGCCTGCCCGTTCTACGCAGCGCATTAGATTATGTATGACAGTCTTGGCCCCTGTAATGATTGTGCCTTCCATTTCCAGACGCACGCCCATCATACCCCTCGGGTCGCTGATTTCTCCGAGGCCGTCGACGATATATTGAACGGGAACCACATCAATAATTTCTCTTTCAGGCGGGATCGCAATCACCTGTGCGGCTTTCATGACGCGTTCGATATCCTCGTCACTGATTTCCCGATTTTCACTGGAAACCGCTACCACACCATGACTGGACTGAAGCTGAATATGGTTGCCGGAAATTCCGACAACAACATGGCGAATCGGCAGATCGACCATCCGCTCTGCTTTTTCTACGGCCTGTCGAATTGCCTGAACCGTTTCATCAATATCAACGATGGCTCCTTTTTTGATTCCATGCGAGTCTGCAGTACCGACCCCGATAATATTTATGGTTCCGCTGTTAATCTCTCCAATGATTACCCTGACTTTGGATGTACCAATATCTAAGCTGACAATATATTCACTGTTGTTCAAATTTGGCACCTCCTCTTTTTTTATTTTCATAGCGTAGCATTAAAAATGATTTACTTTATTTACTTCCACATTAAACGTTGTTTCCCTTTTTTCATGGAGAAAATTTATAAAAATTATGCATTAAGGCAACGGTTTCTCTTCCTTGTCGCCAAACCAGCGTCCGATAAGAATCCGACGAATGATGGCGATGTTATTAAACAGACGAACACCGAACGCGAAAATGGCAGCCAAATACAAATCAATGCCCATATATACGCCTAAAAAAGCCAACCCGGCCGCAAGCAGCGTATTGAAGAAAAAGCCTGACATAAACACTTTGATATCAAAGTGGTTGTCCAGATGTGCGCGCAAGCCACCGAAAATCGTATCCAGGGCGGCAAGAACAGCAATGGAAAGATAGCTGCTGTATTCTTCAGGTACACGAAATTCAATCGACAATCCAAGAACCACACCGATAAGTAACCCAATGACAGGTAACCACATCCGCTTACGACGCTCCTTTTCGCTCCAGAGGCTTCATATATCTCACTCTCCCCGTTCCTTTATGTGCAGGAACAGTGACGCTTTCTGACTTCTGGATAGTGAATTTCTTATTCAAAAAGTGGAACCACTCTTCCATTGATTCGTGGTCCGATCCGGGAAGACGCAGGGCAGCTTCTAAGCTCTGCGGATCGCCGATTGCTTTTACAATGTACGGCATATTGATCGGCTTCGTATCCACCTGAATCCCTTCACCGACGATGCGAATGGAACTTGTAACAATCAGGCGCTGGTCATTAATCGCAATGGCTTTCGCTCCGTTTGCAAACAGCAGGCTGGTCAAATCGGTCAAGTCCTGGTCGATAACCGGCGACTGCAACTTGTCCTCGCCTGGCTCGGAAGGGTTGTCTTCAATCACGACAATGATGCCGGGTCCTTTCATGTCAGCAAAGCCGTTTTCCTTTTTAATACGAGAAAGCTCTTCCTGAACCACGGAAAGACCGCCGCCTTCGTTTATCGATGTCTCGTATTCACTTAACAGCTTTTCATATTTTGATATATCATTTAGTAACTTTTGATGGCGCTCCATTTCTTTTTGTACACTCTGCCGTAATTGAAACGTATCCTGTCTTTCTGTGGCGAAAGTTGGCGAATTTGAACGAAATTGCACCGTCAACATGAAACCAATGATAATGCTTATGACCGTAATTATGAATGGGACCTGTCGATTATTTTTCATATTGCTTCCTCACCGCTTCTACCCGTGAATCGTCGAGGACGGAACCCCTGCTTTTCTTTCCGTTTCCCCTACGTATGCCGGCAACTCGATTTTGTCGGAGCCGGTAATAGAAATTTCTAGCGTTCGCTGCTTTAGCATATCAATGACTCCACCGGGTAATTTCATGGCGGATACGAGCGTATCTTTATCCCCGATAGCCTCGATTACGAACGGCGGCGCCAGCTTCGTGTCATTTACGATAACCGTCGGGCCGACGCATCGTACGCTAGATCCGCTGACAAGGCGTTGGTCGTTTACCGCAACTCCTTCCGCCCCCGCCGCGAACAATTCGTTCACCACATCGCGAATGTTCTGATCGTGTACAATACCGTCGGCAACATTATCAAATGCAGCAGCAGACTTGCTATCGTTTAACGTCACAGTTACGCCAGGCCCTGTGACCGGCATTAATCCAGCCTTCATTCTAAGCTCTTCCAGCTCACCCAGCACCTGCTTAGAAATAGCCTGCCGCTCTGATAGCTCCTTTTCTTTCTCGTTCACTTCGAGCCGCAGTTTCACAAGCCTTTTTTCCAGCTCCTCATTCGTTTCTTTCTCACTGATCAGCTTCTCGTTTAATCTTACTTTCTTCTCCCATTCACTTTCATCGATAGCGGTCTGAAGATTACTTGTTCCTCTCATTGTCAATTGCACCGAATAAGCGACAATGAACCCGGAGACAAGGAAGACGAGCGTTAAATAAACATGGATTTTGCGGACTCTAAGACTATTTTTCATTGTTTGCCGGTTGCTGCTGCTTGTACGGCGCAAACCATTTCACCTCTGATAGATTGATAATCCCTTCTGTCTTTCCCTCTTGCTTCAAACTTTGTACAAACGAAGGATACCACGCCATGTTGTCGGCGAAATTCTGAATGGTGGTATGTACTTCAAATCCATCTTTCATAAATAATATAAGTCGTTCGGGATTATTCTTGTCGGACTCGTGCTGAATCTCGGATATTTGCTGGCGGATGCCCGGATCTAATTTGTCCAGTTCCGCAGCGAATTTGGGCAGAAGATTCTCTGTCTGCCAACGCCGAATTATCGGCTTGTCCACCGTCCCGTCTCCGATTGGGTACTGTTTCAAGATTCCACCTTTGTTCGTAACCGGATACAGCGCACCCTGCCCGTCCATGAACAGAGCCACCCGTGGTCTTTCTTTGACAGCCAATTCTATCTTCCCAGGAAATGTTTTGCGCACATCCACGCTTTCAATTGCCGGAAGCGCTGTAACAATAGAATTCTTTACTTTCTCTTTGTTGACAAGCAAATATTGCATATCAAACGTAAGGTGTGATTGTTTGATTACTTCGTCAGCTGAGACAAGTTGGGTCCCTGTGACAGAGATATCCTGTACCCGGCTGATAGAAGACTGAAAAAACAGAACCACAAGCAACACCAAAAAAAACAGCATCATCAGCACAAGCAGCTGACGATTGGTTCTCTTCTTCCGGTTCTCCTTCCGTAAACGCGGGATTTTCTCTATATTAGCCATTCCGCATTCCTCCGCTTTTGAACCTGTAAAACTTACAAAAGCGGCATACTCTCATATGCCGCTTCACATGCACAAATTATGCTTGTTGAAAGTGTGCGTCTAACATTCCCTTCGGATACGGGCCCCTAGACTCGCAAGCTGTTCTTCAATCCGGTCGTAGCCGCGATCAATATGATACACTTGCGCCACTCTCGTCTCCCCTTCCGCAGCAAGCCCCGCGATAATCAACGCCGCACCGGCTCGTAAATCAGTCGCTTCCACTACCGTACCTGACAGGCGCGGTACTCCGCGAATAAAAGCGGTGTTTAAATCCACGTAAATATCGGCGCCCAGACGGCACAGCTCATTCACATGCCGAAATCGCCCATCAAATACCGTTTCCTTTATAATACTGCACCCTTCTGCTACAGAAAGAAATGCCATCGTCTGTGACTGCATATCGGTCGGAAAACCGGGATACGGAGCCGTCATGATACGGTCAATGGCGCGGAATGAACCGCTTGCCTTTACCGTAATTATATCATGCCCATAGTCGATTTCAACACCACATTGTTTTACAACATCTAGTAAAGCTACCGTATGCATCGGATTCACATTGCGCAGAGTAATCGCTCCGTGCGTAATCGCTGCTGCCAGCATCATCGTTCCGGTAACAATCCGGTCAGGAATCACCTGATAGTCCGCTGCCTGCAGGGTAGATACTCCTTCGATAACAATACGATCCGTTCCCGCTCCACGCACACGGGCACCCAGGCGATTCAGAAAGTTCTGCAGATCAATGATTTCCGGCTCGCGCGCCGCGTTTGATAGAATCGTCTCGCCTTCCGCCAGCACGGCCGCCATCATAATGTTTTCCGTCGCCCCGACGCTCGGGTAATCCAGGAAAATCACACCGCCCTTGAGTTTGCTTGCGGTACAGCGAATGAGCCCGTCTTGGGCTGTAATGGTTGCACCAAGTGATTCCAATCCTTTTAAGTGAAGGTTGATACGCCTCTCTCCGATGGCACACCCGCCAGGGCGGGAAAGAGTGACCTCTCCGAACCGGGCTAAAAGCGGTCCCATCAGAAAAATGGATGAGCGCATCTGGCCCATCAAATCCTGCGGAACCATCGAAGAAGCGAGCGCTGTTGTGTCCACATGAACCGTCGTACCCTGATGCGAGCATACGGCACCCAGTTCCGCCAAAATCTTGAGCATAACATCGATATCAGAGAGACGGGGTACATCGTAGATGGTGTAGGAACCTCCTGTCAGCACCGTAGCTGCCAGAATGGGAAGCGCGGCGTTTTTCGAACCTTGAACACGCAATTCTCCCGATAAGGGGGTTCCTCCCTCAATCACGAATGACTCCAAGATTTCACCTCCGTTTACCCCTCGCCCACCACCAATACTTCCGGAACAAGCTTGACGTTATACCTTTCATGGATAATCTTCATCACTTGTTCCATGAGGTCGAGGACATCCTGGGCCGTCGCGTTTCCCCGATTTACGATGAAATTGGCATGCTTCTCCGAAACCTGAGCGCCTCCTACCGTAAGTCCTTTGAGTCCGGCGCTCTCAATCAAGCGTCCTGCATGATCGCCCGGCGGATTGCGGAATACGCTGCCCGCGCATGGCATTGACAGCGGCTGCGTCTGGCGGCGTCTGTCTTTATACGCCGCCATGTGGCGTGCAATCTCTTTGCGGTCACCGTATTGAAGCTTGAATACGGCGCTTACCACAATGCCTCTTCTTTCTTTCTGCAGGACAGACGTACGGTAGCTAAATCCGAGTTCTTCCGGTGTAAGCCAAACCAATTCCCCGTTTTCGAGCAACACTTCAGCCGATTTGAGAATACGTGAAACATCGGAGCTATGTGCACCCGCATTCATATAAATTGCACCGCCCACCGTACCGGGAATACCGCCGGCGAACTCAAGCCCGGTCAATCCCTCTTTCCCGGCCATTACCGCCAATCGTATAAACGAGTAACCGGCGCCCACCTCTACCTCTTCCCCGTTAAAGGTAAGGTGATCAAATCCATCAGCCAGTTTAAAGACAATGCCGCGGATTCCTCCGTCCCGCACAAGCATGTTTGAGCCTCTCCCCAGTATATACCAGGGCACATGATGCTTGTGAACGAGCTTCATACAGTGAGCCAACGCCATTTTGTCAGTCGGTTCAACAAGAATGTCTGCCGGTCCGCCGATTTTCCATGTTGTATGGTTAGCCAGCGGTTCGTCTATGAGCACTGTTCCGATGTTGGCTTCTTTCAATTCTGTAATCAGCTTCTGCATAATAGAACCTCCTCTATGAATCCCTGCCCGGTGCGCACCGCTTCCGTGGGTCACGCGCCTAGGATAATGTATGATCGCCCCGCCCACTGTGTTACAGTCAGGCACGGGCAATCATTTTTAATTCGTTATAGACGAGCGTAGCCGCTTCCGGCTGTCCCAGCGCTTTTGCCGCCCGGCGCATCGCCTGAACTCTTCCGTCGTCTCTCAGTACTGTATCAATCTCCACAAGAAGAGCTGCGCCATTCAACTGCGGCTCCAGAATAACGCGTGCCGCTCCCTGTTCTTCCAGCCACCTCGCGTTTTTCTCCTGATGATTGTTCGTCACATACGGAGAAGGGATAAGAATGGACGGTAGTCCAAGCGCCGTAATCTCCGCAAGAAAAGATGCGCCTGCCCGGTTTACAATTAAATCGATACCAGCCAGCACCTCCGGCATATTATAAATAAACGGACGGACGGTCATATTTTCCGGTATGCCTCCGGTTCCGCGAATGGCTTCTAATGTTTTCTCATAATGTACTTCACCGGTCACATAAATAAAATGGTAGTCCGGATAACCGGAAAGGCTGGATGCCATATCAATTACCGCTTCGTTAATCGCCTTGGCCCCGCGGCTTCCACCTACAATAAGCACGTACTTCTTGCCCGGGGGTACGCTGAGCGACGCAAGCCCGACACAGCCATCTGCTCTGGCGACTTCGGTCGCCCGCGGATTGCCGGTTACGATCGTTTTCGCCCGTGGAAAATACGAAGCCGAACCGGAAAAGGTAACAGCAACCCGCTCTGTATAGCGTGACAAAAATTTATTGGTGAGTCCCGGAATGACATTCTGTTCATGAATCAGTGTAGGAATGCCGAGCGTGCTTGCGGCATATACGACCGGACCGCAAACATAACCGCCGGTGCCTACAACCACATCCGGTTTAAACTCCCGGATGAGACGCTTTGCCCGGCGGGTCGCTTTCAGGAATCTTGCAATGGTTTTCACGTTTTCGAAAGAGAGACTACGCTTAAACCCGGTAATGTATACCGACTCGAACGGAATCCCCTCCTTGGGGACAATCTCCGCTTCAAGCCCTCTTTCCGTTCCGATATATAGTACACGGGAGTCGGGCTCATGCCGCTTAATCTCTTTAATGAGGGCGAGTGCAGGATAAATGTGTCCGCCTGTGCCGCCCCCGCTAATCACAATATTCATGCAAACCTTGCTCCTTTTATATAAAACTATTCACTATTAATATAGCTTTTCGAAATTCCCCCGGAAAGCAGGACATAAAGCTTAGGCCTGCCTACCAAAGAAATGAGGAAAGAATGACTTTCTTTTTCCGGCTACCGAATGGTGATTCGAATTTCAGAGAGAAGAAAAAGAAAGCCATTCTTACTCTTCGATGTGCGTCAAGCGACCGGCGTTAACATCTTACATACGGGAATAGCGAGAGATATTTAATAGAACGCCCATGCCGGTAAGCATCAGAGTGAGCGAAGAGCCTCCGTAGCTTAGAAACGGAAGCGTAATTCCCGTAACAGGGAACATGCCTGTCACGACACCTACATTAATGATTACCTGAATCACCAGCATTCCAATAATGCCTGTCGCAAGCAGGCTGCCAAATAAGTCAGGCGCTGTTACCGCAACGCGCATACCGCGCCACAGCAAGAGCAGGAACAGAAGCAGCACAGTCGCACCACCGATAAACCCTAGCTCTTCCGCCAAAATCGAAAAAATAAAATCGTTATACGGCTCAGGCAAATACAAGAACTTCTGGCGGCTCATGCCAATGCCAAGTCCCATCAATCCACCCGGTCCGATAGCATAAAGCGATTGGATAATCTGATAGCCGTCTCCGAGCGGATCTGACCACGGGTCAACAAAAGCGGTAATACGGTCCATCCGGTAAGGGGCGGCCAGAATGAGTCCGACAAAGCCGGCCACACCTAACAACGCTAGCCCCAATAGGTGCTGAATTCTCATGCCGGCGATGAAAATCATCAGCACAGACGTGCCGAACAGCACCGTACCGGTGCCAAGATCAGGCTGCAGCATAATCAGCCCGAACGCCAAACAAACAACACCAAGCGACGGTACGATCCCCTTGGTAAATGAACCGATGTCTTTCTGATTTTCCGTCAGCCATTTCGCCAGAAACATAGCCATCCCCAACTTCATAAATTCCGCCGGCTGAATCCCGAACGCACCAATGCCGAGCCAACTTTTCGCCCCATTGACCTCTTTTCCAATGATAAGGACGACAACCAGCAGAAAGAAGCAAAAAAGCAGTCCCGGTTTCGCCCATTTTTTCCATACCCAATAATCGATGTTCATGGTTATAAACATCGTCACAATGCCGAGTGTGGCAAAAATAAGCTGGCGTTTGGTAAAAAAGAACGGATCGCCTTTCTGAGCGGCGACTACGGCGCTCGAGCTGTATACCATCACCACGCCAATCGCCAGCAGCACAAATGTCACGACAATAATAATAAAATCAGGAGTTGAACGGGCCTTTGTCAAGCGAAACACCTCTTACAGCACAGAATTTGCCGCCTCCGCCTGCCTGTCCGTTCAATCACCTGATTTCGATTAAACATTCAAACAGCGGTTACGGGCTTGTTTTAAGCTTATGCACGGATTGCTTAAACAAGACCCCCCGCTCTTCGAACGATTTGTACATATCCCAGCTGGCACACGCCGGTGAGAGCAGTACAATGTCACCTTCCCGAGCGATCGAGCGGGCCTCGGCAACCGCATCAGTAACAGTATCGACGCGCTTCGCCCGAATAATCCCTGCCTCTTCCGCCCGAGCCAACAATTTTTCTGCCGTTTCCCCGTAAGTAATGACTGCTTTTACGTTTTGTCTCATAAGCGGCACCATTTCTTTAAAGTCAATGCCGCGATCAAGCCCTCCGGCAATCCAGACGATGGGTGCCGAAAAAGATGTTAAAGCCCGGCTGGCTGCTTCTGGATTGGTCGCTTTCGAATCGTTATAATACTTAACGCCCTCAATTTCAGCGACGAATTCCAGACGGTGTTCTACACCGGCAAATGTGCGTAGTATGCGGCGGATCGCTTCTATGTCCGCTCCGGCCGCCCTGGCCACGCAGACTGCCGCCAGAATGTTTTCAAGATTATGCGCTCCCGGCAGTGCCAGCTCGTCTAAACGGACCACCCTTTCTTCTTCGGGTGCTTCGTCCAGCTTCTCCGCAAGTGCACCTGTTACCGGACGTTTGAATATAATTTCACTGCTACGCACAAAAGCGCCTTGCTCTATTTCTTCCTTTGTACTAAACCATAGGATCTGCGAACGAATATCGTCGGCCAGATTACGGCAGATCTGGCTGTCATAATTAAGCACTGCCACATCGGTCTCTTCTTGATTTTTAAACAATTTGCTTTTGCTATGTACGTAATCTTCTTTTGTTTTATGATAGTCCAAGTGGGCATCATACACATTCAGCAAACAAGCGATCGACGGACGGAACCTGCGCGTTCCTTTCAACTGGAAACTGCTTAACTCGGCCACCAGCGTTTGCCCCTTCCGGACCTGCAGCGTTTGCTCACTAAGAGGTGTACCGATATTGCCTGCTACTATCGGATGCAAACCTCCCTCTTCAAGCATGCGGCCGATTAATGTCGTGGTCGTCGTCTTGCCGTTTGATCCGGTAATACCGATGATCGGCACATCCGATAACTCATACGCAATCTCTACTTCCGTAACAATCGGAATGCCAAGAGATTGCGCTGCTTGAATTGGTGCAACCGTATAGGGAATACCCGGATTTTTGACGACCACATCGACAGACGGATTGACGATATCGTCCGGATGTTCCCCACAAATAACGGTAATTCCGCCTGCGCGGAGCGCCTCCGCTTCTTCGCACTCATTCTCGGGTTTCTTATCGTTGACCGTAACGTCCGCTCCGCACGCTTTTAAGAGTCGGGCCACAGCCGCCCCGCTCTTGGCAAGGCCTAGTACCACCACTTGTTTCCCCTTATATAATGCTCTTCCTTCTTCAATAGACATCAGCTTAACACCTCAATGTATACACCCAGGCTCGCACAAATCAGTCCGGCAAACCAGAAAGTTACCACGACTCGCCACTCGGACCAGCCACCCAACTCATAATGATGATGCAGCGGACTCATGCGGAATACCCGCTTTTTACGTGTTTTATATGAAATAACTTGAATAATGACAGACAGGGCCTCCATTACGAATACACCACCGATAATAACCAGCAAAATCTCCGTTTTCGTAAGAATAGCTATTCCCGCAATGGCGCCGCCTAACGCAAGCGAGCCCGTATCTCCCATAAATACTTTGGCAGGGTGCGCGTTAAAGACGAGAAAGCCAAGTACCGCACCAACCACCGCAGCGGAAAAAATAGCGATATTCATCTGGCTCGTCATCCAGGCAATCACAGCGTATGCGCTGAATGCAATCGCGCTCGTACCCGCAAGCAAACCATCCAATCCGTCGGTCAGGTTTACCGCATTGGATGCGCCAATTGTCATAATCAGCACAAGCGGAAAATACAACCAGCCGATATCCATGCCCCATCCTGTTCCGGGAACGGAGATGGAAGTGTCATATCCATTTCGAACCAGAACGTAGTAGAATACGGCACCAATGACAAGCTGACCAAATAATTTCTGTTTTGCGGTCAATCCCAAATTGCGCTTCATTACAATTTTGATGAAATCGTCCAGAAACCCGATAAGTCCATAACCAAGCGTAATAAAGAGAAGCAAAAAGATTTCCACCGACTGATTGGTAAATTTAATCACCGTAAATGTTAAGGCCAGTAGTATAATGATACCGCCCATCGTCGGTGTTCCCGCCTTTTTCTGATGTCCCTTCGGTCCTTCTTTGCGAATTTCCTGACCAAATTTCAATCGCCTTAGAATAGGGATGAAGAGCGGAGCGATAAGCACAGCAATTAAAAAAGCTGCAGCGATAGAAAAAAACAAAACTCGTACAAGCATGACACGCCCTCCTTTCTATAAACTCCTCATCCTATTTTTTTCTTTTCTAGTATGGCTTGATATGCCTCTTCTTTATCATCAAAGTGGATCGTTTTGTCTTTTAAAATTTGATATGTCTCATGTCCTTTACCGGCGATAAGAACCACATCCTTCGGACCCGCCCTGTGAATCGTTTCACGAATCGCTTCCCGGCGATCTATCCGCGTAAAGTAGCGCTCTTCGCTTATACCGTCCGCGATGAGGCCTTCTACCATCTCATCGATTATCGCCTGCGGCTCTTCGGAACGCGGGTTGTCGGATGTGATGACCGCTACATCGGCGTAGCGCGCCGCGATAGATGCCATAATCGGCCGTTTTGTTCTATCACGATCGCCGCCGCAGCCTACAATACAGTATACTTTGCCTTCGGCAAATTCGCGAATCGTCTTCAGCACGTTCTCCAGACTGTCCGGCGTATGGGCGTAATCGACAATAACCGTATAGTCTTGCCCTGCGTCTACGCGCTCAAACCGGCCACGTACGCCTTCCACCTTCTCAAGCGTACGCACAATTTGCTCAAGCGGGATGCCTTCCACGAGGCAGGCCGCCGTTGCTGCCAGTACGTTGTATACGTTGAAATTGCCAATCATGCGCAAGGTTACATCCGTGCTGCCTGCGAATGTTTCCAGCGTAAATGACGTGCCTTTCGCCGTAATGGAAATGTTTCTGGCACGTACGTCTGCCTTACTGCTGATACCATATGTAATGACCTGCGCCGGAGTCATACGGGCAAACACCTCACTTGCCGGATCATCGGCGTTCAGTACCGCATATTTCATCCGCTCTTTATCATACTCATTGCCAAGCTGGGAGAACAAGAGGCCTTTCGCCTGCAAGTAATTTTCCATTGTTTTATGGTAATCAAGATGATCCTGCGTCAGATTAGTAAATACACCGGTTGTAAAGCGTACGCCGCGCACCCGTCCCATGTCTAACGCATGGGACGACACTTCGATGGCCGCATACTCTGCGCCATTATCTTTCATCCAGCGGAATGCGCGGTGCAGATCAAGCGCTTCCGGCGTGGTGTTTTTCACTTCGCGGATTTCGCCTTGAAGGCGCATCTCAATCGTGCCGATAATGCCGGTCACATGTCCGGCTTCGTCCAGAATCCGTTCAATCAAATGGGTGGTGGTCGTCTTGCCATTCGTTCCTGTCACCCCGATAATTTTCATCTGGTGCGTCGGCTGGCCGAAAAAGCGATCGGCAAGTACTGCCATCGCCCGCCGGGTATCCGGAACATAAATAACCGGAGCATCCACCTCCACCGTGCGTTGCGCCAGAATAGCCACTGCGCCCTGCGAGACGGCTTTTGCAGCGAAATCATGGCCGTCGACCGTAAAGCCGGGCAAACAAATGAACAGGTCGCCCGGCTGTACTTTGCGCGAATCGATTTCGATCCCTGTAATCTCCGTTTTTGCGTCCCCTACGACCTGCCAGAGGGCGAGAGGTGCCAGTAACTCGTCTAGTTGCATTGTCGTTCTCCTTCTTTCTCGCGAAACATTCGCTTCGTCGCTATCAGTGAATTGTACCGCATTTATTGTAATGCTCTTTGTTTTATTTGTCACCCAGATAGACGCGAATCGTCACGCCTTCTTCCACCCGCGTACCCGGCTGCGGCGACTGATAGGATACTTTGTTGCCATCGCCTGCAATGTCAAGAGGGAAGGTATAATAGGATCCGGCGATTTCCTTCCGTTCCATGCCGATAAGGTTCGGCACCTGTACAATCTTTTTGTCCGGGTACTGATACTTCTTCTCCATTTGCTGCGTACGGGGCGCGATTTTCATATAACGCAGAGAAGAGTCCATAATGTTACGTACGATTGGCGCCGCTACCAGACCGCCGAACTGAATCCCCTTCGGGTTGTTTATTGCCGTATAGACAAGAATTTGCGGATCATCAGCCGGTGCAAAACCGATGAATGATACGATATGCTTGCTCTTCGAATATACACCATTTTCTACTATCTGAGCTGTACCGGTTTTTCCTCCAACACGATACCCATCGATATAGGCATTACGGCCTGTTCCGTTAGCCACGACGCTCTCCAATGCCCGGCGAACTTCGGCGGACGTCTCCGGAGAAATCACCTGACGAACCTGCTGCGGCTTGTTTTCCTTCATTAATTTGCCGGTTTCCGGGTCATGCCATGATTTGACCAGATACGGTTTCATCAGCTTGCCACCGTTTACCGCAGCACTTACTGCCTGCACTTGCTGAATTGGCGTTACAGATACGCCCTGGCCAAATGCTGTTGTGGCAAGCTCTACAGGACCCACCCGATCCATTCGGAACAATACCCCGTTCTCTTCGCCAAGCAAATCGATGCCCGTCCGTTTTCCAAAACCGAATTCTTTAATGTAATGGAATAACCTTTCTTTGCCGAGGCGCTGGCCTAAAAGTACGAACCCGGGGTTACAGGAGTTCTCCACGCCTTGAAGGAATGTCTGCTGACCATGTCCGCCCCGCTTCCAGCAACGCAGCGTGGCACCCGCGACCTTAATGAACCCCGGATCATTGAACATATCTTTATCCAGATTGACTTTCTTGTCCTCTAGTGCTGCGGCCAGCGTAATAATCTTAAACGTAGACCCCGGCTCATACGTCTTCCAAATCGGCAGGTTGCGGTTGTATGTCTCTACCGGATAATCGCGATAATGGCCCGGGTCGAAAGTCGGGCGACTTGCCATGCCCAATACTTCTCCCGTTTTTGGCGAAATTGCAATCGAAATCGCATCATCCGGTTGATATACGGCTATCGCCTGATCCAGCTCACGTTCGATGATGCGCTGGATGTTCGCATCAATCGTCAGGTGCACATCCTGGCCGTCTACCGGCGGGATAAATCGGTCAGGCATGCCCGGCATTTTTTGTCCGGCCGCATTTGCACCGAATGAGATGTATCCTTTTTTGCCTTTTAGCTGTTCATCATAAACACGCTCAATACCGGTCAATCCCTGATTGTCCACTCCAGTAAAACCAAGGATATGCGCCGCCAGCGATCCGTACGGATAGTAGCGCTGGCTATCTTCCGCCAGTTGAATGCCCGAAATATTAAGAGCCTGCACCTGCCTGGCTATTTCAGGTGAGATGCGGCGTCCGCCCGGCACACGCACGATAAGTTCGCGCCGGCTAATTTCCTTCAGGACTTTTTGTTCCTCAACCTTCAGAATCGGGGCCAGCTTACGCGCGGCGTCGGTTTTATCTTTAATTTGTACGGGAATAGCCATAACGGACGGTATGCTAACATTGTACGCCAGCATCTCACCGTTGCGGTCATAGATGCGCCCCCGCTTCGCTTCGAACGGAATGTTACGGGTCCACAGATTTTCGGCATTCTCTTTTAATCCCGGACCTTTCCAAAGCTGTACATACCCAAGGCGTGTAATCAACAGCAAAAACAGCAGAAAACCCAACAGCAGCGCAACAAAGATGCGGCGTCGGACGGTAACTCCGGATACACGCAATGTCTTTCTCCTCCTCACCGAATAGGCGCGGGACTTAGGCGTCTCGTGTCCGCGCGCGTTATGTTCTCACCAATAACCCTATTCGATGAGCAAAAAAGATAGAACAGGCTTTCCTTAGTTCTCCGCTTTCCTCTCCGTTTTGCCGTTCTTCTCCGACTTGCTTTCCTCTTCCGGTACAGGTGTTGGCGTTACCGATTTCGGCGCCAGCGTCACGGTAAGCTTGTCGCCTTTTTTTATCACCGTTCCCGGTTGAATGCTCTGGCTCACAACATAACCTTCACCCTTGAAAATAGGCACCTGCATATCAAGAAGCGATGCAAGCTCCATGACCTCACGCAGCGTTTTACCGCGCAAATCAGGCATTTGTACGCCTTCTTTCGACGTCAGCATATACACCGGCGTTCCCTTGGTGAGCGGCGTGGTCGCTTTCGGATACTGGCCGACTATGGTCTTCCCCTTGCCAAGCACCTGGCCTTTGAGACCGGCCTGTGCCAGCAATTGCTTGCCCGATTCCACCGTCTCTCCGCCGAGTTCCGGCATGACTACCGATTCATTCGTCACAACTTCTACGGTTTTTCTGTCCGTTTTATCCGGCGACAGTTTCAAATAGTGAAGGCTGCGCTCCATAACCGACTTAAAGATTGGTGCGGCAATAATTTTTCCTCCGGCGGACGGATTGTCGATGTGCGGTTGGTTGACTACGACATAAATGAGCAGCTTCGGATTGTCTTTCGGAGCAAAACCGATGAATGAGTTAATGTATTTTCCTGCCACGTAGCGCCCGTTTTCCGCGACCTGGGCGGTTCCGGTTTTACCGGCAACCTGGTAGCCCGGCAGAGCGAAAGGCTGGCCGGTTCCGTTCTTCTCATTGACGACCGCGCCGAGCAAGTCGCGCGTCTGCTTGGCCGTCTCTTCGGAGACTACGCGCCGTACCATTTGCGGTTTATGCTCCTGGATAACTTTATCTGTTTTGGCATCACGGATTTCCTTTACAATATATGGTTTCATTAGCTTGCCGCCGTTTGCGATCGCACCTACGGCCGCCACCTGCTGGATAGCCGTTACGGATACGCCCTGGCCGAACGTGATGGAAGCTATGTCGCGCGGATAATATTTGCGGTTCGGATTAAACGATCCGCGGGCTTCACCCGGCAGGTCGATGCCCGTTTTTTGTCCAAAGCCGAACTTCGTCAAATAGCTGAACAGCTTCTCTTTTCCCAGCATATCGTATCCGAGACGGACAAATGCCACGTTACTGGAACGCTTTACGCCTTCTTTGTACGTAATCAGACCCCAGCCACGGCCCTGATTATGGTCACGAATTGGCTGTCCTTTAATCTTCGTATAAATCCCTGACATGTATGTCGCATTCGGGTTGAATTGTTTCTCTTCAATAGCCGCCGCCAGCGTAGCAATCTTAAACGTCGAGCCTGGCTCAAAGTTTGCCCCGATAACCGGATTGAAGAAGCTCTTAATGTCGGTTGGTGAATTCGGATTGAATGTAGGCCGGTTGCCCATACCAAGAATCTGTCCGGTATGCGGGTCGGACACAACCACGCTGACACCTTCCATCTTATATTTGGCCGTTGCCTCATTCAGTGCGTCTTCAATATAGTTCTGAATCTGATGGTCAATCGTCAGTACGACTTTATTTCCGTCCTTGGCCGGCTTGTACGATTCAACCCCGTCCGGCAGTTGATTGCCCCGACGGTCCGTCTTGAAAGTAAAGCTGCCTTTTTCCCCTTTAAGCTGATCGTCTAGCATACGCTCGATTCCCATTCTCGCTTCGCCTTCGAGATTGGTATAGCCGATGGCATGCGAAGCGAAAGCGCCATACGGGTAATAACGGCGTGACTCCTCATATAACCCGATGCCCGGAAGGTTGAGGGCCTTCACCTTTTCCGCCTTCTCTTTCGGAATCTTCCATCCTCCCGGCCTCAACTCCACCTGCGTCAAATCTTTCGACAAACGCTCCAGAATTTTCTCCTGCGACATATTCAGAATAGGCGCAAGCTTGGCCGCCGTTTCTTCTTTGTCTATCACATAGTTCTGGTTTTTCTGATCGTTCGGATACGGTTTTAAACGTGCGATAACGGTGTATGCTTTGCCATGGTAGGCGAGCAGCTGCCCATTCCGGTCGACAATGTCGCCCCGTTTGGGATTAATGGCATCGCTGCGTTCCCATGTATCCTTAGCCTTTGCCATAATTTCTGCACTGTCAACATACTGAATCCAGAACGTGCGCAAAATGAGCGCAAAAAAGGAGAGCGTGAACAGCCCCCCCATCAATAACGTGCGCAGATTGATTTTTTTCCTCATCTCGCATCTCCCTAGTTCGAGGCTGTGCCGCCTTTGAATACCCGGACTGTATCGTCAAGCTTTGTCAGTCCCATTTGTTCGGCAATGCTACGAATGCGTTCCGGTTTGCTCAGCTCGTCAATCTTGGCATGAAGCTCTCCGTTTTGCTCCGACACTTTCTTCACTTCCTGCTTCGTCTCGAGAATCTGGTAGTTATAGTCCGAAATCTTCGCATAGCGGGCAATAATGAATGTAGACACAGTGACAAGTGCGATGACGATAAAAAAGTAAAGCAGCTTCTCTCCTGCGCTAATGCCGCCAGGCCGAACTGTCACCCGCTTCTTCTGGACGGTCCGCTGTTTCGGCTTCCGTTCGATTTGTTTGGCTAAATTTCCCTGATTGTATGGCCGCAAAGCATTCGTCTCCTCCTTCTGTTTATATTTCCAGCTTCTCAGCAACACGCAGCTTCGCAGAGCGCGCTCTGCGGTTCTCGTTCAATTCCGCTTCTCCGGGTACAATCGGTTTGCGTGTAATAATTTTCAACACCGGCTTGTTTCCGCAAGCACACTGTGGAAAATCCGGCGGACATACGCAGCCCTTGCTATACTCCTGGTAGGTTTGTTTACAAATCCTATCTTCAAGCGAATGAAAAGTAATTACGCTTGCCCTGCCGCCGGGCGCAAGCAATCCGATGCCCGCTTCCAGCGCTTCTTTAAAGGCGTTCAGCTCATCGTTTACCGCAATGCGAATCGCCTGAAATGTCCGCTTTGCCGGATGCGGTCCGGTGCGTCTCGCCGCGGCCGGAATGCCGCGTTTAATCAACTCGACCAAATCTTCTGTAGTAACGATTGCACGCTTCTTGCGTTCGACTGCAATTTCTCTGGCGATACGGCGCGCAAACTTCTCTTCGCCGTATTCGAAAATAATGGACGCAAGCTTCTCTTCAGGCCACTCGTTAACAATTTCGCGAGCGGTCAGCGATTGCGTCTGATCCATCCGCATATCAAGCGGCGCGTCCGCATTATAGCTAAAACCCCGTTCTGCTTCATCCAACTGAGGCGATGAAACACCCAGATCGAACAGCACTCCGTCGATTTGTGGAATATGTAATTCTTCAAGTACCTGCTTGATACGACGGAAATTGCTTTTGACAAGCGTGACATGTTCCATGTACGGTGCCAGGCGTTCTTTAGCGTTGGCAAGGGCAATATCGTCCTGATCGATAGCGATGAGGCAGCCTCCTTCGCTAAGCCTTGATGCGATTAATGAGCTGTGGCCGGCACCACCAAGCGTGCAATCTACATAAATTCCGCCCGGCTTGATGGCCAAGCCGTCCACTGCTTCCTGGTGCAGCACCGTAATATGATGGAACATCATTTTTCCTCCTTGCGTCCTGCTATAAATCAAAGTCTACAATTTTCTCTGCAATCTCATTAAAATAATCGCCGGACTCGGACGTATACTTTTCCCACTCTGCCAGACTCCAAATCTCAATCCGGTTAGATACGCCGATAACAACGCATTCCTTATCAATTCTCCCGTGTCTGCGAAGGGTGACCGGTATATTTACTCTACCCTGCTTGTCCAGCACACATTCAGTAGCACCGGAGAAAAACAGGCGGGTAAACGCACGAGCATCGGCCCGAGTAAAGGGGAGGGCTTTCAGCTTTCCTGTCAGCACGCTCCATTCTTCCATTGGGTATACAAACAAACAGTGGTCCAGTCCGCGCGTCATGACGAAGCGTTCGCCGAGCTCCTCCCGGAAACGGGAAGGAATCGTCAGCCGTCCTTTATCGTCCAGCGTATGCTCGAACTCTCCCATGAACACGCCTTCTCACCTACCTGTTTACCTTTTCCTCCACTTTGCCCCACTTTATACCACATACGTATTCTAGCTTATAAAATGAAATCCTTCTATAAAAACTTAGGAAGTTTTGGTGAATTAGCGCTAATTGCATAAAAAAAATGTCGAATGGGTGAACACCCCCATTCGACACTGTGAGTTTTTTCCTATTCTTCTTTCCAGCTTTCCAGATACGCTTTCTGCTCTTCTGTCAAAGTATCTATGCCCAGTCCCAAAGCTTCCAGCTTCAGACGAGCCACCTGCTCATCCAGTTCATACGGAACGTTAAGCACGCGCGCCCCAATCTCTTTGTACCTCTCATTGACATATGCAAGAGACACAGCCTGCAGCGCAAACGTCATATCCATGATTTCCGCCGGGTGGCCGTCGCCTGCCGCCAGGTTGACGAGGCGGCCTTCCGCCAGCAGATAAATTTTGCGGCCGTCTTTCATGACGTATTCTTCAATGTCTTTGCGTACGACGCGTTTGGACGTAGAGAGCGATTCAAGTTCCGGCTTATTGATTTCGACATCGAAATGGCCGGCGTTGGACAGAATCGCGCCGTCTTTCATTACCTCGATATGTTCACCGCGGATAACGTCACGGTTGCCGGTTACCGTTACAAAATAATCGCCGTGTTTCGCCGCCTCCGCCATCGGCATAACTTCGAAACCATCCATGTATGCTTCGATCGCTTTGATGCCGTCGATTTCAGTAACGATAACTTTGGCGCCGAGACCTTTTGCACGCAGCGCCACGCCACGGCCGCACCAGCCGTAACCGATAACGACGACCGTTTTGCCCGCAACTACCAGATTGGTCGTGCGGTTGATGCCGTCCCATACGGACTGGCCTGTACCATATCGATTGTCGAACAAATACTTGCAGTACGCGTCGTTTACCGCGATCATCGGGAATTTCAATTCGCCCGACTTCTCTAACGCACGGTTACGGATAACGCCTGTCGTCGTTTCTTCGCAGCCTCCGCGTACCTGCTCAAGCAGGTCCGGACGTTCGGAGTGCAGAATCGTAACGAGGTCGCCGCCGTCGTCAATGATTAAATCCGGTTTTGTTTCAAGCGTTTTGATAAAGTGTTCTTTATATTCAGCAGGGTCAGGATTGTATTTCGCAAATACTGTGATGCCGTCTTCTACAAGAGCAGCGGCTACATCGTCCTGTGTGGATAGCGGGTTGCTGCCTGTAATCGTAACGTCGGCTCCGCCGGCTTTCACAACTTTGGCCAGGTATGCCGTTTTTGCTTCCAGGTGCAGCGAAATGGCTACTTTTAAGCCTTTGAACGGCTGTTCTTTTTCAAACTGTTCACGAATGCGGTTTAACACGGGCATATGTTCTTTAACCCAGTCAATTTTCAGATGTCCGCTCGGCGCGAGACTCATGTCGCGCACGATGCTTTTTTCTGTTGTATTCAAAATGTCAGCCTCCCGTCTTTAATCAATAAATACCGCATAGTGTTCAGGTACAACGTCGTACGGATACGAGGCAAACGCTCTGAACCATTCCATGCCGTATTTGTTAAGATAACCAAATATATTGTAAACTCGTTCCTGCGGTTTGTCCAATGGAAACAGTGAAACTGCAATACGGTCGAATTGGCGCAGCGCCGCTTCATGTTGTTTAACGAAAGCGGCCTGGATTTTGTTTTCATAATAGGAAACCTGTTCGAGAACTTTTTCCAGGTTTTTTTCACCGAGATTCTGCAGTCCGCGTTCGATTTCCGCCGCATCTCGAATAAGAGGAGTATACAGGCGCGTAATTTTCTCCCGCACATCATTAAACTTCTCTTCGAAGTTTAGTGTATCCTGAGCGGCAAGGAATTGTTCACGTTTCTCCGCGAGGCCGGTCAACGCCTCTTTCGTGCTCACTTCATACTTGCGCATGTTTTTCTGCACCGCGCCTTCGAACAGGCTAAACGACAGCCGCGGAATAAGCGGCGGCATCTCAAAGCCCATGCGTCGGAATGACTCGGCATACAGTCCCCAGTAGGCAATCTCCCCCGGTCCGCCGACGAACGCAAGTGTCGGCAGCAAATATTCCTGCATCAACGGTCGCGTCACCACATTGGCGCTGAATTGCTCTGGATTCTCTTCGAGCATGGTAAGCAATTGTTGTTTGGTATAGGTCTCGCTTCCATCGCGCGTTTGGAATGTGCCGTCCGCAAGCCGTGTTACACCGACACGCTCCCCTTCCCGATACAGAAAAAATTGCGCGTTTGACCTATCCGTCTCCACCTGCCGATGATAGCCGAGCGCTTCGAGTTTCTCCCCCTGTATAGATACCGCTTCGTTCAGTTCTTCATTCCGCTCAATAATTTGCGCAAACACCGGCTTCTCTAAGCGTCGTACAAACGGAAGCGCCGCATCCATTAGGATAAGTCCCTGTTCGCCGAGCAGCCACGCCATCGTTCGTGCGAAAAAACCGGTGAGCGTATCGGAGCTTTCGGCAAACCGGTACAATGTTTCTTTTATTTCCCCGGAAAATTCGGTCTCGATTTGTTCGGCGAAATACTCGTCAATAAAGGTACGTATTTCATCCGGAGCTACCGGCAAATGTGAGATGGACGTCCGTCCTGCGTGCTCTGTCCCAAGCTTTACTTTCTTCACTTCAGACGCGCGCGTTTGTACATACGTATGGTTGACCTCTTCATAGTCATGGTCTTCGCCTGCAATCCAGAATACCGGAACGACCGGCTTGCCCCGCTTTGCTTCCTGCTCTTCCGCAAGCCGAATGATGGTAATCGCCTTATGAATTGTATAGAGCGGACCGGTGAGCACACCCGCCTGCTGGCCCGCCACCGTCACATACGCATCCGGTTGGCGCAGCTTCTCGATGTTCTGTAAGGCATGCGCATGATTGCCGATTTCCCTGTTAAACGCAAGCAGTCCGTCTACCAGTTCCGGCCGGTTCGATGCCGGATGCGCAGCAAGCCAACTGAGACGCTTCTCAATGCTGGCCTGCTCGTATGGTCTATATAAATAAAACTCTTTCACTTTCTCATAGTTATGTATGTAATCACGCACAATCGCTTGGCCGGGTAGTAATCGTACCTTTTGCAGTTGCACACGGTTCATCCTTTCTTTGCTTATTTAAAATAAGTATAACACAAAATCACCATCACTTATCTAGCTACAAGCCCTGCCGTGAAAATGAACAAGTGATCGAGCAACGCTCGTAGTACGAAGGAAAAGAGAGAAGAGAACGAGACAGTGATTTCAATGCAGAAAAAGGCGAAGGCCTTTTTCTTCTCCGGATCTTCTTTCCTCTTCCCCTTCCTTCTTTTCTCATGATTTTCAAAGAAAAAAGATAGATGAGAAGTTAGCCTCCCATCTATCTTGTCTCCTTCACTCGTGAATATGCTTCTCTGCCTTATCCTCAAAGGCTGATTGGTCAATCATGTGCTGCACAAGCCCCATTACATACCTCCGGTTTTCTTCCTGCTGATCCGGAAAAAAGAAGCCAATATGCGTTACCGCTGCCATATACGTCAGTACATGACGCTCCGTCCATGCAGATTGTGCGGTAAACTCGGCAAATACACTGAGCAAGTGCTTTTTAAGCTGCTCGTGGGCCTGCATCTGTGCCTTGTGGCCTTCATCCCGCATTTCTGCGTTCCGCTGCGGATCTTCAACAATTTCGCGCCAGAAGCTGGAATGACTGGCAGCGAATGCGAGCAGAAGCTCGGTAATCGATTGTAGCTTCTCTATGGACGTCTGTTCCTCATCCCGCGTAATCTGGAAAATCCGGTGGTCGAGTTCGTCCGATTGCTGGACCAGTATCGCCTGATACAGCACCGCTTTATTCGGATAATAGTTATAAATGGTACCGACGGCAATGCCCGCTTCTTTGGCGATAGAGCGCATATCGGCCTGCCGGTACCCTTTTTCGATGAAAATCTTGTGCGCAGCCGTTAGAATACGCTGTTGAAAGGAATGACTCATGTTCTTGCTCCTCAATCGCTATCAATATGTTCCATCATAACACATCCGCATACATTCGAAAACGCCAATCGAGGAGCGGTGTGTAGCCGACTCGCCATCACCAAGGGCTTATACTGGATAGACCGGATGCTTGCGATGCGAGAAGGTCAGTTGTTTGCTGCTATAAACTTCAAGACGGCCAATCAGCTCTTTGCGAAGTTGGTTTCCTTCTACAATTCCATCGATAATAAGCTCGGAAGCGAGGCGATAGATATCGATGTCTTCCTGGTATTCCTTTCGTTTTTCCATAACGAACTTTTGGCGTTCCTGCGGGTCTTCGATTGCGTTAATCTTGTTACTGTACACCGCATTCACGGCTGCTTCAGGACCCATTACCGCAATCTGTGCCGTCGGGAGTGCCAAGCAGCAATCTGGCTCGAACGCAGGACCTGCCATTGCGTACAGACCTGCACCGTATGCCTTGCGCACAATCACGGAAATCTTTGGTACAGACGCTTCCGACATCGCCGAAATCATCTTGGCGCCGTGGCGAATAATACCTGCACGCTCTACTTTCGTACCAATCATAAAACCAGGGACATCAGCAAGGAACAGTAATGGAATGCTATAGGCATCACACAGGTTGATGAAACGCGCTGCTTTATCTGCCGAATCGACAAAGAGTACGCCGCCTTTCACGCGCGGCTGGTTTGCAAGGATGCCGACAGGCTTACCGTCCATACGCGCGAATCCGGTTACCAATTCTGCTGCGAATAACTTTTTCATCTCATAGAAAGAGCCTTCGTCTACAATGGCCTCAATCAACTCATGCATGTTGAACGGCGCGTTTTGGTTGGTCGGGACAATCTCTTCTACGCTGCGCACGCCTGCCTTCGGCGCTTTCGCCTTGCGTACCGGCGGTTTCTCCTGGAAGTTAGCCGGAAAATAAGAGAGGTACTGACGTGCGGATTCAATCGCTTCCTGCTCAGAAGCGGCCAATACGTCGCCGCAACCGCTAACAGAGCAGTGCATGCGGGCACCTCCCATTTCTTCAAGCGTAACCTTCTCTCCGATGACCATCTCGGCCATGCGTGGCGAGCCCAGATACATGCTGGCATTGCCATCCACCATAATAACGATGTCGCAGAATGCCGGGATGTATGCGCCGCCGGCCGCAGAAGGTCCGAACAATACGCATACCTGTGGCACCATACCGGACATCTTCACCTGATTGTAGAAAATGCGGCCGGCACCACGACGGCCCGGAAACATTTGAATCTGGTCCGTAATGCGCGCCCCTGCTGAATCAACGAGATAAATCATCGGCACACGCAGCTTTTCAGCCGTTTCTTGAATGCGGATAATCTTCTCAACCGTACGTGCGCCCCAAGACCCGGCTTTGACAGTGGAGTCGTTTGCCATGACGCACACTGTCTGACCATTTACTTTGCCAATAGCAGTGACCACGCCATCCGCAGGCAAATCGCCAGCCATGAAATTGGCAAACAGGCCATCCTCAAGTTGAAATTCATCATCAAATAACAGCTTCAGTCGATCACGTACAAAAAGCTTATTCTGTTCTTTGTTTTTGAGATGGTATTTCTCGGCGCCGCCGGCCTGTATCTGCTCAACTCGTTCACGAAGCGTATCTGTAAGCGCTTTACTTGCCTGCTGTGTATTGCTCATTGCCGCATTCCCCTTCCTTGCCTGTTTTTTTCATTGCCTGCAGTACCCGTGAAGGCAGTGTGCGGTTCAGCACACGTTCCATAAACGCGCCTGTCTCCACCAGCTTCTCCAGTTGCACGCCCGTCTCTATCCCCATACCATGAAGCATATACACCAGGTCCTCCGTCGAGATGTTGCCGGATGCGCCCGGAGCATACGGGCAGCCGCCAAGCCCTGCAATCGAGCTGTCAAACGTGCGAATGCCCGCTTCAAGCGCTGCATAGACGTTCGCGAGTCCCGTGCCGCGCGTATCGTGGAAATGACCGGCGAGCCGCGCTGCACCAAATTGTTCGATAAGGGAAATAAATCGCTCCTTCACCTGGCCTGGCGTACCCACGCCGATCGTGTCTCCGATGGAGACTTCATAGACGCCCATGCGCAGCAGCTTCTCCGTTACACGAGCCACTGCCGAAAGAGACACTTCTCCTTCGTACGGACACCCGAATGCAGTGGACACATAGCCGCGCACACGCATCCCTTCCGCTATGGCTGCCTCAACCACTTCCTGCAGGACCGGGTACGTTTCTTCAATTGTTTTATTGATGTTGCTTTTGTTGTGCGATTCACTGGCCGACATGAACACGGCAATTTCCCGTATTCCAGTCTGTCTGGCTCGTTCCAATCCCTTAAGATTGGGCACAAGCGCACTGTAGACGACATCATCTTCCCGATGCAGTTGATTCAGCACATCAACCGCATCGGCCAGCTGTGGAATCCACTTCGGATTAACAAAGGAAGTCGCCTCGATATGACGGATCCCTGCACTGACTAATCGCTCAATCAGTTCAACCTTGACAGAAGTAGGAACGCTGTCTTTTTCGTTCTGCAACCCGTCGCGCGGGCCGACTTCAAAGAGCGTAACCCGGTTATCCATCATGCTACCTCCTTATCCTTCAAGCTCGATCAATATATCTCCCTCATTGACAAAATCACTGATATTTACTTTAATGGCGGTTACTTTTCCGGACACTTCCGCCGCTACCGGCACTTCCATTTTCATGGATTCGAGCATAACGACGTCAGCGCCTGCCTGCACTTCGTCTCCTTCATTCACCAATATATTGATTACTGTACCTGCCATATTTGCTACAATTTGTTTCATACGCTCTCTTCCCCCTATTTGTTGGTCATTCTTTTCATTTGCTGGACGAATTGCGTCGTATATATACCAGCGGCAAATTCCTCATCACCGAGCACCTCGCTAAGCATTGAGATGTTTGTTTTAATGCCTTCGATCGCATATTGAGCAAGCGCGTCCTCAGCCCGTGCAATCACTTCCGCCCGCGTGTTGCCGCTGACAATGAGCTTGCCGATCATCGGGTCATAGAACGGTGTAATCACCGAGCCGGACTCGACTGCGTCATCGATGCGAATCCCTTCACCTTCCGGCTGCTCATAGCGGGAAATCGTACCGGGAGACGGCATGAATGTAACCGGATCTTCGGCATAGATGCGAAGCTCCATCGCATGCCCCTGCTGTGTTATGTCTTCCTGTGTAAATGGCAGCGCTTTCCCTTCAGCGATTGTAAGCTGCAGCTCTACCAAATCAAGCCCCGTTACCGCTTCGGTGACCGGGTGCTCTACCTGCAGGCGTGTATTCATCTCCAGGAAGAAAAATTCTTTATTCCCGTCCATAATAAATTCGACGGTGCCAACCCCTGTATATTCAACGGCTTGCGCCGCCCGTACAGCAGCGTCACAAATCAGACCCCGTGTCGTCTCGTCGAGGAAAGGAGAAGGGCTTTCTTCGATTACTTTCTGATGGCGACGCTGAATCGAACATTCACGTTCGAACAAATGCACGATACGGCCATGCTCATCGCCGGCAATTTGGACCTCAATATGATGCGGATTGTCAATATATTTCTCAATAAACATATCATCGTTACCGAAGTATGCTTTCGCACGTCCTTTGGCAGATTGAAATGCTTTTCTAACCTCTTCGTCATCGCGGCAAATCTGCATCCCGATACCACCGCCGCCTGCGCTGGCTTTCAGCATGACCGGATACCCGATTTCTGCTGCGACGCGGCACGCTTCTTCTGCATCTAAAATGTTGCCGTTATAGCCTGGAACGACCGGCACACCTGCTTCTATCATCTTGCTGCGTGCACGAATTTTGGCGCCCATATCTTCCATCACTTCCGGACGTGGACCTATGAATATCATCCCTTCTTCCGCGCACCGTCTTGCAAAGCGTCCATTCTCGGACAGCAGGCCGTAGCCCGGGTGGATGGCATCGGCACCATGTTCTTTGGCGGCCTGTAAAATCGTTTCCATATTCAAATAGCTCTGCGCCACCGGCGGCGGACCAATTAAAACCGCTGTATCCGCTTCACGCACAAAAGGCATGGTGGCATCGGCCTCGGAATAAACCGCAATCGTACGAATTCCTTTTGCTTTGCACGTTCGTATGATTCGACGGGCAATTTCGCCCCGATTCGCAATGAGGACCGTTCTAATTTCCATTCGCTCACCCTTTCATGCACAATATGTAAAAATAGGTTGCTATATCTTATTAGTTTCTACAAACGCTCAAAAATACCTTTTTACTTTCGAAATTTTTTTAATTGTGCAGTATAAAAAAAGAGAGACAGAAGAGCAAAGCCTATGCCCTGCCCTGATCTGTCCCTCTTTTTTACTCTACCGGTAATCGACACGCTCGAGGTTACCGTTGGCATCCATCTTAAAACGCTGCTTGACATCCACGTCTTCTTCGCTGCCGAGAAACGCCATTTTCCGCGCACGGTCCATAATTTGAATCAGCGCTTTGTAATCGTCATTGACAACTTGATAGTTCGACTTCATTAAAGACAACTCTTCTTTCAGACTCTCATTCTCGGCGCGCAATTCTTCCAGCTCTCTGCGGCTATCCTCAGCTTCTTTTTCCAACTGCTTCATACGCTTGAATACATCCTTCTGACCGCGCAAGAAGCGAATGACCACATCGAACGAAAGCTCTTCCTGCATCTCCTGATGCCGCAAAGCCACCGTTTCTTTTCCATTAGTCTGGTTATTCTCTTCTACTAGACTTGCCTCTTCTACCAGGGAAAGAGAAGCTACGCTTTTGAGCTTCCGCTTCGCTTTCTTCCGCTCCTGACGGTGAGCCTTGGCGATTTGAATCGCGTCCTCATAGCGTTTGCGCACGGTGCTGTTCCAGCGGAACCCGCACGCCGCTGCCGTCCTGCTGAGCCGCTCGCCTACTTCTTCGAATGCGCACAGTTGTGTACTTCCTTCGCGGATATGGCGCAGTGTCACTTCAGCCAGCAACAAATCATCATCCGGTGTCCATGCATCCTGTCGTGTTGCCGTCATATATGAATCCCTCCGTTTACTTTGCAATTTGCCTTGTTATCACTATTTTTATGCACTTGCTAGATTTCATAGACTGATTTTCTAGTAAAATAGTATGTCCAGCCATTGAAAGTTTTAAACGCAGGGATTTTCGGTTTCTTTTATTTTTTTTGCAAAAATTTCTGAACTACGCCATAATGAGCGTCCGATCCCCAAAGCGAGGAGCAGAGATCAATCTCTTCTTCGATGCATACGTCGCGCGCCAGGCCGGAATCAACCATTTTGGCGACTTTCATGTATGCTTCGATGCCTGCAAGCGGTTTATCGGCAATTTTTGCAGCGAAGGCAAACACCTCTTCGCGCAGTGTCTCATGCGGAAACACACGATCAATAAATCCAATCTCTTTACCGTATGCAGCGTCGAACAACTCTCCCGTCAACAACAGCGTAAGCGCGTTGTTTGTGCCGATTTTCTCCATAAGTCGAGTGCCGCTTCCCCACCCGGTAATAATGTGCATGCCGATTTGTACGAATCCCATCTTCGCTCTGTCACTCGCCATACGGAAACGGCAGGCGGTGGCGAATTCACAGCCGCCACCGATGGCCGCCCCGTTCATCATGGCGATCGTTGGCTTCGGATACCGCTCAATCTTGCTAAGCAGACGAGCCACCCGCATAAGCATCGGATAAGACTTGTCCTTCGTGCGTACTGATAGGAACTGGTCGAGATCTCCTCCCGACACGAATGCTTTATCTCCGGCACCTGTAAAAATAACTACTTTTACTTCGTTATCAGCGGATAAATCATCCAGACATGCGTCCAGCTCTTCTACCATTTCAAAACTAATCGCATTTCGGACTTCCGGGCGGTTCAATGTTACGAGAGCGATCCCGTCCTGCTTTTCTATTAAAACTGTGCTCATCTTCTCTCTCCCCTCATTCACTTGGTTTACATAGTATACTCAGCCAGCCTATTTAGCAGGCGGTGAATCTCAAATTCAGCAACGTATTTTCAAGTTAAAATTAATTTCGTAAGACCCTTGAACTCCAATGCTTCAAATTGCTCTTTTACCTTATCATAATCGACTTTCCAGCCACACTCGTTAAGTGAGCACGTAATTGGAACATCTGTTTTAATTCTGGCCAACTGCCTGGAAAGGTGAAGCATGTCTATATCTGTTTCAATTTTTTTTCGAAGTCCAGCGGAAAGGGAAGATATATTCTCTAGAATCCCTTCGATTGTTTGATGTTCTTTCAACAACTTTAAAGCGGTCTTTTCTCCAATCCCCCTTACCCCTGGATAACAATCGCTCGGATCACCCATTAAAGCTTTTAAATCAATAACCTGTTCAGGAGTGATTCCCATTTCACTCATTAGCAATTCAGGAGTATAAACAGTATAGTTAGACAACCCTTTTTTCATGATTACCGCATGAACACGATCATTTATTAGTTGTAAACTGTCCCGATCGCTCGTTAAAATTCTAACATCTGCTTCACTGCCATAGCAACGAGATAAAGTGCCGATACAATCATCCGCTTCGTATCCCTTTACACCAACATTAGGAACCCCAAAGCTACTTACTACATCTTTGACTAAATCGAACTGCGGAAGCAATTCATTTGGCGGTTCTGATCGATTCGCCTTATAGGAAACGTATAAATCGCTCCGAAACGTTTTACTTCCCATATCCCAGCAGCAAACTACATGACTAGGCTTAAATGTCTGAACGGCATCCCAAAAATACTTCACAAAACCATAAATAGCATTTGTTGGTACGCCTGAGCTAGTTTTCATAATATATCCATTATAAGAAGTCGCGTAATAAGCGCGGAACAATAAAGACATTCCGTCAACAAGCAATACTAAATTAGAGTCTGGCAAGCATAATCTCCTCCGTTCATTTCACTGGTGTAATTATATCACAGTTGTTCACCCTCCCAACTAAAAGCATGTACATGGACCGTTCTCTTTTGTAAATGATTTGATTTACGTTTCCTTTTTAACACCCACTTTTTCGGCGCCTTTATCCGTAAAGAACCATTTCATCATGGGAGGCGTCACAATTGTCGTAACCAAAACCACCACTACAAGCACTGAAAATAGCTCTTTATCAAGCATACTTGTCTCAAGGCCAATTCCTGCAATAATTAAAGCCACTTCGCCACGGGATACCATGGCTGAGCCAATCCCCAGCGAGTTTCGCCAGTTGAATCCAGCCGCCATCGCACCAAAGGCCCCGCCAACCAATTTCGTTACAATAGCTACTATGCTAAAACCTAGAATTAATCCCAACTGGTTTCCAATCCCGCTAAATTCTACAGCAACACCAATGGAGGTGAAAAATACAGGCACAAAAACGGCATAGCTTATGGTTTCTATCTTTTCGGAAACCTCGTCTCTATAGTCAGTAAAACCAATGGCAATCCCCGCGATGTAAGCGCCAATAATCGCCGCAACTCCTGCATACTCTGCCAGATAAGCAAAAAGAAAACAGATAATTAACCCTGCAGATATGACCGATTCCGTAACGCGAAGCGGAGCAAATTGTTTCAGTATCCACGGGACCAATTTCCAGCTAAGCAAGATAACAACGGCAAAGAAAACTACCTTCTTCAGAATAACCGCTCCAAGATGTACATCACCACCGGCTAAACTCATAAGGAAAGCCAGCGCAATGATGACAAGAAGATCATCAATTACCGCAGCTCCCAGAATGGTTGTTCCTTCTCTAGAATTGAGCTTTCCCATCTCTTTTAACGCTTGAACCGAGATGCTTACGCTTGTAGCTGACAGCAACAGGCCAAGGAAGAGCGAATGCAGGGGGGCAAGACCTAAAATCATACCGGCAAGATAGCCTGCTGCTAAAGGGACAATAATGCCTACGACCCCAACATAAGTAGAGGCCTTGCCTGTTCGCTTAAAATCATCTACGTCGGTTTCGAGACCGGCAATAAACATAAGAAGAATGACACCAATTTGGCTTAGCTCACCTAAAATCTCTGTATCCGTTATCACTCCTAAGACCGCTGGTCCTAAAACAATCCCGATAAGCAGCTTCCCTAATACAGCTGGTTGACCTAAACGTACGCTAATGTCCCCCGCTATTTTAGAAGCAAATAAGATGATAGCTAACTGAAAAATAAGCATATTTTCTCCGCCTTTCTTCTTTTATATAATGATATTTTGTCTAAAAAACCGTTACAAAATAGAAAAAGGAGCCTGTGACCACAGGCTCCTTTTAGACATAGATAAGCCTCTGGTGACAGACTCCTCCAAAAACAAACATATTCAATATTATGTAAGTCATTATACCATACTTATGTAATGAAAGATAGAACCTTTTTATATTGCAAAGATCGGAATTGCTCCCCCGTATACACAAAATAGAGGGAAAGTATATGTCGCTTTAGAACTGTAAATCAACATATACTTTCCTATACGTACACAAAAAGCCGACGGGAATGCCCGTCGTCCTTATTCTCAGCAAAACAATATACGGCGCTATGCCAGCAAATCCTGCATGGCGGTGCGGTTATAGCCGATAATCAAGTTTTCTCCGTCAAAAATAATCGGCCGACGAAGCAGTCGCGGCTCCTCACTCACCATCTCCAAGAGCTCGGAAACAGTCATGTCTTCGATATCTTTGTCCAATTCTTTAAACTTGCGGCTGCGCGTTGATAAAATGTCATCAATTCCATTGTTAGTCATTTTGATAATTTCTAACAATTCTTCAGATGAAGGAGGATTTTTAAACAGATGACGCTCATCATACTCGATTCCTTTTTCTTTCAGGAATGCTTTCGCTTTGCGGCAAGAGGTACAGCTTGGATAAGTATAGAATGTTAAATGGTGCTCACTCATCCCCGGTCATCTCCTTGTCAACTATTCAAATGTTATTTATCTATGACAAATGTATAGCTTATAAAAAATGTAAAGTGAATAAAGAATAGGAATTCCTACCTTTTAATTAACTTAATTATATTATTGCATTTATTTCTATGTCAATAGTGTTTACAAAAGTTTCATTTACCCTTTCTTTTATTTGTACTATAATTAACCCCAGATATAAGAAATAAAAAGGGGGACTCCCGATGGAAAATGAAACCTTAAAATTAACCAGCGTTCTTGCTGACCCTACTCGTTTTTCCATTTATCAATACATTGTGTCCAGTCATCGTGCCGTCACCGTGCAAGAAATTGCCGAACAATTCGATATTCATCCAAACGTCGCGCGCCTGCACTTAACAAAACTTGAGGACGTAAACCTGTTGAATTCCACCTCAGAAAAAACCGGAAAAGGCGGACGTCCTAGCCGTTTGTACTCTTTGTCTGATGAGGTTATCAGCCTGCAGTTCCCGCCGCGTGACTACCAGCTTTTGGCTAATATCGCTATTGAAACGCTTCTTTCTTTAGGTGAGGCGGGACAGAAAGCGTTGTATGAAATGGGGCGTAAATTCGGCCATGAAGCTGCAAGACAGGCAATCGAGAAAGAGCGTGTCGGTTTTACCGGAATGAAGACAGAAGAAAAAATTGCTTCGATCCATCGCCTGGTGTTGGCTCAAGGACTCAATCCGGAAATCGAACTCATTGATGAACAACATCTCCGTTTCCGCGTGTATAACTGCACATTCAAAGAAACAGCCGTGAAAAATCCGGAAAGCATCTGCCGGATGCATCATGCGCTGCTGCTTGGCATTTTCGAAACATACTTCGGCGAGAATATTTCCCTAATTGAAGAAAATTCTATGCTGGCAGGTTGTAAGTCCTGCGACTATACAATGTTACGCCTTTCCTGATGTGTCATACAATGGACAAACCTTTACATTTACAGGCTTTAATGACTGGATTATAATAAGAATGATTTACAGTTTTATCTAGAACAGCAGCAAAAGGAGGGAAATTAGAGATGGCACGCATGTATCGTGTACTGGCATTTTTTTGCCTGGTCATTGCGCTAATGGGGTTATGGGGTGGACTGCAAGCAATGGCACTGTTATTCTTTGCTCAAACGGGCATGTTCCTGGCTTTGAGCTTTGTTGAACTTTCGGAAAGAACATACATGACAATTTTTATGACTTACCTGCTGTTAGCGTTTACCGGCTTTATGTTCTACGCTTTCTTCGGCGATTATCCGAAGAACCTTGACGGAGAGCATGCAAGTGCTGTAGTAAACACGCTGTCCTCATTCCTATAATACATGCGAAAACGGAGCGGAATTTCGTCCCCTCCGTTTTTTTATTTAGCATCTATTGCTTTTCCTTCTGTGTTCTCTACATCTGCAATGACCAGGGTGTACAGCAGGTTAGCGTACTCTCTACTCCCTTTGCCTGGATAAGCACACGAAACGCATGTCCCATCCCTTCCGGCACAATAAGCTGTCGGATGGCACGATTTCGCTTCGCAGCTTCATTGCGGAACGGATCGCCTCCCGTATGCGACTGCAAACGCGCCACTATCCCCGCCTGCATCAGAAATTGCTGTTGTGTATAAAACCCCAGCGTCTTAAGCCCGCATACTTCACCTTTATCGATAAGCGCCGAAAAATTCACGTGAGACGTTATGTCACTTTCACCGGGGGCTTTATACGGATCTTCGCTTATTGTATGCGAACGGTAACACAGCAGGGTTCCGTTCTTTCGCGAGGGCGCATACAGGACACCGCGCTCATATCCATAATCAACGGTTAGTATATAGCCCCTGGTTAGCCATCCTGCTACGTCTTCCATCCAACGAAGACTCTCCAGGTTTACCTCGGTGCGGTAGCCTTCCAACGGAGGAATGCACTCGTCTTTGATATAATCGGCAAGCATCGGGGTTGAGAGTGGACCAAGCCGCTCGGAAAACAAGCGTCTTTCCTCTCCCTCCTCTTCTTCTGTCACATAGACTTCATGCCAGCTTCCGTCACGATATTCAATCAAGTGAACGGGAAATGCGTCCGGAAGCTCATTGGAAAAAAATACACCATGCAGTTCTCCCCATTCGGCTTTAGCCTCCTTGATACTTTCATACCAGCGCACGTCAACGGCCTCTCTGAAAGCGGAGAGAGCTTCCTGCTGAAGCGAGCGGTGGTAAGCGCTCGTTTCAATCATAATATATGGCAGCGGCTCCGGCATGTCAGCCAGTCGGCCCGTCTCTTGAAGATAACGGAGGATGTGCGCGCTGAGCTGTCCGGCTCCGCCCCCCATTTCTACGATTGTCTTACTGTTATGACCAGGTAATTTGCCGAGCATCTCCCAGAGCACGTCGGCTATTACTTCTCCGTAAACAGAGCCGACCGAGGCATTCGTGTAGAAATCACCCTGCTTGCCGACTTTAGGCTTCTCTTGTTGATAGTATCCGCCCTCCGGAGAATATAAGGCATGCTCCATATAGATGCGAAACGGAATCATCCGCTCCGGTGCTTTACGGATAATCCGCTGAATGGTTGTAATCACATCCACGTTTTCTCTTCCTCTCTCTATTCGTTCTTTTCATTATAGCATGCATAGAAAACCACCATGGCCGATTAACCACAAGTCCTGCCATGAAAATGAGGGGAAGAGCGGCTGAATTTTACGGTATAAAATTTCTGTTTAACACTATTGACATAGTTTAAAAAGAGATTTATTATGTAATTAACATCCCATATGTAAAACCCAGGGGCAATGCCCCACCCTATTAGTTTAACTCTAAATTCTAATCCTCCCCCTAAACACCACCTTTACCCCAAGGTGGTGTTTATCTTTGTCTCATCATAATCGTGAATAAACAGGTCGCAGCGCCGATATTTTTCTTTTCTACCCAGTATGGAAGTGTCCGAACGGAAGAAAGAACCGCCATTGTCTCCATCACTGAAACACCCAGATGTTTGGCGGTTCCCGTTCGGGCGCTTCCATACGGACGTTTCAGCATCTTCGCAGAAAAGAAATCCTTCGGCATGCGACCTGTTTTTAGCTAGACTTGCCGCGTGCAATCTTAATACGATTCTTGCCCTGATGCTTAGCGCGGTACATAGCATCGTCAACAAGCATCAGCAAATCCTCTTTGTCTTTTGCATGGTTCGGATAGACGGCTAAACCGATGCTTGCGGTGACAGGGAAAGGAAACTCAAGCGTACGGAACGATGCCCGAATTCTCTCAGCGATACGGAACGCGTCATTTAATCTCGTGCGTGGCAGCAGGAGAATCAACTCTTCGCCTCCGTAACGGGCCACAATATCATATGTCCGTACCTGCTGCTGAATTACTCGGGCCACCGCAGTCAGCACCTCATCGCCTGTAATATGCCCGTATGTGTCATTAATTTTCTTAAAATCATCAATATCAATCATAATCAGACAGAACGGCGTATTATACCGTACCGCGCTCGCATACTCTTCCGCGTATCGCTCTGAAAAGTACTGCCGTGTATGCAGCCCCGTCAATCCGTCGGTAATCGCCAGCTTCTTAATATGCTCATACTGACGCACGTTCATAACGACCGTTCCCAATTGGCGGGCGATTGCGATCAAAAACTGCAGCTGCATATCAGTAAAGCGCCGATAATCTTTGTTATCTGCATAAATAATGCCAAGCGGCTTATCCTTGTACATAATGGGCACCGTGACTGCGCTATAAAGATCAGGCAGGCGCGAAGTAACCCCGCATCGCTCATCATGCTGTCCATCCTGCACCACAACCGGCAAACCTGTACGAAACGCCTCTTCATGCCTTTGATCGCATCCGGATAAAGCCGGAATTGTAAGCGATGCAGCCCATTCCGGTGCTACCGGGCCTGTCGTGTTGGACAGCACGATTCTTCTCTTCTCTTCATCCACCAGTCCAATCATGACTCGCGACCAGTGAAATGTATCGGCAATTTGGCGATGCACAAGCTCTAGTACATCTTCGAGATCTTTATCCGCATCCGCTGCCACCGCCATCATATCGAACAGAAGCTGCAGCTTACGCCTCTGATACTGCAAATCTTCTTGCTGCTGCCAGTTGTATACCGCGACACCAAGACGGGCGGAAACACCTTCTAAAAACTCTAACAAATAAGGCTCTACCATGATTTCTTGCTCATGGAACACATATAATATGCCTTGCAAACTCTCTTTGTATCGAATCGGAAACAGGAAGAGCGTACCATAATTCTGCAGCGGAAGAAGTGTAAGGTTAAGGGCGGTCTTCTTTGGGTATAACAGTTGCGGCTTATGCGTTTCTACCGTCTCCCACTCCACCGACCCGGGTGAAAACACGTAACAATAGCGACTTTCTTTTCGATCCGTGTCCATCCACACCTGTAAATTCTGCTCTTCTTCTTCCACTAGTGATATACATGTACCGGCACCAAATGCCCGCCGAATCGTCTCTCCTACAAAGTTTAGCGCCGCTTCCAATTCCGTTGTCCCGGCAATATACATATTCACTTCATTTAGCAGGCGAAGCAGGCGAATATGCCGCTCGGCCTGTTCCAAGGAAACTTCGTGGCTCATCCCAACTACCTCACCCCAGCTTCAAAAACCATTCTCTTTTTTCTTAATTCTACACATTTATTAAACAAAAGCACTATGGTCGATTAGCCACAAGTCCTGCCATGAAAATAAAGAGAAGGGCGGCTGGCTTTTTGTGGTATGAAGGGAAAAAGAGAAGAGAACGAGACAATGATTTCAATGTAGAAAAAGGCGAACGCCTTTTTCTTCCCTGAATCTTCTTTCCTCTTTCCCTTCCTTCTTTCCTCATGATTTTCACAGAAAACGAATGATAAAAAAGCATACTCCGAACGAGTATGCTTTCTCTTATCTCTTGGCATCAATCGGTACATCAACCGCGGATTCTTCTTCAAGCATCCGATACTTTACGCCTTCCACATCGTCAAATTGCCCGCTGGATTTTGCAGCATACCAGATGAGCAGCGCCGAACCGGAGAAACAAATCATGATCGTAAGAAGCATCCATGTTCCGATGGAATATCCAAAAAGCATTGATTCATCATCCCTTTTCGTAAAAGTAAAACAAAACACCCTATTCGCGTTAGATTCTACTTCTTAGTTTAACAACCTTTTTAAGTTGCGTGTTGCTTTTATCTCCCCACGGTGTGAAAAAAATGTGACAAACTTAGTATTACCGCAATGTTTAGGCAATAAACGGATTGTGCAGCTTTTCGAATCCGATTGTCGTATCCGGTCCGTGCCCCGGATAGACGCGTGTGTCTTCCGGTAGAGGCATTAATTTATCCTGAATACTTTGAATCAACTGCTCATAGTTGCCGCCCGGCAAATCGGTCCGGCCGATCGAATGGGCAAACAGCGTATCTCCGCTGAACAATTCATTATCAATCAAAAACGACACGCCGCCCGGTGTGTGCCCCGGCGTCTCTAGAACCCGGATGTTTAAGCCTGCAAGGACAAGCACATCTCCTTCTTTTATTTCGTATTCGGCACGCTCGGCTGTCATCGCCCCGCCAATCATCGGCCAGCGGGAAGAACCGTTTAGATCAGGATTGGTCAACCACTCCTGCTCGCTATGATGAATATAAACCGGAGCACCGGTTTTCTTCCGGATTTGATCCAATCCTCCCATATGATCAAAGTGTGCATGCGTCAGCAAAATCGCACGCACCTGATAGTTTGCCGCCTGTCTCAACAACTCACCTGGATGCATGCCCGCATCAATAATAACAGCTTCTTTCGTTTCTTCATTCGTAACAATATAGCAATTTGTCTGCAACGGTCCTAGAGGAAAAGTATGAATACGCACCTGCCTCGCCTCCTATGTCGTGTTTTCCTTAGTGTACCATCATTCCCTATAAAACGAAAATGAAAAGCTCCACCCATATAAGCGGAGCTTTCTATTTGCGTTTCTTATAATAAGTCGGCGGCCAATTGCGCCAGCGATGAACGTTCGCCTTTCTGAAGCGTAATATGGCCTGACATTTTTTCGTTCTTAAATATCTCAACCACATAGGTTAATCCATTGTTGACCTCGTCGAGATACGGATGGTCAATCTGCTGCGGGTCTCCCATCAGAATAATTTTGCTGTTTTCACCAACCCTCGTCAGAATGGTCTTTACTTCATGCTTTGTTAAATTTTGCGCCTCATCGATAATAATGAATTGCTCAGGGATGCTTCTTCCACGAATATATGTCAGCGCTTCGACTTGAATGCTGCCCAGGCCGGCCAAAATTTTATCCAAATCCCTGGATTGCTTTGTATTAAATAGATATTCCAAATTGTCGTAAATCGGCTGCATCCAGGGGCGCAATTTCTCTTCTTTCTCCCCTGGCAAATATCCAATGTCTTTGCCCAACGGCACAATCGGACGTGCCACCAACAGCTTTTTGTATGCATGCTCATCTTCTGTCTGCATCAAACCGGCGGCAAGCGACAGCAGCGTTTTGCCTGTCCCCGCTTTTCCTGTCAGGGTGACAAGCGGAATGTCCTTATTAAGCAGAAGCTCCATTGCCATTTTTTGCTGGGCATTACGCGCTTTTACCCCCCAGACAATTTCATCACCAAACATAAGCGGAAGCAAATGCTTTCCATTCCCGCTTATCCTGCCTATCGCCGAGGCAGACGACCCAAGCTCGTCTTTTAAAATGAGAAATTCATTCGGCAAAAACGTTCGGTTGGGCAGGAAGTTCTTTAGTTCGAACGGCCCTGCACCATAAAATTTTTGAATTGTATCAAACGGAACCTGGATGGTTGCATATCCTTTATAGAGATTGGAGAACTCGTGCACGACGCGGTCGGACAGGAAATCTTCCGCCGCAAGTCCGATTGCGTCCGCTTTCACGCGCAGAAGCGCATCTTTTGAAACAAGGATGACGGCGCGCGGCGATTCTTTCTGCTGCTCTTCTGTATGCAGATTCATGGCAACCGCGAGAATGCGATTATCATTCGTCATATCGTGAAACAGCTCCTGCATGCGCGCGAATGACCGGTGATTCAACTCGACGCGCAGCCGTCCTCCACTATCTAACTCCACCCCATGGTGCAGATGTCCTCTGGCACGCAATCCGTCTAGCAGCCTGGCCGCATGACGCGCGTTCCTTCCAATTTCATCCATCAAACGTTTTTTTGAATCCACTTCCTCAAGCACAACAGCCGGCAATACCACATCATTATCTTGAAATGAGAAAATCGCCAGCGGATCCTGCAGCAGCACATTCGTATCTAAGACATAGATTTTTTTCAATGTCTCGCCTCCCGGGCAATGTATATGGATGCTTATCCTAACGGCAATCGCGCTAAAGCGTTTGCCGAAGCTTGCAACTTACGGAGGTGCGGATAAAGGATGATCGGCAATACGTTCGCTTTACTTTACTTTATGGTTTATGGAGGTTTGTTGTTAGTGTATGTTACAAAAAATATTCTAGAAGAAAAAATCACGTATGCCTTCCCTCCTTTTGCGCAACACTACGGGTAAAGAATGTGCAGTTGATACGAGAAAGGATGTGACAGAATGAAGAAACGCACACTATCACTGCTTGCCGTCCTCATGCTTGCCGGATGTGGCCCGAATACGCCGGCCAAACCCGAGGCCCAGGGAAAAACGGAAGTACAACGCGTGAAACAAACAGCACCAGAATCGGCGCAGCCGCAGAACGCACAGGCGACCGCCGATAGGTTGGCCAGACTGGCTGCGGAGGTCCCTCATGTAAGGGGAGCAACCGCCGTTGTTTTCGGCAAGGTCGCCATTGTCGGCATTAATGTTGACGCAAAGCTTGACCGTGCACGCGTAGGCACCATTAAATATTCTGTGGCTGAAGCGATGCGAAAAGATCCGCAGGGTGCCCGTGCCTTGGTAACCGCCGATCCCGATATCGTACAGCGGCTCCGGGAAATGAACGAAGATATTCGCCGTGGCCGGCCTGTAGCCGGATTCGCCGAAGAGTTGGCTGACATTGCAGGCCGCCTTGTTCCGCAGGCTCCCCATCAGGAACCTGTACGAAATCAACGGCCAACTACGCAAGGCCGGTAACATACACATAAAAACAGATAAGAAAAACGCGCGGGCGTTGCCGGTCTTTCCCTCCCTTCGGGCTACACGCTCCACACGGAAAAAGCAACGGCCGGCACACGCCTCGCACGTTTTTCCTTGATTACAATGAAGGGAAAGTATATACCGCTTTCTCAATGTAAAGTGACATATACTCTCCTATACCACAAAAAAATGCCTGGTCACAGATCATATGACTAGGCATTTTTAAGCGCTTCCATTACTTGATTATCCAGTTTTTTCGCCGCTCGTTCATCATACGTCTTCTCAAAACGCGGTTCAATGGAAATGCGTGATCCATAAAACATCACATCACGCACCTCTTCAATCATTATTTCCACCATAGTCAGCTTTAACGGTACATTTTCCATTTGTTCCGCTTTCACATGTCCATGACCGCTGATGGAATAGACGGACCCACCCGCAAACACATTAAGCACAACATGGCTGTTGTGCTGGATGTTGTCGACGATGACCGACTTGCTATTGACAGCAAATAAAATCGTAGACACATTCGGCGCGTATACCCAAGAAATCGCGCTTACATACGGCCCTCCAGATTGTTTGTTCACCGTGGACAGCATGGCAAACCGTTCATTTTGCAACAATGCCAGCAAATCCTGGCTTAGAGATTGTGCCACAACTTCCGCCATAAGCAAAACCTCCTTACATATGAGGATATTTCCATTGTACACCGGAAAAAAGCATATCCTCAACTATCAATTCACAAACGGCAGGCAATGCATCTCGGCAAGCGGGCAGGCTGGATGGAATGGAAATGAACTATCGCAAGAAATATATCCGCACGTTTCGGTTGCTCTCCACTCAACTGCGGGTTTTTTACCCTTTTTATTTGTATAATGTATGGTTTTTATTTTTATTATTTGTATGATTTCTCTATTGATTCGGCCTCTCCTGCCGAAGTCTTGCGATAGTCCATTAATTCATTCTCTCCGTCTTTTTAACATTGCAAGTACTATGCCAGTTTTTCTAACAGCTAAAATGATGCAAATGACGGGGTACATATGGCAAATCCGATGCATACGCATCGTTTATCTGCATCAAAATCGCATCAAAAACACTTCTCGCATCCATTATGCATCATTTTTCTTTCGAATCCCATACTTATTTAACCGGCGCACAACAGTGGATTGATGAACCCCCAAGATTTTAGCGACCTTTCGCGTGCTCTGATATTTTTCATATAACGACAACAACCGCTCCTTCTCTTGAGCCGGCGTAGCAGGCACGCTTGCCGTACTGTATACAGTTTTTTCATCCGCTTGCCCTGCTTCTTGCCGCCGTTCCACCGGAAATGCAACAGACGGAGTCTGCCCATCGAGCATCATTTTGGGCAGATGCTGTACATCAATAACCGGAGCGACCGTGGTCACAACCAGCCGCTCAATGATGTTCTCCAGCTCCCGGACGTTACCGGGCCACGCATACGCTTGCATCAGCTCCAGCGATTCATAGGAAATCCGCTTATCTACATGGTGTTTAGCATTAAATTTCCCAAGGAAATACCGAATCATCGGAAATAGATCTTCTTTGCGCTTACGCAGCGGAGGTACTTCGATCGGAACGACGTTAATCCGGTAGTATAAATCTTCACGAAATGTTCCGGCCTGCACCCGCTCAAGGAGGTTGGCGTTTGTCGCTGCAACCAGGCGAAAATCTACCGCTCTTTCCTTTACATCTCCGATACGGGTGACCAGCTTTTCCTGCAGCACTGTCAGCAGTTTAACCTGCAAATCCAGCGGCAGCTCCCCGATTTCATCCAGAAACAGCGTTCCTCCGTCTGCCAGCTCAATTAAACCTGGTTTCCCTTTCTGCTGTGCACCCGTAAAAGCTCCGGGCGCGTAGCCAAACAGTTCAGACTCAAGCAAATTACCGGGAATGGCACCGCAGTTAATGGAGATGAAAGGCCCCCTGGCCCGGTCGCTTCGCTGGTGAATCAATTTGGCCAATACACCCTTGCCGACACCCGATTCTCCAAGGATAAGGATAGACGTATCTACCGGAGCGATGCGCATGCACATTTGAAGAATATTACGCATCTCCTCACTTTCCGCGACCACGCCTTCGATTTCCATCTGCTGTGCGCGCAACACTTCCAGCTCCGAATGGTATCGCTCAGATAGCTGCTTCGCTTCTTCCAGTTCCGCCTTTACTTGATTCAATTGGCTTAAATCGCGGCAATTCATTACAATCTGCAAAATCTCGCCCGTCTCATCGTCTAGAATCGGCGTTCCTGTCGAGAGCAGTACGCTGCCGTTCGCCACATGCTGGATAACGCTGACGCGCTTCTTCTTTTCAACCACCAGCTTACTCACTGCCTGGGAAATAATGCCCCGCCGCTCCAACTCTTCTTCCTGCCTGCCGATCGCTTCGTGTGCCGGTACACCTGTCATACGGCTGAATGCTTGATTGAAGTGACGGATTACTCCGCTGCGATCCGTAACGACAATCCCGTCATGGGACGATTCGATAATCGTATCGAGTTCCCGGTTCAGCTTCTGGACAGCCGTAAGCTCTTCAGAGATCACTTCAAGTTCCGTAATATCCTGCATAACGCTTGCCATTCCAATCTTTTTGCCTTCGTCGGTTACGATCGGCGTATGGTTAATCAGCAGTTTGCGACCGTCATAATCAAGCCGGACCATCTGTTTTTTTTCAAGAGAAAGCAGCAGATTTAACAACGGCTTATCAGATACAAGCTCATCGATGGATGTACGGAGCATGTCTTTCTGCGAGGAGATGCCGAGCAGGCGCTCTGCAGCCTGGTTAATGGACAGCACATGACCCTTTAAGTCAACTGCTACGATCCCGTGATATGTAGACTGCAGAATCGCGTCCAGTTGAGAAATCGTTTTCCGTGTCTGGTGCTCAAAAGCACGGAGAATATCCGTTCTCGTCAGAATACCGACCAGTGTACCGGAGCGGTCAATGACCGGAAGGCGTCCCGCTTCCAACTCTTCGTCCCAATCCTCATAAATCTGCTGATCATCGTACAGCGTAACCAGGCGGGTCTGCATTAACGTTCCTACCGGCGTTTCCTCGGGCAGATGGTTTTTCATCGCACGAAATACATGCGATTTGGTCAGCAGCCCAATCAGCTTGTACGCTTCATCCACCACCGGCAAACCGTCAATTCGGTTTTCGAGCAGAAGGGAAGCGGCACGGCTAATCGTTTCCTCTTTATATAGAACAATTGGGTTTGCGGTCATGTAATCTCGTACTTTCATTCCGTCTACTCCTAACAAAATTCTCATGGATTTTCAGCCGCCACCCCGACATGAAAATCATGAGAAGGGCGGCTGACTTTTGCGGCATGAGGGAAAAGAGAGAAGGGAGCGAGGAGATGATTTTAATGTAGAAAAAGGCGAAGGCCTTTTTCTTCTCCGGATCTTATTTCTTCTTCCCTCTCTTTCCTTTCATCATATATTCTTACGCATTATTTTTAAACATGTTTTCCACGCAAAAAAAATGAGGTGCAGAAAAACTCAGCGTTTCTCTGCACCCTTACGTATTTTTTACCGACCATAGCGCGGCTCTGCCTCGATGGCGCTAAGCAGCTGCTCAATGGCTTCCCTGTCGTAAAACTGGGTTTTCGTTTTTCCATCTGCCGTATACTTGACATGGTACATTGTCTCGTCTTTGGTGTATTCCAAATGCTCCAGCTTATGATCCTCTTCCAGAATGGAATAGAAAAAATCACTTGTCTTTTTTGCCGCGTCGTCCTCTGGTCTGGCGTCTGAGACGACTTTAATCTGCAAATAGTCAAACAACGCATTCTCGAATTGCTTCGTCATGTGGCCACCTCTCATGATTATTCCTTTATGACAACTGCATACATTCCTTGTTTTACCCAATCGGTGATTTGCCCGACAATATCTCCTTGAACCTGGACAACAGATGATAACAGCCTCACTGCCTCATCTTTGGGAAGAAGCATACGGAAAAAGCTTTCCCCGCAGTGAGACAGCCGCCATCGCATACCGTCAAATATAATATGGCCTGGCACAGAAAGATCAAAATCGGCCGCTGTACCGCAAATAAGCGCTTCTTCTTCCTCTGCCTCCGGTTCGTCCGGCAGAATGGCCGCTTTCACTAAAGGCAGCAAGCGAGGATGCACTTCACGCAGCGCGGTTAATACAGGAGCCAATTCTGATTCTTTGTAAGCAATCCGTTCTTCGTGTAACACCCAACCATGTTCGGTTTGCCGTACCGGTGTCAGCCACAACATGCACTCACCCTTTCTGTTCTTTTTCGCGCATCGATTTGACATCTTTCCGTCGCAGCCGGGCAAATAGCAGAACGACGACGGCCACACAAAGTGCCGGGATCATCGGCAAACCCATCGCATTCAAAATCGCCAGCGGAAAAGTCCCCACTAAAAGCAGTACGTACGCCGCCGCTTTCTTAAAAACAGGCAGCTTCTGCGCAAATCCGAGTTCGTATGTCGCCGCCGTTAATAAAAAAATCAGAATAAATTCTATATACATCGCATATCTCCCATAACGTAGTGTAGATATGTTTCATCTTACCCCATATTCCCAGAAAAAAACAACTGTAGAAATAGCCAGGATACAGAAACAAGAGAGTAGAGGTACGATTTAAAGAGGAAAAAGGCGAACGCCTTTTTCTTCCCCGGATCTCATTTCCTCTTTCCCTCCTTCTTTTCTCACGATTTTCACAGAAAAAAAGAGAGGCGCTTAGCCTCTCTTTCCGCTTAATTTTATTACGCGTGAACATAATTGCGATTTACTTCCGGTGTAGCGACTTCCATCTCGCCTACACCGCGAATCAGTTTCTTCGCATAGTATTTTTCCGGTTGCAAAACGGAAACCATGTAATCAATGGCAATCTGCGGATCCACCGTCTCACCGCATGTGTAGCAGTCAAGGGCAGCAAAACCTCGCTCAGGATACGTGTGAATGGAGATATGGCTTTCTGAAAGCATAACCAATACGGTAGCGCCTTGTGGCTCAAATTGCTTTGCTTGCACGGACAGAACGGTTGCGCCGCACGCTTCTGCCGCTTCCACCATATGATTCTTCAGAAAATCCGCGTTGTTTAAAAGCCCGAAGTCGACTCCCCAAACATCAATTGCCACATGTCTGCCGAAAGTTGAGTATTCCATCTTCCAGCTCCCCCTTCCTAGGATGAGTAGTGTAAACATCGCTAGGACCTACGTCATTCACCACGGGGGCGAGTGAGGGATGAACATTCCCACCCTTTAAGTGAATCCTGGTTCCTAATCTAAGATAAACTTTACTTAACGAGAAATAAAATAACACGAATGTGACCAACATGCAATACTTTTTTTATTCGGGATTTACGTTATTTTTTACCGCCATAGCAAGCGCTTGCCGTTCTTCTTCCGATAGCGCGTACAATGAAGATCCCTTTTCTACCGGTTTGGCGTATACACGGGATTCGTGGCGACCGTAAATGCTCGTCATTACCATCCCATCTTGATTGTCATCCACCAGCGCAAGCGAGAAACTCAAATCACTGCCCTCGTTCTCAAAGGCGGAGAAACGAATGATGCCGAGTCGTCCTTTCTGCTCCCTCACCTTTGTATGCATGATTTCCGTCAAGCGTTCCACTTCCTGCTGGGATGCTTCAAGAGCTTCCATCCGATCGAACAGCTTCTCCAGCATTTGTTCCAGGTTATCTTTCGATGTTCCCTGCGCCATCCGTCTAAATCGCTTCTTTAGTCGACCGAATTTCACGCTAAGGATAATGTTCCAAATAAACAGCACAAGGAACAGAATCAGAAGAAGACCGAAGATGCCGGCGACGATTTCTTTCGTGAACCATACCTCCAAGGTTGTACCCATCCTTTCACTGCAATAAATCCATAACGAATTTATTTTATCTCAGGAAAACCCTCATGACCATAACGATGTTACGCTTTTTTGCAATTGGTTCTACTTTAACCAACAAAAAAACGCCGACACAATAGTGTCAGCGGTCAAGCATAACGCCGGAAACGGCCATTCTTAACGCGGTTTTATACAGCAGCTCCACTCCGAGGGTAATATCTTCATAAGTGGAGAATTCTTTCGGATTGTGGCTTATGCCTTCCTTACAGCGCACGAAAATCATACCGTAGTCACATACATAGGACATGGCCAGCGCGTCGTGAAACGGACCGCTCATTAACTCCGGTGCGTCAACCCCTATTTCTCTGCATGCCGCACGCATTATCTCCATTATCGATTCGGCGCAGTAACGAGGCTCGCTATTGGTATCCTCCTGAATCGTATAAGCTAAATCGTGTTCGCGGGCGATTTCTTCAATTGCCTGCCTTAATTCAGCCTCATAACGGTCACGACGCTCGATGTTAATGTCCCGCAAATCAACCGTAAAAACAACCCGTTCCGGAATTATGTTGCGTGAATCCGGAAATACCTGAAGGCTTCCTACAGTTCCAACCGTCGGGTTCTCGGGATCACGGGATGCGATTTCATGTAAGCGGGTAATCACTTTGGCGGCGCCGACCAGCGCATCCCGGCGCATCGGCATCGGGACCGATCCCGCATGTCCCGCGAACCCCACCATTTCCACCGTAAGCCACAGCGGCCCGGAAATTCCGGTTACAATGCCAATAGGGGAATCGAGCGCTTCCAGTACCGGCCCCTGTTCAATGTGCAATTCCAGATATGCGCCGATTTTGCCCGCTGGATATTCCGATTCATGAAAGCGGGAGGGATCGCAGCCAAATTCCATAAGAGCTTGCCTTCTTGTCACCCCGTTTTTATCTTTGCGCTCTAATTCTCCCGGCTCCAGCTTGCCAAGAATTCCCCGAACACCGAACAGCCCTTTGTTGAAGCGGCACCCTTCTTCATCACAAAATGCCACTACTTCAATCGGAACATCGGGAATCATTCCATTTTCAACCATCGTCTGCACCACTTCAATGCCGCCCAGCACTCCGATTACTCCATCAAACCGCCCTCCATACGGTTGAGAGTCAATATGTGAACCGATCATAAGGACAGGGGCGGTAGGATTTTTCCCTTCCAGCCGTCCGATGAGATTTCCAAAATGATCAACATGTGCGGTCATCCCGGCTTCGATCATCCATTGCTTTACGGCTTCCACAGCTTGTTTGTCTTCTTTGGATAGCGCAAGCCGGCAAACCCCCGTTTCTTCGATCCGGCCAATTTTCGCCAGCTCGCTAATCCGTTTCTCCAATCGTTCGCTGCATATATTTATCAATTCTTTTCCCCGCTTCCCTATATTGATTGCCTGAAACAACCTATACGGTGCTGCTTTTTATCAACAGCGTCGCAAACGCCTCTTTCAAAGTTGCCACAATGAAATCCAATTCCTTATCCGTTGTTACGAAAGGCGGCGATAAAGTCAGAACATTTTCATATTGCGGTACGGTATCACTGTTCTTTCCGATCATCAACCCTCTTTTTTTGCATTCGGCCAGCACCTGCGCGACTTTTGCGGGCGCAGCCGGCTGTTTTGTCTGTTTGCTCTCGACCATTTCGATGCCGGCCATGAATCCGAAAGTACGAATATCGCCCACATTGGGGCATTCCAGCAGCGCATTTAACTTATGCTCCAATTGCATTCCTAAATACTCCGCGCGCTCTACCAGTTTTTCTTCTTCAATAATCTCGATGTTTTTCAATGCTACAGCACAGGAAACCGGATTTCCGCCGAAGGTATTCACATGGCGGAAGTGATTGTCTTTCCCCTGTTCCTTAAAGCTTTCATACAATCCGGCCCGAACAGCCGTGGCAGAAAGCGGTGAGTAGGCGCTAGTAATTCCCTTGGCCATCGTGACGATATCCGGCTCCACGCCGTAATTTTGGTGGCCGAACCTTTTTCCGGAGCGGCCGAATCCGCAAATGACTTCATCAACAATCAATAGTACACCGTATTTGTCGCAAATCTCCCGCACCTTGGATAAATACTCCGGCGGCGGTACAATCACGCCTCCTCCAGTAATCACGGGTTCGAGAATAACTCCGGCTATCGTTTCCGCCCCTTCCCAGTTGATGACGTCTTCGTAGATTCGCGCGCAATCGATGCTGCATTCTCCGTACGCTTTGCCGAACGGACAGCGGTAGCAATACGGTGGAGGTACATGCTGAAATCCTGTTCCGAGCGGCTCATATTTAATTTTACGGTTCGCCTGTCCTGTAGCTCCGAGCGCACCCATGGAATTTCCGTGATAGGCCCGATGTCGGGAGATGAATTTGTGCCTCGTCGGTTCTCCGTTTTGATTATGGTACTGGCGGGCGATTTTAAAGGCGACTTCATTAGCGTCAGACCCGGAATTTGAGAAGAAAATGCGGTAATCTCCCCCAAGCCATTCAACGATTTTATCGGCCAACCGGATAGCGGGAACATGACTTTGGTTCAGCGGGAAAAATGCGAGCGTCTTCATCTGCTCTGCAGCCGCTTCTGCAATTTCCTCCCTTCCGTGTCCTACATTTACGCACCATAGACCGGACATGCCATCCAGGAAACGGTTTCCGTCAATATCGGTAATCCAACTTCCTTCTCCCGCCACCGCGATAACCGGATTTGGATTGTGGGGGGAGATATGATGCCACAACCTTTCCCGGTCCTTTTCCAGCAGTTCTTCTTTATTCCATGTTCCGGCTGCAGGTACGGAGTTCTGCTCTTTATCCATATTGCTCCTTCCTTTCTTTAGTCTATCGTTTATTTTACAAAGTCCCGTTTCTGGCCGATTGAGTTTTCATCCCCTTTATACCAGCGTGTTGTCACTACTTTTTTCTTGGTATAGAATTCCACCCCGTCTTTTCCATTCGCATGCAAATCGCCGTAGAAAGAATCTTTCCATCCGGAGAACGGAAAAAAACTCATCGGGGCCGGTAAGCCGATGTTGACTCCGACCATACCCGCTTCCACTCGTTGTACAAAATCCCTTGCGTATACACCGCTGTTCGTATAGACGCAGGCCCCGTTGCCAAAACGGGATTTGCTTATCGTTTCTATGCCTTCATCGAAGCTTTGAACCCGCACCATGCTAAGAACCGGGGCGAAAATTTCATCCTTAATAATGCTCATATCCGGATGGGCATAATCGAACACGGTCGGTCCAAGAAAATAGCCTTTGCCAATTCTTGCCCCTTCCTCCCTGCCATCCCGGATAAGTTTAGCTCCGCTCTCTTCTCCTTGTTGAATGTAGCTGTGCGCTCGCTCCAATTGGCTTTGGCGAATGACCGGTCCCATCTCATTCCTGCGGTCTTCTCCCGGCCCCATAACCAGCCTGTCGGAATACTGAACGATTTTCTTCGCCAGTTTATCGGCGATCGCTTCATGGGCCACCACCACACTCGCGGCCAGGCAGCGTTCGCCCGCACAGCCGAATGCCGAATTTACCAGAATTTCCGCTGTCTTGTCCAAATCTGCGTCCGGCATAACCAAATGGTGATTTTTTGCGCCTGCCAGTGCCTGTACGCGCTTGCCGTGCTTCGAAGCCGTTTTGTAGATATATTCCGCCACTGGCTGGGAGCCGATAAAAGAAACCGCCTTGACGTCCGTGTGTTCCAGCAGACCGTTCACCGCATCATGCGCGCCATGCACAATATTGATAACACCATCCGGCACGCCTGCTTTTTGCGCCAGCTCCACGATACGCACGGCACTCAACGGCGTTTTCTCCGATGGTTTTAAAACAAACGTATTGCCGCAGGCAATTGCCAGCGGAAACATCCACAGCGGAAGCATTCCCGGAAAATTGAACGGGGTAATGCCCGCTACTACGCCAAGCGGAAAACGCACCATCTGCGTATCGATGCCCCGGGACACGTTCAAAAGATTGTCTCCCATCATCAGCGTCGGAAGACCGCAGACAAATTCAACCGACTCAAAACCGCGAAGCAATTCCGCATACGCCTCATGGTACGTTTTTCCGTTTTCTTTTGTAATTAGCTCGGCTAATTCTTCTTGATGTTCCAGCAAAAGGGCATGAAGCTTAAACATCAGCTTGCTGCGCTCGGTAATGGGGGTCTCTCTCCATCCCTCAAATGCGGCTTTAGCAGCCGCCACCGCCTGTGCAACATCCTCACGCGAAGAAAGCGGAGTTTTGGCAATGGTTTCGTCAGTAGCAGGATTGATTACTTCTTCAAATCGATCGGTTCGGGCATCAACCCAGCTCCCGTTTATAAAATTTTTAAGTAAGAAGGTTTCTACCTGCTGTGTACTCATTTTTGTTTTCACTCCTTTTTTTATTGCTATATTTAATATTAATGATAATTCAGAAAATTTTCATTATACACTTTGTCTGATAATATACAGAGTAGTTATACAAAGTGTAAAATCAATCCGGGGAAAGGAGCGGAAAGTGATGATTAGCATCGCGGAAGTGCTAAAGCGCCCACTGTTCAGACATGCTAAAGTTGTTGCCGGGCAAAACGGCACAATACGTAACATAGGCTGGGTGCACATTGTCGATATCAAAAATGCCGGCCTATATATTAATAAGGATGACTTAATCTTATCTACAGGTCTCGGGCTTGTTGGAACGAATGAAAAAGAACGGGAAGAATACCTAAAAGAATTAATCCAGCACGGAGTTGCCGGACTGTGTATCGAACTCGGCGACTACTTTTCGCAGCTTCCGCCGGACATGCTGACGATTGCAAACCAGCACGACTTTCCTCTTATCGTCTTTACTAAGCGCATCCGTTTTGTCGAGATTACCCAGGAGATTCATTCCCTTCTGGTAAACCATCAACTGGAAACCCTTCGGAATCTTACCGCCTTCTCACAGGAGCTGCAGCGGCTCACAGTGCAGGTGGCGGGCATAAGGCCCATTCTTGCCGCTCTGCACAGGCATACTTCGCATCAGGTTGTCTATTACTCCCCCTCCGGTGAAAGTTTATTTGCGCCAATCAGCAGTCCGTCGGAAGCTGAGGATATTGTTACCTTATACCGGGAAGCGTTGGCCAAGGCCCCCCTTTCTTCGCGTCAGGCGGGCGTGCTGCAATTGAATGCGCATCGTTTCATCCTTTCCCAGCCCGTCACCTTCCTGGGACAAACCGTTTCCTATATCGGTCTATTAATCAGCGGAAAGAAAGTCTCCGAATCATTATTGATGTCTCTTGACTATACGGTAAAATCTGTAACAAATTTCTTGCTGCGCCGTCTGTTTTTGGAAGAAAAAAGACAGGAAGGACAAAAACGATTTCTTATCAATCTTCTGCAGGGCACGATTAGCGACGAAGAACAAGCGCAGGAGCAAATCGGCATACCCGTTTCTCCTGCCGGTTCGCTTCTTTGTATGGCAGGCATCGCCAGCATAAATCACGCCACGCTCCGCTATGAAGGGGAAAGCGTAGAATCGATATATCAGGATATCGTGTTACTCGTTCGCTCCCTTTTACGAAAACAGGAACTGCAAGCACTTCTCATGCTGGAAGAAAAAAAATTATATATGCTATGCCTGACGACGAAACCGCCCGGCAGGTACTCAATGAAAGAACGGGTAAAGGAGTTCATCGGACAGTTCGAACAGGCAATGCTGCATATGTTTGAAGGCGACGTACAGGCGGCAATCGGATTCGGTCAAGCAAAAGCACAAATAACAAAAGGAAAAGAAAGTTTTGAAGAAGCGAAAGAGGTACTTAAGATAAACCAAACAATTTCTGGCCATTATTTCTATGAAGACCTCGGCATGTACCAAATCGCTTCTAAAGTCACAAGCAAGGTGTTCCTTCAAGATTTTATCACCAATCATATCGGAACACTGTTAGACTACGATAAAAGCAACAACGCTCAATTGTTCGAAACGCTGCGCGTTTATTTAAAGCACATGGGCTCCAAGCAATCGGCGGCGCAGGAGTTATTCATTCACCGGCAAACGCTATACCATCGTTTGGAAAAATGCCGGGAACTGCTGGGCGACGATTATTTAACACAGGAGAAACGCCTGTGTATTGAAACGGCCATACTATTCTATGACCTATTGAGAAAGAAAGACGGGTAGATTATCTCTCATTATTTGTTTAAATTTTTAGAATATTTAGTTGACCACGCCTAACTGAATACTTATAATCGAACCTGAAGGATATATTTTTTAAGCAATAAAAAAATATATCCTTAATTTTTAATTGCTTTATAAATATGAAAGGAGGAATCAACCATCCAAACACTCTATATCTTCTCCCCTATTTCCTTTTTGCCTTTCTTTATATATTCCGTAAAGGAGGAGAATCATGAAAACACAAATCGAAACAAACGGTATCGTTACGCTGCCCCCTGAAGTCTCACAGCAAATGAAAAACAGTCCGCTATGGAACGAAGACTTGCGTCCCACTACGACCGAAGAACATTCATGGAGAGGATTTAACTTCGCCGCTTTATGGATTGGCATGTGTCTCTGTATCCCCACCTATACGATGGCGAGCGGAATGATTAGCCTCGGCATGAACTGGTATCAAGCAATCTTCACCATTTTCCTCGGCAATGTGATTGTGCTCATCCCCATCCTGCTTAATTCTCATGCCGGGACCAAGTTCGGAATTCCTTACCCCGTATTTGCCCGGCTTTGGTTCGGTGCAAAAGGGGCGCATATTCCCGCAATGGCCAGGGCCATCGTCGCTGCCGGATGGTTTGGCATCAATGTATGGATTGGAGCAGGAGCGATCGATACGTTATTATCCGCCTCCTTTTCCCTCTGGCAGGGGATTCCTTTTCATACCGCCATCGTGTTTGCTTTATTCTGGTTATTAAATATAGGAATCGCCTATAAAGGACCGAAAGCGATTAAAATACTAAGCAGTATTGCCGCTCCCGTTCTGGGTGTTTCGGCGATCATTCTGCTCATCTGGGCATTCACTTCGGCGGGAGGCTGGGGACCTATGCTGTCCGCGCCCTCCAAGTTTACCTCCACCGGCGAATTCTTAACGTACTTTTTCCCTTCTTTGACCGGCGTCATCGCCTTTTGGGCCACCATGGCGTTAAACATCCCGGATTTCTGCCGCTACGCCAAAAGCCAAAGGGCGCAAATTGTGTCGCAGAGTCTTTCGCTCCCCATTACCATGGGCCTATTCTCTTTCATCGGCATTGCCGTAACTTCCACTACGCTGGTGATTTTCGGTGAAGCGATTTGGGACCCGGTTCTTTTGCTCGCCAAGTTCCCTCCGTTTATTATCTTTTTGGGAACGCTGGTCATTGTTATCTCCTCTATCACGATTAACATAGGAGCCAATGTAGTAGCGCCGGCCCGCGCCATTGAAAACCTCTATCCGAAGCGCATCACCTTTGCCATGGGGGCTATCATTACCGGTTTATTCGCCATCTTAATGCAGCCCTGGTACATCATGTCCAACTTCGGCAACTACATCTTCGGCTGGCTTGGAACATATGGAGCGCTTCTGGGGCCGATCGACGGGATCGCCATTGCCGATTACTGGCTCGTGCGCCGCAGACGAATGGCGCTGAAAGATCTGTACATGCCTGACGGCCGCTATAATTATACGTCCGGTTTCAATATGAACGGCGTGTACGCTCTCCTTATCGGGGTTGCCATCCCCGTTCTGGGACTATTTATCCCTCCGCTTCGTTTTATGTGGGAGAACGCATGGACATTCGGTCTGTTCATTTCCATTTTCGCGTATGTGTATCTCATGAGAAATGACAAGAGTGTGCTAAGCAAAGAGGAATACGAGGCCATTACTCAATTTACAAATGAAACTTCTGTTTCTTCTCCCGCCGCTAACACAGAAGCGGTCGTAAAATAACACGAAACATAAAGCCTCCCCGGTTCGCTGAAATGCGTCCAGGGAGGCTTTTTATTCTTAGACTTGCGTTTCTTCGGCATCTCTCCGGTACCGAATCCGCAAATCAGAAAACGTACAGGCCTGAAGTTCTTCGATCTCGTAAACAAAATCTAATTGTACAGCACTAATCTGTTCATCCGGACAATAAGCGATATAATACGTTAGGTTATCGTCGATTTTGTAGACAATTCCATCATGGCCAAGTTCCATAACATACTCCCGGATTACGTTTCCGGTCCGGCGGTTTAGCTCGGTGCTATCCTGCGTCAAGATCTCCTCATCCGGCGTTCCGTCTGGATATTTCCATGCCAGCGCGAGGGTTCGTACCTCCTTTTCGCCGAAATGACCATCCAGCCACAACGGATTTTGCAGACAAAGCAACTGGCGGACCACACTTCCTTTATCGCCATTTGCTTCCGCATGGCAATATGCGTACTCCGCAGCAACCGTATAATCGCTGACGAGATATACACCCGGCCCGAATACCGCCTTAATCTCAATGTTATTACAAAACTTCCTTTCTTCTGCGGCAAAGTACCTCTGGTTCCTAATGACTTCCATAGCTTCCGACAGACAGATTCCCCTATAGGCAACTACACGTTCTTCCATTCCTTGTTCTCCTCCTTCGTATCAGAGTAAGAACACCTCACATTCATTCCTCCTACCTGTCTGTATCTCTCTTTACGCAGAAGATGATGAACTCTCTCAAAACAAGCTCCCACTATACAATTATAAAAAATCTGAAAAAACTATAACACAAAATTCCCCTCATCTCAATTCAGTATTTTACGAAATTATTTTATTTTCAAATAAATAAAAGGAAGCGGAAACCGCTTCCCTCTAGTCCCTCTATATTATATTTGAGCGGTAAGATTGGTATAGGTTTCCGGACGCCTATCACGGTAAAATTGCCATTGATCTCGCACCTGGTGAATAACATTGCGATCCATTATCCCGATAATTACTTCATCTTTGTCCCGGCTTCCCATTGCCACAAACTCCCCACGCGGATTGACCAGATAGCTCTGCCCGTAGAACTCTCCCATATTCCATGGTGCTTCAAAACCGACGCGGTTAATGGCCGCAACATAAAATCCGTTAGCAACCGCATGTGCGGGCTGCTCCAGTCTCCACAAATATTCCGATGTGCCCGCTACGGTTGCGGAAGGGTTAAAAACAACTTCCGCTCCATTTAATCCAAGGAGACGAGCTCCTTCAGGGAAGTGCCTATCATAGCAAATATAGATACCGATTTTTGCGTATTTCGTGTTAAATACCGGATAATCTTCATTGCCCGGCTTAAAATAATATTTTTCCCAGAAGCCTGTTCCCCCCTCACCTGCCGCCACATGGGGAATATGCTTCTTGCGATATTTCCCAAGGTACTTTCCATCGGCATCAATGACGGCGGCTGTATTGTAATAGACGCCTTCTGCCGCCTTTTCATAAATGGGCAGTACGATGACCACGTCGTTTTTCTTCGCGATTTCTTGAAACAGCTTCGTCGTAGGCCCATCCGGAATAGGCTCTGCAGATGCATACCATTTTGTTGTCTGTTCGGCACAAAAGTAAGGCCCGTAGAAAATCTCCTGCAAGCAGATGATTTGCGCTCCCTTGGCTACCGCTTCATCAATAAGCGCCAGATGCTTCTCAACCGCCTTTTCTTTATGCACTTCCACCGGTTCATTCCCGTGTACATCATGACTCGCTTGAATCAGACCGATGACAACCTCTTTAGACATGATAACCCCTCCTTGAATCGCCTGATATGGAATATCGTTAATATTGCTTGAATTGTTGTCTGCTTACGTATTGTCCTCTACCCTTTTGACCGTGGAACTGTTTGTCTTTGACAATGATTTCTCCCCTGGAAAGGACAACGACCGGCTCACCTACCACTTTCATTCCTTCGAAAGGGTTATAGTCTACATTCATATGGTGGGTAGAGGCGGAAAGCGTACGTTCCACCTTCGGGTCAAAGACAACGATATCGGCATCGCTTCCCACGGCAATCGTTCCTTTCTTCGGAAAGAGACCGAACAATTTTGCGGCATTGGTGGATACCGTGTTTACAAAGGTATTTAATCCGATTCTTCCCTTGTGCACGCCTTCCGAATATAAAATGGAGAAACGGTCTTCAATAAGCGGCCCTCCGTTCGGAATCTTGGTAAAGTCGTGCTTTCCGAGATCCTTTTGGCCTTCGAAGTTAAAAGAGCACTGATCCGAACCTACCGTCTGCAAACTTCCGTTGCGCAAAGCCGCCCACAGTTCTTCCTGATTCCACTTCTCTCTGAGCGGTGGCGACCAGACGTATTTCGCGCCTTCGAATTCGGGCTTTTGTAAGTCTGTCACATCAAGGACAAGATATTGCTGGCATGTTTCCCCCCACACTTTTAGCCCTTGATCCCGTGCCTCCTTGATTTTATTTGCTGCGGCCGCACACGATACGTGTACGACATAAATCGGAGCATCGGCAAGCGCGGCCATCGCAATGGCTCTTCCCGTCGCCTCCGCCTCCACTTCCGGTGGACGGGTTACCGCATGGTAATAAGGAGACGTATTCCCTTGTTCCAGCGCTTTTTGCACCAGTAACTCGATGACATCCCCGTTTTCCGCATGAACCTGTACCAGTGCACCCAGTTCCTTCGCTTTTGTGAGCGTTTGAAAAAGCGTTCCGTCATCGACCTGAAATACATTTTTATAGGCCATAAACAGCTTTAAGGAAGTAATCCCCTCTTCCTGAATAATGGCCGGCAGTTCGCTTAGCACATTATCGTTCATTTCACTAATCATAAGGTGGAAGCCATAATCGATGACGGCCTTTTGTTCCGCTTTCTTATGCCAGGCATTCACCGCATTTTTTAACGGTTTTCCTTTTTGCGTCAAACAAAAGTCGATAATCGTAGTCGTGCCGCCAAAAGCAGCGGCGCGCGTCCCCGTTTCAAAGTCGTCCGCCGTTACCGTTCCACCGAATGGCATATCTAAGTGAGTATGCGGATCAACTCCTCCTGGAAACACATAGCATCCCTTCGCATCGATGATTTCGGCTCCATATGTTTCGATATTGCTGGCGATCGAAACAACTTTTTCCCCCTTAATTAAAATATCTGCTTCATAAATGTCCGAACCGGTAACGACAGTTCCCCCTTTAATTACTTTTGCCATTCGCTACTCCCCCTTTTCTATTGCGCCGAATTCATTAAGGCTGTGTGCTCTCTCCATGTAAGCGGCGGCTGATTACTCGGTATCTCTATCATCGTAATACAGTCTTCGATCGGACAGACTATCGAACACAAGTTGCATCCTACACAATCCTCTTCCCGCACGGTCAGTTTTTCGCGGCCATCCTCCGCCTGTATAATATCAATGCATTGGTGAGATGTATCTTCGCAAGCGATATGGCATCGATTGCAGTTGATACAGGATTCTTCATCAATACGGGCCACCACTTTGTAGTTAAGGTTTAGATTTCCCCATTCGGAATAGCGCGGCACTGATTTTCCGACGATCTCCATGACTGATTCGATGCCCCGTTCATCTAGATAATTGTTCAGCCCTTCAATCATATCCTCAACAATTCTGAAACCATACAGCATAGCGGCAGTACATACCTGGATACCCGACGAACCCATCAGCATGAATTCGACGGCATCGCGCCAGTTCGAAATACCGCCAATACCGGAAATCGGAAGGTTAACCTGCGGGTCACGGGCGCATTCTGCCACCATATTCAGCGCAATCGGCTTAACCGCAGGACCGCAATATCCGCCATGCGCCCCCTTTCCATCAATATGCGGAATAGGATTCCACGTATCGATATCGACCCCCATAAGACTATTAATCGTATTAATCATGCTAATAGCATCCGCCCCGCCCTGCTTGGCTGCCCGTGCCGTATACCGAATGTCCGTAATGTTCGGCGTCAGCTTCACGATGACCGGGGTTTGCGCCACTTCCTTCACCCATTCGGTCTGCAACTGTACCAACTCCGGGTGCTGGCCGACTGCTGAACCCATACCGCGCTCAGCCATGCCGTGCGGACACCCAAAATTCAGCTCCAGTCCGTCCACCCCGACGTCTTCCACCGCTTTGACCAATTCATGCCACCTTTCACGGTTTGGTTCCATCATCAATGAAGCAACGAGCGCATGATTCGGAAACTTTCTTTTTACCTCTTTCATTTCCTTCAGATTCACTTCCAGCGGACGGTCGGTAATTAATTCAACATTATTAAATCCGATCGTTTGTCCGTTGTACTTTAAACCAGCAAAACGGGAAGTTACGTTGATAATCGGGTCGCCGAGCGTTTTCCAGACCGCCCCACCCCACCCTGCCTCGAATGCTCTTTCAACCTGGTAGCCGGTATTGGTCGGCGGGGCCGAAGCGAGCCAGAACGGGTTCGGCGCCTGAATTCCTCCAAGGTTAATCCGTAAATCAGCCATAAAGATACCCCCTGATTTTAATCAAATGTAGTTTTATGCCGTGGCTTCTTTTTTTGTAGACAGATACACATTATGAATTCCGTACGCAGCCTTCTTGCCCTGCTCCGCCGCATCAACCACCATGGCTTCGGCGTTTCCCAGACCGAAAATGCAATCACCGGCCGCAAAGACTTTCGGATTGGATGTCTGATGATTATCGTTGACTTTAACCACTCCTTGAACATGTTCAAGGCCTATCGCTTCAATAAGAGGAAGCAACTTATTCTGTCCAATCGCCTTAATTACACTGTCAACTTCAACTGTAAACTCCGATCCTTCGACTGTTATCGGGCGCGGACGTCCCGACTCATCAGGCTGGCCAAGCTCCATGCGTACGCATTCAAGTGCCTTTACCCTTCCGTTCTCGTCCCCAATAATGCGCTTAGGCGTTACAAGCCACCTGAACTCGACACCCTCCTGCTTGGCAAACTCGTACTCGAAATCGTAAGCTGTCATTTCATTCTCTGTCCGGCGATACATCATGGTTACTCTTTCTGCTCCAAGACGACGTGAACACGTAGCCGCATCAATTGCGGTGTTTCCCGCACCGATAACGACCACTCTCTTGCCGACTGAAAGTGTCTCGAGAGGCCTGGTTTTCGTATCTTCAACAAGCTGAATGGCATCGTATACGCCATCCAATTCTTCTCCTTCAATTCCGAGGGAAGGCACTTTGCCAAGGCCTACGGCTAACACAATGTAGTCATACTCATTCACAATTTCATCTACCTGAATATCTTTTCCTACAGTTATATTGGTAAGAATGGTAACGCCAAGCTTCTCTACCTGTTCAACTTCCCACAGGGCAACCTGCTGCGGCAAACGGAACGACACAATGCCGTACGTATTCAGCCCTCCCGCTTGCGCTTTTGATTCGTATATCGTCACCTTATAGCCTAGCCGGGCCAACTCCCTGGCCGCAGACAGTCCAGCTGGTCCACCTCCAATTACAGCTGCGGTTTTTCCATTGCTTTCTCCCTTTTCGAATAATGTCACACGATTCTTCATCGCCCAATCCGTGGCATAGCGCTGGAGCTGACCGATCATAATTGGAGAAGAAGCGTGATTCAGCACACAGGCTCCCTCACAGAGCTCCGAAGTGGGACAAACTCTTGCGCAGCTTGCACCTACCGGGTTTGCCTCCATAATGACGCGGGCAGAACCTTTCATATTTCCGGAGGCAATCTTTTTAATAAAAGAAGGAATATTAATACCGGTAGGACAAGCTTTAATACAAGGAGCATCATAACAATAAAGACAACGAGTGGCTTCATCCATTGCATCTTTCTCTCGCAAACCGGGAACAACTTCCTGAAAGTTTCTTTTGAGCTTCTCGGTGGAAATAGAGGCGTGATGATTCAATATGCTCTCCTCCTTGTAAAATAAGTTCATATTTTGGCTAAATATTCAGAACTTTATATTAATAATATTATACCAAAAATAATTTATCAACATTTTTGATTGCTTTTATAAATATTTTAATAGGTGTTCAGATTATTATCCGGTAAACAGGAAATGAGGTTGAGGGAAAGGCAATCTTTGATAAAATAAAGAGGGAATACCATTGGGTTTCCAGAATATCGGCATTTGCGAAAGGATACCGTAAAATGGACTTAGAAGTTCGTATCGAAAACCTTAAGCAAGAAATCAAAGAAAAACAGAACCTGCTTGCAGAACTTGAAGAAAAATTAACCGAGTACAAAAATCAACAAGAACGCCGAAAACAATATATGTCCTCCAAAGAAATTATCGATTATGTAGAAAACCGCTCCGGAAAACTCATCAATATGTCAACCATTAAACGCTGGACGGACGAAGGGTATCTCGGCGAAGTCATTGACGAGCGTGAACATTTCTGGGCCTTAAAAACCAAACAGGGGAAAAAGCGAAATCTGTATAGAAAATCAACAGTACTTTCTTTTTTATATAACAGGGGATACATCGCTCCTTATTACAATGTATTGGATGAAGTTCTGTACTCTACAGAAAACGCTTCCTTCTCCGCTGTGGTAATAGATGTTCGTATGGAAAACGGACAATTTTTATACAAAATTCAGCTACAGGATTACACGATAATCGACAATATTGACGAGAAGCAATTGAAAGGTGCGGAAAACGATGGTGAGTATTGAAATCAAAAACACAAACGAAAATATCTTAATTGCAAGAAAAATAAGGGATGCAAATAAAGGGTCAGTAGACGGATTTAATTTAAAATTTACGGAAGACAACAGGACCATCGTGATTGAGGGGGAAAAATTAACGATTCCCGACAAAGCGCTCCTTACAAGCGAAGTAAAAGTAAACGGAATTCTCAAACCGCTTGCAAATGGCTTCGAAATCCTGAATGAAGAAAAAGGAAAGACCGTAAACTTGCATCTGGATGCCGAATTAGTGAAGGAAATTAACGTAATCCGCAGTTATGTTAAAAGTAAAACGCAGCATGATGTCTTATTGGAACTATTCAAAAAAGGGCTGGAGCAGTTCAAAAAAGAAAACGATACGCATCAAAAAAGAAGCGACCGATAAGCCGCTTCTTTTTCTTATTTTCCTCAGAAACGGATCGCAAGTTGAATCAACGTACGCACCGCTACGCCGGTAGCGCCGGCCGGATTATGCCCTTTGTCCTTGTCTGTCGTGGCCGTACCTGCGATATCAAGGTGAACCCACGGGGTATCCTCGGCGAATGCCCCGATGAAGATTCCTCCCTGAATGCAGCCGGCCGGACGTCCGGCGTCATTTTTCAGGTCTGCGATTTCACTCTTAATGTATTCCTGGTACTCCTCGAAATTCGGCAGCTGCCATACCCTCTCTCCTGCGATACGCGCCGCTGCTTTCACGTCTTCGAGCCACTCTTCGTTATTCGTAATGACGCCGGTAGCCGCGTATCCGAGGGCGGAGATAACAGAGCCTGTAAGCGTCGCCACATCGACGAGCTTGGTCGCGCCGAGATGCTTTGCATACGCTACGCCGTCAGCCAGAATAAGGCGTCCTTCCGCGTCCGTATGTACCACCTCGATCGTTTTTCCGGAGAAGGAAGTAATGACATCAGCCGGTTTTAAGTTATTGCCAGAAATCATGTTTTCACACGTCGGGATTACGGCGATTACGTTAACATGTGGCTGTAGCGCACCGATACCGTCCATCGCGGCGATAACGGCGGCCGCCCCGGCCATGTCCGTTTTCATCTCTCCCATATTTTCGTCTGGCTTCACCTGGATGCCTCCAGTATCAAACGTAATTCCTTTTCCAACGTATCCCAGCACCTCTTTGCTATCGGATGCGCCGTTATATTTCATCACGATCATCTTCGGCTCATTGGCGCTCGCCTGACCTACGCTTAGCAGCGCACCCATCCCAAGCTCTTCAAGCTCCGCTTTGTTTAACACTTTCACTTCCATATTACGGCGATGCGCCACTTCGCGCGCCCGCTCCGCCAGAATAGCCGGCGTCATCTTGTTGCCCGGCTCATTGACCAGATCGCGCGCGAGATTGGTTGCGTACGCGGCCACATCGGCCCGCTCGAGACCGGCCTGAATGGCGCTTTGTTCAAGATCATCACTAACGACCAGAATAAATTCTTCGATTTTGGAAGGCTGTTCGTCGCGCTTTTTATAGCCCGCGAATGTATAGGTGCCAAGCTCCACACCTTCTACGACACCCTGAACAATATCGACCGGATTCCAAAATCGTTTTTCTACGTAATAGTTCGAGACGCCAAACGTTATGTTTTTGATGCCACGTTTTTGTGCATAGCGGGCGGCAATACCGATAGCATCGCGTACTTTAGCGACCGTCAGCTCTTTTTCTTTGCCTAACCCAAGCACAATCGTACGCTTGGCGGGAATTTTACCCCAGTTGTGCAGTAGGGTGACTTCTCCGAAGGTTCCCCGGATTTCTTTTTCCGCAATAAGCTGTGAAATGCGGTGTTCAAGGGCTGTATCGACGGTTTTTGCGTATCCTTTCACCGTATCCTGATCTTCACAGTATGTGACGATGAGACAATCGGCTGCAATGGAAGAAATCGTTTCCGTTGAGATTTTTACTTTCATGGTCTACCTCCGCAAGTCAAAATGTACTCCCTGTTAGTATGCGACAACCAAAACGTAAAAAAGCATACTTCGAGTGAAGTATGCTTAACATATTCTCCAAATGGAAAGCGGTTTCCTGCTTTCTGCTACACTTCCAGCATAATCATTTCTTGCTGCAGCACGGCAAGCTTCTCTTTACATCTGGCAATGGTCTCTGCATCTCCCGCATCCATTGCTTCGTGCAGTACGGCAAGCTCGTAGTCAATCTCAAGTGTCAATACCGGAATCCGTTCTTCAGCGTCGCGGCGGCGAAACGCTGCCATCACTTCTTCCATAGAAACAGAGCACTCCTTTTCAAATATGACTTCTTTGGAGGCGCCGGAAATTTTGATAATTTGTTCGGCCTCCCCGTAACGGATTTTCTGAACAACCAATTGTCCGCCAGAAAATACTTTAACGATCGCGTGCCCCTTCGCCTGTTCAATGAAATGCTGTAGAACTTTCTCGAACCGCGGGTCGGCTATATTGTAATGGCGGTCGCGCAAGCGATAGCGCGCGCCGATTCTACGGAAGGTAAGCCAGTGTGTTTCATGTTCCGCCTCGACGGAGAGGGTAAAATATTTCTTTGTTTCTTTCCAGGCGACTCTCATGCCCGCTTCGACGAGTAGTGCGACCAGTTCCTGTACCTGTTTCTCATTAAACCATAAAGCTACATCGCTATACTCAATTTGTTCAAACGCGTGCATTGCCACCCCTCCGTTCACGGAATTTTTAGAATATTATTTTTATTAAAGTTATTATATCGTAAATTCTGCATAAAAGCAACTTGTTTTTATTGTTAATACGGGTTGTTAACATCTTATGCTGCATATGGTACGATGAGAACAGTTTGGCCGCTCCTATGCAAAACGCTGGCAGGAAAGGATGTGTACTTATGAATTTTGACGGCTTTACTCAAGAGGATTTTGCTATATTTACAATCGAGGGCCTTGATGCTCGCATGGCAGCGATTCGGGAACGGATTCAACCGAAGTTTAGAGCGATCGGTGAAGAATTAAAGAACGACATTGCATTATCATTAGGAAACGAAATGTTTCTGCATATCGCCAAACATGCGCGGCGCACCGTGAACCCTCCGAAAGATTCGTGGCTTGCCATTTCTCATAACAAACGCGGATACAAAGCACACCCTCATTTTCAAGTTGGACTTTTTGACGATCACGTTTTCATATGGTTGGCGTTCATTTACGAACTCCCATATAAAAAGGAGATTGCCCAAAAGTTTATCGATAATATCGACAGTGTAAAAGCGCTCATTCCGAAGGACTTTGTTATTTCGCTTGACCATACAAAAAAAGAGGCGGTTGCGGTAAGCGATGTAAGCAGCAAAGAGTTTGAAGGGATGCTTGATCGCTTCCGTAACGTTAAAAAAGCTGAATTTCTTGTTGGACGTCATATAAAGGCGGGCGATCCGATACTTAAGGACGGAAACGAATTTTTACATAGTGCAAAGAGTACAATTGAAACACTGCTGCCGCTGTATCGGCTTTCTCTGACATAATAAGAAAAACTTGCTTACAAATGGAGGGAAAAAAGAGTTGGGAATGCGTCTCCCAACCCTTCTCTCTTATCCGCGCACCCTGGCGCCGAAAATCGCATCCAACCGTTTGCGTTCTTCTTCCGCCTGTGCAATCATCTCATCAAACAGCTTTTGCACTGTTGGCACATCATTAATCAGGCCAATGACCTGACCGGCCCAGCCGTACCCCGTCGCTTCGCTGCCATTATAGATATACTCCCGATTCGCTCTTCCGCTAATCATATCCTTCAAGTCATCATATGTCGCGCCTTCCTTCTCCCGCTCAATAATGTTCAATGCGTGAGCCGTCTTCAAGACGCGGCCTGGCGCTCCCAGCGTACGCTTAATGATGACTGTGTCCGTCTCTTTGCCGGCAAGAATCGCCTGCTTGTACGCTTCGCTTGCATGTACGCATTCTTGAGTGGCAATGAAGCGGGTTCCCATCTCGATACCTTCAGCGCCAAGTGCAAGCGCTGCTAATAAGCCGCGTCCGTTACCGATGCCACCGCTCGCCAGCACCGGAATTGAAACAGACTCGACCACGCGCGGAATCAATACCATCGTGCCGATGTCTTCTCGTCCCAGATGGCCGCCTCCTTCCTGTCCCACTGCCATAACCGCATCCGCACCCAGCTCTTCCGCTTTTTGCGCTTGCCTTACACCGGCTACCAGAACGAGCGTACGGATATTTTCCCCTTTAATTCTCTCGAAAATCGGTTTCGGATTACCGCCGGTGATGGAGATGGCAGGCACCTTCTCTTCAATAGCCACTTCCAGCAGTTCTTCATACGGCCGACCGTGCTGTCCAATGGCAAAATTAACGCCGAACGGCTTGTCGGTCAATGTGCGGACTTTGCGGATTTCTTCTCTCACTTTCTCCGGCGTACCGAGCGTCATTGCGGTAATCTGCCCTAACCCTCCGGCATTGGAGACGGCTGCGGCCAGCTCCGCATACGCCAGGTAAGCCAGGCCGCCCTGAACGATTGGATATTGAATGCCAAAAATTTCGGTTACACGCGTTTTCATGTATTCTCTCCCTCTCCTTTGTTCATAAGCCTATAGTGTTTATTCGCGCTCCCTGTATAAAAATCCTTTTTAAATTTTATGAACAGTAGAAATTTAAGAAATACGCAAGAATTTGTTTCTGCCGGAAGAGAATGATTTAAATCGGAAAGACATTTTGATATACTCAATATGTTTGTAATGATGTATCGCACCGCAGCAGGCGGCACCACATACAGAAATGGGGAATGCTCTTATGGACCAATCAAAAACGCCCCTGTTTACGGGGCTGTTGGAACACGCCCGGCGAAATCCGATTCAGTTTCACATCCCGGGTCACAAAAAAGGAAGCGGGATGCTTCCAGAGTTCCGCGATTTTATCGGGCAGAATGCGCTGTCTATCGACTTAATCAATATCGCCCCGCTCGATGATCTGCACCATCCAAAAGGCATAATTAAAGAAGCGCAGGAATTGGCTGCAGAAGCTTTCGGCGCCGATTATACGTTTTTCTCCGTTCAGGGAACGAGCGGAGCCATTATGACAATGATTATGTCTGTTGTAGGACCGGGCGAGAAGATTATCGTCCCCCGCAACGTGCATAAATCGATTCTTTCGGGAATTATCTTTGCCGGTGCGATTCCGGTTTTCGTGCATCCGGTTATGGACCCTGACTTAGGCATTGCACACGGTGTTACGACAGAATCAGTACGCAAGGCACTGGAGCAGCATCCCACCGCTAAAGCGGTTCTTGTCATCAATCCGACTTACTTCGGCGTTGCCGCCAATTTGAAGGAAATTGTGGATTTGGTGCATGAGTATGGTATTCCGGTACTCGTCGATGAAGCGCATGGTGTTCACATTCACTTCCATGACGATATGCCGCTATCCGCGATGCAGGCCGGTGCCGATATGGCAGCAACCAGCGTACACAAACTGGGCGGCTCCATGACACAAAGCTCCGTTCTGAATGTGCGTGAAGGTCTGGTCTCAGCCAATCGCGTAAAATCGGTTATCAGCATGCTGACGACCACATCGACTTCGTATCTGTTGCTGGCATCTCTGGATGCGGCACGCCGCGAACTGGTAGAGCACGGCAAAGAAATGATGGACAAGGTACTGGAGCTGGCCGCATACGCCCGGGATGAGATTAACGATATCCCCGGCCTTCGCTGTGTAGGCAAAGAGATTCTCGGCAGCCCCGCCACGTATGATATGGATTTATCCAAGCTCATTATCCGTGTACGCGGCATCGGACTTACCGGCCATCAGGTGGAAGTATGGCTGCGCGAAAAATACAATATTGAAGTCGAGCTGAGCGATTTATACAACATTCTGTGTATTATCACGCCGGGCGACTCGATTCTGACAGTGACGACCCTTGTACAGGCGCTTCGTGAGTTGGCCCGCATCCAGATGGGCAAGGATTCGATGAAGCCCCTGACCGTTCATCTGCCAAAAATTCCGGCGCTCTCACTTTCGCCACGCGAGGCCTTCTATTCGGAGACTGAGATTATCCCGATTCGCGAAGCAGCAGGCCGAATTATGGCCGAATTCATCATGGTCTATCCTCCTGGAATCCCAATTGTGCTTCCAGGTGAAGTCATGACGCAGGACAATATTGACTACATTCTTAAAAACATCGAAGCCGGTCTCCCGGTTCAAGGTCCTGAGGACGAATCGCTTCAAACCATCAAAGTTATCAAACGTACACAAGCGATTAAATAAGGAGACAGGGGCTGTTTCATAAGCAGGTGAAACAGCCCCTGTACTATTTCATCAAAACAACGAAATCGAACAATTGGGATAAAAACACAAAGGCTGTACCCTTCCTATATAAAAGTACAGCCTTTACGATTTATAGATATAACATTTAAAGTGCTATCTATTGATGTGGAATATTAATCCAAGTTTTCGCTGTATTCCATGGATAGTTGTATGAAGTCGATTCAAAACGATATTGAACCGTTTGCTTACTTGGGATTTTCAAATCGGAATTAAATCCTATTACATGAAAGAATCCATCTACAATACGGTCGCCTTCATAATCAATGGAATATTGATTCCAAGAGTAGTCTGGATTGCCATATGTAATTTGTTCATTACCTAACCATTGAGTATCTGAACCAAACCCTTCTTCTACAACACCAATTTCAGTGTATCCTGTTACAGCAGGAGCTGTTAAGTCGCCATAAATATACTTATGGCCGTTCGGCTCGTCCCATGCAATTTGATTAATGTATAGAGCTGTAACAGGCGGTGCAGAGCCAAATGCACTAACAGCAGATGGCTGCACTTCTTTTCTGACTTCTTTTTCAGCTTTTGCACGCATTTCTTCCTTGATTTTAGTTGATTCCTCCGGCGTTACCTGTTTAATGTCCAAGTTCGGATATTTCTTCTTTGCATCTTTTTCAAAACATTCAATTATCGATAGTTCCTTATCGGCGTTATCTTTTTTTCTATTTTTGTAGCAGCTTGGGCAATACCAGAGATACTGAAACACATTAAAGTTGCAAGAATGGAAAGCTTGAACTTTTTCTTCATTTTTTGTCCTCCCCCAAAATGGTTTAATACGGATTACAAAAACCATTATATAACATTTTTTAGAAATTTAAGTAAAAAAATCCAAAGAATACGAAAAATTCACTTGGATTTATCCGATGTTATTAATGGTAAGAAAAACAGTTAAGGGAAGGAGGTATAAAATGGGTACAGGATACCTAAATGGTCGTTCCGATTTAGAAATGAGATCTGGTTACTTTTTTCTTCGCGCTTTCTATGGATATAAGGGAAAATATCAAGATTTTAAGGATGCAATGTTAAATGCCAAAGAACCCATAAATCCAGATAACGTTAAACAAGCATCTGAAGCAGATGCAAACTGGAAGCGTTCAAACGGAACTAGCGAACTGTTTGTTCAGGTAGAAGAAAGAGCCGGGGAGTTAGGTTTGTTGGATAAAAAAGCGTACCAACAAACAATGGAACGTCTTCGGCAGCGTTCCAAGAAGGATGCGTATATGTCTATTGAAGGACGAGGCATAAGTCAAAGCTTCAATCTTTCTCAAGCTTTCATTAATAGCAAATGGCGCACTGTTTCTGACTTGTACGAGCGTAACATGTTTTAAGATCATCTTTACGTTAAAAGGGGCTGGCCTAAAAGTAAAAAAGAACTTTCGGGTCAGACCCTTTTTTGGTGTGCGGTGTGTGTCAATTATTTACTTTCTTTGCAGGTGGGACAGTCGCTGCAAGATGCATACAGGACTTCCACTTTCTCATGCTCATAGTGCTCAATAATTTCTTCACAATGTTGACATACGATAGTACCCATATTATCATCCTCCGTTCATATATTCAAACAATTAATGATGTATATAAATCAAATATGCTTTTAATATGTTATGTCATTAATATAATATGTCATACTAATTGCGTCAACAGGTTTTTCTAAAAATTTTCGCCCTTTTTCACGACTATTTCTTTCATCCCATCAAAAAGACCTTCAGGAGAATCTCCCGAAGGTCTGGGTATGCGTTTTTATTGCATAATGAGGTGTACATTCCACCGGACAATCAAATACTAATATTGCGTTAATGCATGGTCAGTATGTGGAAGATGACCTTGCAGGAACAAGGAAAGCTCATGCGCTTCCTCGTCATCAGCAATGGCGAATTTCTGCTTCAGAACCTCAATGTTTTGCGCATCTTCGGCACAGAGCAAAGAAGATCGCCCTGTTTGCATGCAAATCACCAGAGGCTTTCCAAAAAATTGATTCGTGTAAACGAGCCCGAAATCATAGCGGGCTTTCTCAGATGCAAAGCCGACAAAGTTCACTTTTGTCGTCTCTGACGTCTCATAAAGGCGCTCGAACATATTTTAGAAACCTCCTTTGTATTTGCGTGAATTTACTGTCTATTTTATTGTATCATAAAAATTTGAACTGACAATTCCATTTTGAAGAAATAGGAAATGAGACACATGGTTTTGTCTATAGGGAAATTCCCCTGTTTTTTGTTTAAAATAATGAAGAAATACCGCTAAAATACAGTTTTTTTAGGGGTCAAAAATCACAAATTATTCACTTCACTTCTGAGATCCCCTGTGCGACAATTTCAGTGTAATCACTTACTTTATAGAGAATTTAGGAAGAGAACCCCAAAGGAGTGTAGTCCATGAGTAAGCGAATGCTATTGCAAGCGACAATTCTTATTCTGTTTTTTATCGTACCGTTGCTCGACATTTTCCGGATTGATTTAGTTCATCTTCATTTTTATGTTTTGACTAAAAGCTTCTCGTTTAATGACGGATATATTTTGCTGTTGACCGTCCTTGTGCTTGTTTTCACTTTCGTCTCTATTTCTCAGTGGTTCGGCCGCCAGTTCTGCGGGTGGATGTGTCCGCATAACACCTTTTCCGTATATCTGACCAAGATTACAAACTCCAAGACGCTGCGCAATAACGCCGGTCTGCGCAATGCCATCGACATTGGCTTATCGCTTATTTTTGCTCCGCTCATCGGCTTTAGCATGATTGCATATTTCTATAGTCCAAAGGACTTGTTCGAAGAAATTATTACGTTTGATACGGGCGCCTGGTCGTTTTGGGCTTACATTCTGGCCACCGTTTTCTTCTTTGTCATGATTAACAGACTGCGTCATAGCTTCTGTCGCAGCGCATGCCCATATGGCATGCTGCAAATGATTCTGTCCGACAAGAACTCCCGCACCGGCGGCATTAAAAATATGTTCCGCGGCGCAGGTCTTGTACTTACGCTGTTGATGACCGTCATGACTTCAATCTTATTGTTCTCTATCTTCACCAACACGGGATTTGCGGTCAGCATCGGCAAAAACCTCCAAGGTGTACCAGCCGAGAACCGCATTATTTACACGTACAACCTCCAGATAGAAAATCTTAAGGATAAACCGGCCACCTTTACACTTACGTATCAAAATGTTCCAGAAAGCTGGGACGTCATACTTCCATCCCGGGTAAAAGCGGAGCCGAATTCTGTAGCTAGTGAAACCCTGCTCTTCCGGATCGACCAGGGCAGCATCGGCAAAAACACTGCGATTATGATTATCATCACAAATGAGGAAGGCAAAAAAATTGAGCGCGAAATCAGCATCTTTCCAATAAAGAAATGATAAGAAAAACGCGCGGGCGTTGCCGGTCTTTCCCTCCCTTCGGGCTACACGCTCCACACGGAAAAAGCAACGGCCGGCACACGCCTCGCACGTTTTTGCTCGATTCCAATAGAAGGTAAGTATATCTCGCTTTACAATATACTTATACCAAAAAGAAGACTCCTGCCCTGAGGAGGAGTTTCGCGGATTAACGCATAAAAGCGAAAAGGTTCACATCCCCGCTCCTTTTCGCTTTTCTTACGTCATTCATATCGTAGCTACACGTTCTGCCTTATTCTCACTCTCGCGAAGCCAGTGAATTTTATCAGGTCCGTGCAGCTCTTCTGCCAAAAAGTCCAAACATTCGAAAAAGAGTGCGGACACATTGCGACCGTAGCGCACCTCTAAGCTCTCGAGCGCTCGCGTGATGCGAAATACATCAGGTGCCTGTACTTTGCTTTCTTCAATAATGTTTCTTCCTTTATCGGTTAGGTATACATTTACTACCCGACCGTCTTTGTCACTTTTTTCGATCGTGACAAGCCTCTTCTCCATCATTTTCTTCACATGAATAACAACAGAAGATGGGTGCCAGAACGTCCATTCTGCAATCTGGGTGACACGCACTCCTTCATAGCAATACACGATCCATAAAATATTCAGCTGAACCGCTGAATCCAGTTCCAGCTTTCGTGCGGCCGTCTCCCAGTCTTCTTTGTTGACGACAGCAATGGCGCGTAAGGTATTAAGAACCTCGTGTAAAGTTTGTGATTGATTCTGAAGGTCCATAATCAGTCTCTCCTTCCCCCTCCGTGAAACGAATTTAACAAAATTTATTTTATCTACTATACAATAGTATATTTTTCTAAAAATTTAGTCAACACAATCTTTATGGAGAATGCCAGAAAATCCACATGGTTTGGCGGTTGCCAAAGGCCGGATGCGATGCTAAACTCAAAGGTAAGTGTCTTTAGAATCCGGGGTAGGAGTGAATAGAAGTGAGTAGAAGTGCCTACATAAAATTTGTTGAAGGGTCAACTACAAAACAGGTTACATTGGACGAAGTTAAACAGCAGTTCAAACGCTATACAGAAATGACCGCCAAAACCGGTCAACAGCTGGACTGGGATTATCGCCACTCCGCTTTTCCGTACACGATTGAAGAAAAGCCGGAAGCAAAGGGACAATGGTTTTATCTTAAAGGAACCGACGAGAAGCTGTATCGTTACATTCTGGTGGGAGTTGGCACACGTCAAGTAGAGAAGCAGACGAAACAACCGGACCCGGAGAACGAGGGCCAGACTCAAACCGTAACAACAATCGAAGAGGAAAATTACATTCAGGTTACACTGACTCCTGAATCAACACACGGCGATAAAGGCAAGGCCAATGAATTTTGTAAATATTTAGCCAAACAATACAAAGCCGAGCTGCACCTTTTTAACGGACGCGTCATGTACTATAACCCACGAAAATAAACATCCGCCTACATATTAAAGAAAAGGAGGGAGAAGAACGGGGGGATGATTTCAATGTGGAAAAAGGCAAAGGCCCTTTTCTTCCCTCTCCTTCTTTCCTCACGATTTTCACAAAAAACCACCATGGCATCTCAGCCACAACCCCGGCATGAAAATGAGGGTAGGGACGGCTGACTTTTGCGGTACGAAGAAAAAGAGAGGAAAGAAGGAGGTGAGGATTTCAATGGTGAAAAAGGCGAACGCCTTTTTCTTCCCCGGATCTCATTTCCTCTTCCCCTTCCTTCTTTTCTCATGATTTTCACAGAAAAAGAGCAGATTTCTCTGCCCTTCTTCCCCCTATCCCGCATAGGGAAGGATCCGATCGGATCGTTTCAGCGAATAATACCGACCGTCTATCATGCGCACCCCTAATTCTACACAATACTGTCGGGTACTTTCAATTCCATACAAAAGCCAATTTGCTGCCTGAAAATTGATGTCAAAGTCGACATACGTATCAAGGCCATCATTCTTAATCATCCGGTCTGTTACATCATACAACCGGATTACAAACGGCAATTCTGAAACCGGAATTGCAAACCGCTGCTCGATAGCCTCCTTGTGATGATTATCAATCTCCCAGGACGCTGTGAGCGACTGTGTATCATTCCATGCGACACGTATATTCGGTCCCTCTACGTCAGTCTTCGAGGTACGCCTCTTAGGCTTTGCTTTCATCCGCTGCTCTCGTTCCTTTCTTTAATAAAATGTATGCGGTTTCTACCGACACCCTGTAGTATATCCCCATTATATCATCTTTTTGCAGGAATATGAATAGAGGATGGCAAAGGTGCTACCGGGAATGAATGGCGTTCTCTCCCACAACTTGATAGTCCCCGCCACTTCCCTGTTTCATAATCATCTGGACTTTGTAATCGCCCGCCTCTTTAAACTGCATTCCCTTCACATTATGCGTGTATAGAAAAGCTGTGCCATTTCGAGCGGTGGAATAACTTTGAGGATAGCTTACATACTCTTCGGTACCAAAAGGGTTGCGGATCACAATTTTAAACACGAGGGAGTCGGCTTTCGGAGCATTATCCACATCAACAAAAACATCAAACGAAACTTTGCTGCCTTTATCCACAACCATAAAAGGAGAAACGATCTGATAATTATTCTTGTTCGTCTCTTCAACCGCAGCCGCGACAATCATATTGATATTAGGCTTCGTAACCTTCGTTTTTCCAGTCTCTTCATCCCGGACAACAAATGCTCCCAGACGTTCTGCCATCGCACGCAACGGGACAACAGTGGCACCATCCATGACAAGAGGAGGAGGCTTGATATCCTGCAGCGGATTGCCGTTGAATTCGACAGATGCTACGGGGTATTTTCCGCGGTAGACATCGCCGGATGCCATGGCTACCCCGGAAAGTAACAGGGATGTAAGCAGGATTAGTACTTTCCGCTTCATTCGTCTACCTCTTTTCCGATTCTTCGCCTACTATTACTTATACGCGCTGCAGGACAATTTGTTTTTCCTCCATCATTGTTTTTTATATCTCCTCCTTACTTTTACGCTGAGGTTCTGCGATGTCTTCATTTGTCCGCTTTCTCGCTTCTCCTTCTCATTACTAGTAAAACCAGCAGAAGAATGAACAGCAGAAGGACGGACCCACCAATCACGAAATATACAGAATAGTCGTTCCAATCAATTCTGTTTTTCCCTTCACTGATGGCTTTCTGCGATTTGGAAAATTGCCGGGATTCAAATTGGCGTTTAGCTGGATAACCGATCCACTTTTCCCTTATATGCACCGTGGGCTTGGTCGGTCAATATAAGCGGCGCCCGAAAAATTTCTTCGGCACAAAAAAACAAGCTCCGGAATGTTCCGGAACTTGTTACGTGTAGTTTCACATAGTATCTCTTTAAATAGAAAGCAGGGGCTTATCCTGCCTGTTCACTGTTCTGTTGGGCGCTCATTTGCCGATCGCGCTCCGCTTCTTCCTCATCGCGCAGACGATGCGCCATCCGGCTGGATGCGGACGCCGCAATACTGGCCACCAAATCGTCGAGAAATGTGTGAATTCCGTTGCCGCGCTTTGTATCTAAACGCTTAATAATACCGATTTTCTGCTTATCCAGATGGCCAAATGTCGTTACCGCAATGCTTCCATAACCAAATACGGAACCAAGTGCAAGCGTTTCATCGCATCCGAATAACCCTTCATCGCTCTCAATAATCGATTGCAACGGCTCTGTCAGCATTCCTTTCTCAGCAAGAATGTCGAGCTCCGTGCCGACAAGAATCGCATGTTGAATCTCCCTTTTTTCTAATACGGCGTGAACGCTTTCAATGCAAGAGGACATTTTTAGCCCTACATTATAAGGCGCCTGCATCAAATATACCACATCCGCAATATCTTCGATGGTGACTCCCCTATCGGCAAGACGCTGCAGTGCTGCATTTTTTACTTCTCTGCTGTGTACTTGTCTTTTCATCTTTACTATCTCCTTCCCCAACCGATAACACTACAAAAGAATCAGATATAGTTCATCATATCACAACTCATCTCCAATAATGGTAAAATTATCATCCGGTGCAACAGCACCGAAGAAATGAACTATAATTATGTATATGATTTGTGAACATTTATTGTTAAAAAAAACTCGCGGGCATTGCCGCTCGTCCTTTTTCCACACAGAAGACAAGCGGCCGCTTTGTGGCCCTTCGGTCGGACCGGCAAAACATCCGGGTACCTCGAAGAGGGAGACAATTGCCGGTCTTTCCCTCCCTTCAGGCCACACGCTCCACACGGAAAAAGCAACGGTCGGCACACGCCTCGCGAGTTTTTCCTTGTTTACGAATGGAAGGAAAGTATATTTCGCTTTACAGTGATAAAGTGAAATATACTTTCCTATACATTAAAAAAATCGGCCCTACGGCCGATCTTCGGGGTCATATTCCGGCTCTTTTCCGGCTGGAGCCAACTCCTGATTCGGACTCCATTCCGTACCCGAGCTGAATCGGTTTAAAATCACTGCCACCAGATAACTTGCCCCAAAGAGCAGGAGAAGAGAAAGCAAAGATAGAATAACAATATAAAAAATAGCCACATTAAGTCCCTCCTTATGCTTTGATTAGCTATAAGTTTTACCCGTACCATGAGAAATATACCGGGGGACATCCTACAAAAATCAACCATGGAAACAGGAGTTGAAACACATGCCTATCTATAAAGTAAAACGAGTACATAATGAAGCGGAGAAAGAGGGGGCGCTTAACGTCCGGCGCCGCGTCTTTATTGAGGAACAAAACGTGCCGGAAGAGCTGGAAGTGGACGAGCATGACTCTTTAGATGCCTCTACGATCCACATACTTGCCACCAATGAACAGGGAGAAGCGGTAGGCGCCGGTCGGCTGCGTGAATACAAACCCGGTATAGGAAAAATCGAACGAGTAGCCGTACTGTCTTCGTGCCGAGGCCACGGCCTGGGACGTCTGCTGATGGAGAAGCTGGAAGCCGAAGCGAAAGAGAACGGCTATGGCACACTAAAGCTGAATGCACAACTACAGGCCCAGCCTTTTTACGAACGGCTCGGCTACAAACCGCACGGCGACACATTCATAGACGCCAACATCGAGCACATAGCCATGATAAAAACAATATAAGAGAGGAAAAGGGAGGAGCTAATGATTCGCTTGTTTTCGCTGGGTTGAAAAGAAAAGGCTTCATCATTATGCTCACTCCTTCCCTTTTCCGTCTCTCTCTTATAGTTCAAGAAGGATTATGCTTTCTTACTCAGTTCGCGAAGGCGGCACACCGTGTCCATTGTGATCGTGCGGGCGCCCAGGTCGGCGTGAAAAATTTCATCATTCCGCGTGCCGTGGAAATCTGAACCCGCTGTTTTTACCAGGTTATGCTCATCTGCTAGTGCACCGTACAGCCGCATGTCATCTTCGTCATTGTCAGGATGATACACTTCGATGCCCTGCAAGCCGTGTTCAATTAAGCTTTTCACCAATTTAGGATTTTTGTATAATCCAGGATGGGCCAGCACAGCCACACCGCCTGCCGCCTGAATGATATCAATTGCTTCCTGGGGTGAAATGCGCGGCGGATTTACGTAGGCTGCTCCCGTAGATCCCAGATATTTATCGAATGCCTCTTTCATGGAGGAGACGACGCCTTTTTCCATGAGCAATTCCGCCATATGCGGTCGGCCGATATTGCCGGCTTTTTCTTTTTTTCTTTCTTCCACTTCTTCTAAGGTAATGTCAATACCGAGCTCGTTCAATCTGGCAATTATCATTTTGTTCCGTCGGCCGCGTACTTCACGCAACTCTTCCAACCGCTCAAGAAACACCTGATCCTGAATGTCAATATAATATCCGAGCACATGTACATCTTTGCCTTCGTGCACCGAACTAATCTCCACGCCCGGCACGATTTCGATATGCTGGCGCTTTCCTTCTTCAAGCGCTTCTGCCAGCGCCGCTACCGTATCGTGGTCTGTAATTCCAAGTGCGGCCAGTCCTTTTGCTTTGGCCCGCTCGATTAACTGCCGGACGGTAAACGTGCCGTCCGACGCTGTTGTATGTGAATGAAGATCTGCTTTTTCCATTACTGTCACCCCTGTTTGTATTGGAATCGAACGTGAAAAGACGGTATGCCGGAGCATCCCGTCTTCTTACCTCGTTCTACAACCTTTGTTCAATCTCTACAGTACGCCTGCTACGTATTATGAGGCTTACTACCCCATTATATTATATCCGGCATCCACGTGAATCACTTCACCGGTAATGCCGCGCGACAGATGACTAAACAAGAAGAGCGCCGCATCCCCTACTTCCCGTTGGTCGACCATCCGGCGAAGCGGCGCTTTCTCAGGTACGCCTTTTGTTAAATCGTTGAAATTTCGGATGCCTTTGGCTGCAAGCGTACGAATTGGACCGGCAGAGATTGCGTTGACTCGAATGTTATTCTGTCCAAGATCGGATGCAAGATAACGCACGCTCATTTCCAGAGCGGCTTTTGCCACGCCCATGACATTATAATTCGGAATCACGCGTTCTCCTCCGAGATATGTTAGTGTTACAATGCTGCCGCCTTCTGTCATTAATTTGCGGGCTACATTGGTGACTGCAACCAGCGAATATGCACTAATATCGTGCGCAAGCGCAAAGCCATCACGTGATGTGGAAACAAACTCATCTTCTAAGTCTTCCGACTTTGCATACGCGATGCAGTGTGCCACACCATGGAGTACGCCTACTTCCTGCTTAATTACAGTAAACGCTTGCTTGATATCTTCATCGTTGGTTACATCGCACGGGACAAGAATCGTGCGTTCTTGGCCAAGTGAAGAAGCCAGTTCCTCCACGCCGGATTTCAACCGTTCTCCTTGATAGGTGAATATCAGATTGGCACCAGCTTCACGGAGCGATTGCGCAATTCCCCAGGCAATGCTTCGCTTATTAGCCACACCCATAATCAGAATATTTTTACCTTTCAGTATATCCATCGGCTTATTTCCTCCTACTGTTACAATGATTTATATTGAGCCTGCAAATATATAATGAAGACTTCACCATGCTTTATAACGAGGAAAAATTTATGTATCACGGCATAATTCATTGCAAAAAACAATACACTAAAAATTAATAAGAAATATGTTATATATTTTGTTTTATTCAGCCCTATATATGGTAAGCAGATAGTAGTGATTCAATCTTCTTAAAATGTTACCATGGCGAAGGAGGGGCAGAGAATAGTACCCATGTGTATAGAGCACAACGACTCAAAGCTGACCAGCCAATTAGAAGCACTGCAGAAGGAAATTGCCCTGCTGCGTGAAAATATGTATAAACTCGCCAGAGAAAAGAAAAACTTCTCCCACCCCGATGTGGTGGAGATTAGCCAGCAGCTTGACGCCAAGCTGAACCTGCATCAACGGGTTTTCCGTTCCTATTGAAGGGAAGGCCCCATCCTACTGCAGGAACGGCAATACCATGGATAATACGAGGGAAATGGCGATGATAATGGAAATGACCATATACGCTTTTCGCATACGCATTGCTATTCACCCCTCTATGCTTTCCAATTCTTTAAAACAACAATATAAAAATATCATGTTCTCCAAGCGATTTCAATGCGGGGAAGAGCGTGTTTCCTGCCGCTTGCAACTACACCATTCAGGAAACACTCTCTCCCCGTTTTTTTCTGCGTATCGAAGAACATAAAAACAAACGCCCCTTATTCGCCAGACTTCAGGTACAGCCAAGGAATAAGAGACGTTCATACACGTTTGTATCAGAATTAACTTACATGATGCTCAATCCGCAGCCTGTCCGCCACCATGGCGATGAATTCCGAATTGGTCGGCTTGGCTTTGCTGTTGCTGACCGTATAACCGAATAGCTTGCCGATAGAGTCCATATTTCCCCGACTCCAAGCCACTTCAATCGCATGCCGAATCGCCCGCTCGACCCGACTGGCCGTCGTATTGAACTTCTTGGCGATTTCCGGATAGAGAATCTTTGTAATGGAGCCAAGGAGCTCCATGTCGTTATATACCATCGTAATGGCCTCGCGCAGATACAGATACCCTTTAATGTGTGCAGGCACACCAATCTCATGAATAATGTTCGTAATGTTTTGATCCAGATTCTTGCCTTTCGGGGGCAGGGAAGGCGGACGCAGGTTATGATGAACGGTTGGAGCTAACCCCGCGACCTGACGCAGACGGTTCGCCAGAACTTCCATGTCAAATGGTTTCAAAATGTAATAGGATGCACCAAGCTCTACAGCCTTCTTCGTGATCTCTTCCTGTCCGAACGCTGTTAGCATAATAATCTTAGGCATAACCGGCAGTTTCATACCGCGAATCTGCTCGAGTACTGCCAACCCATCCAAATGCGGCATTACAATGTCAAGAATCAATACATCCGGCAGCGTATGGCTCAACAGGTTCAACACGTCATTTCCGTTAAATGCGACACCCACCACTTCAATGTCATTCTGATCGTTTAGATACTCCTCAAGCAATTCCGTAAATTCCCGATTATCATCCGCAAGAATAACTCGAATATTTTTCAAAATGGTCTCGCCCCTTTTGCGCTACTGCTTATATTATATTTTCGTGTTATACGAAAGTAAATCCTCTTACTCCATATATAGGTGAAATTACCTGTTAAGTGTAAGTATCAGGTATGGATACGTCCACGTTTTGTAATTCGACGTTACCGTATCATCTCCTGCAAAATATGCGCGATTACTTTTCGACCAATCTCTCGCCATTTCGACGAAACAGACCGATAAAATGACAAAAAAACGCAGGGGGTTAGCTTGCCCTGCGTTTTTTGTCTGTTTGCTTATGAATGTCAATGCCCGCATCCTGCAGCATCCACTCAATATACGTGCCGTATCCGCTGGTCGGGTCGTTAACGAATACGTGGGTTACCGCACCTACCAGCTTGCCGTCCTGAACAATCGGACTCCCGCTCATTCCCTGAACGATTCCCCCGGTTTTTTTCAGCAATACCGGGTCGGTGACCTTAAGAATCAGCCCTTTAGTCGCCGGATATTTCTGCGGAACCACATTGACAATTTCAATCTTGAACTTCTCCACTTTTTGATCGTCTACTACCGTATAAATCTCAGCCGGACCGGGTTTGACCTGCTCACCTAAAGCGATGGGAATCGGCTTTGTTTCCACCGCCTGCTCCGGCAGTTTGTTCATCTTTCCAAAGATTCCAAACGGCGTGTTCTTTTCAATCGTGCCCAGTTTAACGCGTTCATTGCGGAGCGTGGCGTATTTCTCACCTGGTGCACCGCTTTTTCCCGGCTCAATTGATGTAACACTCGACTGCACGACATGGCCTTCGCCGACCGCAATCGGCTTGCCGGTATCTATATCGGAAATAACATGACCAAGCGCTCCATATCTCTCGCTTTTCGGGTCATAAAACGTCAGCGTACCGACGCCTGCGGCTGAATCCCGAATATAAAGTCCCATCCGGTATTTTTTGTCTTTATCGTCAAGAGCAGGTTTAAGATCGACGATATGTTTTTGCTTATCGCGCAGAATCGTAAGCTTTACTGCTTTTCCTTGCTTTCCCGCCTGGTCCACTATCTTTCCCACTTCATCCATACTGCGGATGTCGACGCCATCAATACCGGTAATCATGTCTCCTACTTTAATGTCGGCGGTTTCGCCGGGCGAGTATTTCTTGCCCTGGCTTTCAACAAGATGATGTCCGACGACAAGCACCCCCACCGTATGCAGTTGGACACCGATGGATTGTCCACCGGGTATGACTTTCAGCTCCGGCAGTACTTCTACATCTACCGTCTTAACCGGAATGTTTCCAAGTTTCAGCGTTAGCTTCGCTCCGCCGGGCTTACCGGGCTGGATGGTAAGCGGCTTGCGCAAATCCACCTGTCTGGATGCCTTGTCCGCGCTGACATGCACAATGTCAGGGTCCGTGGACGCGATGGTTCCCGTCACAGGCATGGTAAGGGAAAGTTGAGCGAGCGAGCCCTGGAACATGCGGATTTTTTCTGGAAAAGAAGCAAATTGTTGAAAAGGGGGCGAAGAGAAAGTGAGAAGAGCGAGTACAATTACAATACAGCCAATGATCGTTTTCTTTTTGTTTCGGGTGTTCAACGGGTCATCACGCTCCTACACGTTCCCTACCTACACCTCCATGTATCTGTAATAATAATGTTGCCGGAGTGGCTTACATTTATAACCCTTAAACCGAAACAATCTCTTCCTGTTTATCCTTACTTCCTGGCCTTCAGCTCTTCTGCCTGGGCGAGCATCTCCCTGGCGTTGTTTTTCGTGGTCTCTGTCACCTGGGCCCCGCCAAGCATACGGGCCAGCTCAACAACCCTTTCCTCGTATGAGAGCGCGGTGACCTTCGTCTCCGTCTCGTTATCGTTCATGTGCTTTTCGATTCTTAGGTGTGTATCGGCCATGCTTGCGACTTGCGGCAGGTGCGTAATCGATAATACCTGGCGCCTACGGGAGACGCGCACCAGCTTCTCTGCGATCGCCTGAGCGGCCCGGCCGCTAACACCTGTATCCACTTCATCGAAAATCATCGTATCAATATTTTCCGCATCAGCCAGAATGGTCTTCATCGCCAGCATAATCCGCGACAACTCTCCGCCGGACGCAATCTTACTGACCGGACGTAACGGCTCACCCGGATTGGGCGCAATAAGGAATTCGACCGTATCAATCCCCTTGGCCGTTACACGCAGCTTCGTTCCGTTCACTTCTAAGCCTCGCTCATCTTCCTGTTGATGGACCGCGATTTCAAATCGGGCGCGTCCCATGTTCAGCTCTTTCAGTTCCTGTTCGATGGCTGCGGCCAATGCAACGGCGATTTGCTTGCGGATTTGCGACAGTTCCGCGGCATCCACCGCCAGATCAAGCGCCACCTCCCGCAGCCTCTTCTGAAGTTCTGCGATACGCGACTCCCTGTTCTCCATGCTGTCAAGTTCATCCTCAATGGATGCCGCGTATTCAAGAATTTCATCAACGGAAAGCCCATACTTACGCTTCAGGCGGTTAATTTCATCCAGGCGGCTTTCAATCTGCATAAGTCGTTCCGGATCGAACTCGATCGTATCGCGATAGGCACGTACCAGACGGGCCGCTTCTTCCAATTGGTAAAACGCGCTTTCCACCATCTGGTGTGTTTCTTTCAGTTCCTCGTCATATTCAAGTACAGTCTCCAGATGACTCACCGCGTTACTAACCCAATCAATGCCTCGCTGATCACCGACCAACGAACGATAGGCATCTTCCAGACTGTGTACCAGTTTCTCACCGCCTGACAGCCGTTTTCGTTCCTTTATTAACTCTTCGTCTTCCAATGGTTTTAAGTCGGCCTCGACAATTTCCTGCAGCTGAAACTTAAGCATATCCATACGCTGCACCATTTCCCGCTCATTGGTCGATATATATTCCAACTCCGAAGCAATCTGTCTGTACTTCGCATACAGCTTAGAAAATTCACGGAAAGCAGGCGCCACCTTTTCATCGCCGAACGAATCCAACCATTCCATATGCCTGTCTCCCTGCATAAGCGATTGGTGCTCATGCTGTCCGTGAATGTTAATCAACCACGGTGCCACTTCTCTCAGCATCCCCAGCGTTACCATCTGCCCGTTAATCCGGCAGACGGTTTTGCCCGTGCTCGCCAGTTCCCGGCGGATGATAACGGTGTTTTCCTCTACTTCGATACCCATCTCTTCGAGCATGGACAGTGCAGGTGCTCCCGCTTCGAATTCGAACAGCCCTTCGATTTCCGCCTTTTTGCATCCGTACCGTACATAATCCGCAGATCCGCGCCCGCCAAGCAGCAGACTGATTGCATCGATAAGAATCGATTTTCCTGCACCGGTTTCTCCCGTTAAAATGGTAAGGCCCCGTCCAAACGAAACGGAGACCTCTTTAATCACGGCAAAATTGCGAATCGTTAACTCGAGCAACATAGTAAGTCCCCCGTATCTGCTTATAACATGTCGATAAACCGCTGCGACATCTCGGCGGCGTAGTCTTGACTGCGGCAAATGATCAGGATCGTATCGTCACCACAAATGGTTCCTAAAATCTCAGGCCATTCCAGATTGTCAATCAATGCTCCGATCGCATGCGCATTCCCAGGCATTGTCTTCATCACCAGCAAATTATCCGCACGATCAATGCTTACGAAGCTGTCAATCAGCGTCCGCTTCAGCTTATGCTGGGGATTGAAGCGCTGATCGGCAGGCAAGGAATACTTATACCGTCCGTCATTAGTCGGAACTTTAACAAGGTGCAGCTCTTTAATGTCCCGTGAAACGGTTGCCTGCGTTACGTTAAAGCCCGCTTCACGCAGCAAATCCACCAGCTCGTCCTGAGTTTCTACGTCATTGCGGGCAATGATCTCCCGAATTTTGATATGTCGCTGTCCTTTATTCATGTTCTTTCCTCCAGAAACGCTTTCATTTTCTTCCATCTATTCACTCTCTCCCTGTAGCTTTTTACGCACCACTTCGAAAAAGCTGCGTTCCTTCCACTTGATGAGCGATGTAATATAAGGTGAACGCCGGATAACAATTTCGTCGTCAATCTCCAATGGGTAACCCAGCTGGCCATCAATTGTTAAACCCAAATCATTGTGCGTAGCGTATACTTTGACATGAATTTCTTCGTCATCGGGCAGCACGAGCGGACGCGCCGTCAAGGAATGGGGCGCTACGGGTGTCAGCAGGATAGCATTAATATACGGAACGACAATCGGGCCTCCCGCCGACAAGGAATATGCGGTTGAACCGGTAGGCGTAGAAATAATAAGGCCGTCACCGTTATATGTACCCGCAAATAAATCATCCACATAAACGCTGCACTTAATCATCCGGCCGAAACTTCCCTTGGCGATTCCGACGTCATTCAGCGCTACCGCTTCATGAACGCGCTGCCCGTTACGAATCACTTCCGTATGAAGCATCATCCGATCTTCTACGCAATAATCCCCGCTTAAGATACGGTCCACTGCATGCGGCAAATCAGCCGGTTCCGATTCGGAAAGAAAACCGAGATTCCCTAAATTGATGCCGAGAATCGGAATCGAATACGGAGCGATTTCCCGCGCAAGGCCAATCAGCGTCCCATCCCCTCCCAACACGAAAATAATGTCCACGACTTCATGAAACTTATCAATGGGCAGGGCCAAATCTTCTCGATCAATATGCGACGCTACTACATGGTCTATGTATACATCTGCGCGCTTCGCTTCGAGCAGACGAACCAACTCTTCAGCCACGGGCCATGCATTTGTTTTTTGTTTATTCGCTACAATGCCTATCGCCGTCACAACTAACACCTCGATTAGCTAGGGTGATGCTTGCCTGTCTCTCTTATTATACATGCTTTCCTGGTTTCATGCATAAAAATACAAAAAAAGCAGGAAGTCTCTGTCAGATCCCTGCTTCTGCATATTTCTTTAAAACGTGGCGTGCGCTTCCTGAACAATTCGGTCAATGTCCGCCTCATAATCCTGTACCTCTTGCCCATTCGGCACTCCGTTCCACTCCAGGTGAAGCAAAAACTCAATATTTCCTTCTCCTCCCGTAATCGGTGAAAACGACAGTCCCTGCACCCGAAAGCCCAGTTCTTCACTGAAACGCAGCATCGTGCGCAGCACCTCTTTATGCACTTCAGCGTCGCGTACCACGCCGTGCTTGCCTACCTGTTCGCGGCCTGCTTCAAACTGCGGTTTCACCAGCGCCAGCACGCCTCCTCCCGGCTCCATGAACTCTTTGAGCACAGGCAGTATCAATCGCAGCGAAATGAAGGACACGTCGATCGTGGCAAACTGAATCGGATCGCCTTCCCACTCTTCCGCTTTCAGGTAACGAAAATTGGTCCTCTCCATAACGACAACCCTGTCATTCTGTCTAAGCGACCAATCCAGTTGGCCATAGCCGACATCGATTGCATACACGAGGCGGGCGCCGTGCTGCAGGGCACAATCCGTAAAGCCGCCGGTAGAGGCTCCGATATCCATGACGACCGCATCCGTTAAATCAATCCCGAACGTTTGAATCGCTTTTTCAAGCTTTAAGCCGCCGCGGCTCACATACGGATGGACCTGTCCTTTTACCGTAATCGGCTTATTCGTCTCTACTTTCATTCCCGCCTTGTCGCAGCGTTCCTGTCCGACAAAGACAAGGCCTGCCATAATGGCAGCCCTTGCTTTTTCCCGGCTCGGAAAATATCCTTCCTGCACCAGGCGCACATCAATTCTCTCTTTTTTGCTCATCGTCTATGCCCGCTGCCTCCTCGCCGGCCATAGAGAACGAACTTTTTGCGCAACATTCTCTGGAGTCAACCCCACTTCAGCACGCTGTTCTTTCACACTGCCGTGCTCGACATAGTAATCCGGAATCCCCATCAATTCAACGATCACGTCATGATAGCCCGCCTGCGCATAGCACTCTAACACGGCGCTTCCGAATCCGCCTTGCACCGCACCTTCTTCGAGCGTAATCACTGTATAACCGTCCCGTGCCAGCATAAAGAGCATCTCTTTATCAAGCGGTTTGGCAAAGCGCGCATTAATTATCATTGGATTGATGCCCTCTCCTGCCAGCATGTCCGCCGCTTTCTGGGCGGTAGAGACCATGTTCCCGAATGCGACAATCGCAACGTGCGCACCCGGACGCAAGATTTCAGATTTACCGATCGGAAGCTGTTTGAATTCCGTATCCAGTATGACACCTTCACCGTTACCGCGCGGATAGCGGACGGCAATCGGGCCATCGTTATACATAAGCGCCGTATACAGCATATGCTGCAGCTCGTTTTCGTCTTTCGGCATCATAATCGTCATATTAGGTAAGCTGCGCATATAGGCAATATCGAATACCCCCTGATGCGTTTCGCCGTCTGCACCGACAAGGCCTGCGCGATCAATCGCGAACGTGACATTTAGATTCTGACGGCATACATCATGCACGAGCTGATCGTAACCGCGCTGCAGAAATGTGGAGTAGACGGCGAACACGGGCTTTAGCCCCTGCGTGGCGATACCGGCTGCCATCGTAGTAGCATGCTGCTCGGCAATCCCGACATCAAAGAACCGTTCCGGATACTTTTTAGCGAACCCCTCCAGGCCCGTTCCGCTCGGCATCGCGGCCGTAATGGCGACGATACGCGGATCAGTTTCCGCAACTTTTTCAATCGTCCGGGCAAAAATGCTTGTATAGCTCGGCGGCCCTTCGCTCTTCAGGACTTCACCGCTCTCGATCTTATAAGTTCCCACGCCATGGAACACTTGCGACTCGCTTTCCGCAGGCGCGTATCCTTTTCCTTTTTTCGTAATCACATGAACAAGCACAGGCCCCTTTGTATAAGCGGCCTGGCGCAGTGCTTCCATGAGCGTCGGCAGGTCATGGCCGTCCACAGGTCCGAGATACGTAAAGCCCAGCTCTTCGAATAATATGCCGGATACCATAAGGTACTTCAGCCCATCCTTCAAGCGCTCCGCCAGCTTGGCCATCGTACCTCCCACGGCCGGTACTCTCTTGAGCAGATGCTCTACTTCTTCCTTGACACGTTTATAGCCGTCGTTCGTGCGCAACTTGCCAAGATAGTTGTGCAGTGCCCCGACATTGGGTGCGATCGACATTTCGTTATCATTCAATATCACGGTCACATCACGTTTTTCATGCCCCATGTGGTTCAGCGCTTCAAACGCCATTCCTCCGGTCAGTGCACCGTCACCGATGATAGCAAGCACTTTGTAACGTTCCCGCTTTAAGTCGCGGGCGATTGCCATGCCCATTGCCGCAGACAAAGAGGTACTGCTGTGTCCGGTTTCCCATACATCATGCTCGCTTTCGCTGCATTTCGGATATCCGCATAACCCTTTATATTGACGCAGCGTATGGAAGCGATCCATCCGGCCGGTCAGCATTTTATGTACGTATGCTTGATGTCCGACATCCCAGATAAATTTGTCCTTGGGACTGTTAAAAATATAATGAAGCGCAAGCGTTAATTCCACTACACCAAGATTCGGCGCCAGGTGTCCGCCCGTTACCGAAAGGTTTTTAATGAGGAACTCACGAATTTCTTCTGCTAGTTTATCGAGCTGTGCTATGTTTAATTTTTTCAAGTCTTGAGGGGAGTTAATATCAGATAACAAAGAAAACTCCTCACTTTCAGCATTTCGTTCTAATTTCTCCATGAATGTATCATACCTATATTCATACGAGTAAATCAACAACATGGTATCATAAACTAACAAGAAACACCAATGTAAAGATAAACACCTTTTCTTCGACACAGAAAAGGTGTTTATCTTAGATTATATTGAGTTAGTAATCGCGCTCAATAATGAATGCTGCGAGGGCACGAAGGATGCTGTCATTCACAAGCTCGGCTTCTGTGAGCGCCTGGTTGGCCTCAGCCACCAATTGGTGAAGCAATTCACGCGACTCCTCCATGCCAATAAGGGAAGGATACGTAGACTTATGCCGCTGCTCGTCGCTGCCTACCGGCTTGCCGATTTTAGCAAAGTCGCCGGTTACATCCAAAATGTCGTCCTGTATCTGGAATGCAAGGCCGATGTTGTTGGCGTAACGGGTCAACAGAGCAAGCTGCCGTTCATCCGCATTGGCGAGAATCGCACCCGCACGTACGCAAAATACGAGTAGGTCGGCCGTTTTATGCTGGTGGATATACTTCAGCTGCGCTAGCGTGAGCTGTGTATTTTCTCCTTCCATATCGGCACACTGGCCCCCGACCATGCCTCGGGCACCGGCGTAGGATGCAAGCTCCCGCACAATTTTCAGCACGCTGACGGCAGGCGCACCGGCTGCTTCCGCTTCACACACCGTCTCGAAAGCTTGGGTCAGCAGCGCATCTCCGGCCAGAATCGCCATTGCTTCTCCGTATACTTTGTGATTTGTCGGCTTTCCGCGACGGAAGTCGTCGTTATCCATGGCCGGTAAATCATCGTGAATAAGCGAATAGGTATGGATCATCTCTACCGCGCAACCCACGGGGACGCCTGTTGCGATCGGGTTACCGAACGCTTCAAGTGTCGCCAGCACTAAAACAGGGCGCAGCCTCTTTCCCCCGGCGAGGAGCGAATACCTCATCGCCTGGCGGAGCGTTTCCGGAATCCCGTCCGTATCCATATACCTTGCCAGCCGCTCAGCAATCAGGTCCGCTTTTTCTTGAATATAGTCTTTTAACTGTACACTGCTCACTCGTCATCCCCCTCCAACTGAAAAGGGACGGTAACCTGCTCGCCTTCCTGATCCAGCAGCATTTCAATTTTTTGCTCGACATCGTTCAACTTCCGACTGCACAACTTAGATAGCTCCATGCCTTCCTGGAACAGAGCAATTGCCTTTTCCAGCGGCACATCTCCCGCTTCGAGCTGCTGCACTACTTCTTCCAATTGTTTCATCGCTTCTTCAAATGGCACTTCGGCTTTTTTCTTAGCCATGGTTCTCCCCCTTTTTCATCTCCTCTACCCGACATGTGAGCGTCCCGTCAACCAATCGGACTGCAACCTGTTCGCCCACGGACGTCTGCTCTACTGACGTTACCAGCCGCTCCGCTCCCTCTGCTTCCTGAAATACAAGCGAGTACCCCCGTCGCATGACTTTCAGCGGGCTGAGCGCATCCAGTTTATCCAACTGGCGGTTTAGCTGTTGATCCTTCTCTCTTATCAGCATCTGCATTGCCCGTATAAGACGCTTCTGCCGGTCGTCCAAACGTTCCCGCTCAAGCCTCGTCGTTACCGCAGGGCTGTATTGCAGTAAATGCCGGTGCATTTCTTTCCACTGAGCCTGTTTCTGTATACGATACTGCCTGGCGGCACGCCCAAGCCGTTGCTGCAGGCGGTCTAATTCCTGCTCATACTGCATCACATACCGTTCCGGCTGGCGCAGTACATAAGAACGCTGTATACGCGTGAACCGTTCTCGAAGCCGCTTTACCTGATATCGCAGCGAGGTTCCCAGGCGTCCGGTCAACTCCTCAATCCGACGGCGCAGCACCTGCATGTGCGGTACGGCGATTTCTGCCGCAGCCGTCGGGGTGGCAGCACGCATATCCGCTACAAAATCGGCAATCGTAAAATCCGTTTCATGCCCTACCGCCGAAATGACGGGAATTTGTGAGCGGAAAATACTGCGGGCCACCGCTTCTTCGTTAAATGCCCACAACTCTTCAATCGAGCCACCGCCCCGCCCTACAATCAGCACATCGACATCCTGCCGCCTGTTCATCTCCTCAATCGCGCGGCAAATCGACGGTGCGGCATGCTCCCCCTGCACCGCCACCGGATATAACAACACATTTGCCGCCGGATAACGGCGGCGGATCGTCGTAATGATATCCCGCACCGCCGCACCGGTAGGCGAAGTAATAACGCCCACTCTGGACGGGTAGAGCGGAATCGGCTTTTTATGCCGCTCGTCGAACAGTCCTTCGCTCTCCAGCTTTTCTTTTAATTGCTCGAACGCCATATAAAGGCTACCAATACCATCCGGCTGCATCTCTTTTGCATACAGCTGATACTGACCGTCTCGCTCATACACAGAAACAGAACCGCGGATAAGTACCCGGGTTCCGTTTTTGGGGATAAATTTGAGATACCGGTTATACCCGGCAAACATTACACCTTTGATTTTGGACTCTTCATCCTTGACGGTAAAATACATATGCCCGCGGGAGTGATGCACGAAGTTGGACAACTCGCCCCGCACCCACACATTCTGTAGCAACTCGTCAAAATCAAATGTATCTTTAATATAGCGCGTAAGGTCTTTTACCGAAAAAATTTGCCGGGTATCCTGCACAACTCTCTTCCTTCCTGCGTTCTACTGCTTTTGTGCGACACGCGATAATTTCTTCGCCGCCTCCACCGTATTCTTCATCAGCATGGTAATCGTCATCGGCCCTACGCCGCGCGGTACCGGAGTCAAATAGCTCGCTACCTCTTTTACGGAATCAAAATGAACATCACCGACCAGCTTGCCTTCCGCGTTGCGGTTTACGCCGACATCGATAACGACCGCACCACTCTTCACATGCTCGGCTCTGATCATCTCTGCACGGCCCACGGCTACCACCAGAATATCGGCCTGGCGCGTAATGGATGCAAGATCTTTCGTCCGGGAGTGGGCAATCGTTACGGTCGCATTTTCCTGCAATAATAACATAGCAACAGGCTTTCCTACAATATTGCTGCGTCCGATTACAACCGCATGCTTGCCTTCGATCGATTGACCGGAGCGCTTGATGAGTTCAATGATGCCATGTGGCGTGCAGGGAAGATAGCAATCGCTTCCAATCAGCATGTTGCCTACATTAATCGGTGTAAAACCGTCCACATCCTTTTCCGGGCTAATCGCATCGATCACTGCTTTCTCCGAGATATGTTTCGGAAGCGGAAGTTGGACCAGAATCCCATGAATGTTCGGGTTTTGGTTGTATTCTTCTACCATAGCCAGCAACTCTTCCTGCGTGATGGAAGCGTCGCGCCGAATGACCTCAGAGTAAATGCCGATTTCATGGCACGCTTTTTCCTTCCCCTTTACATACGAATGGGAAGCCGGATCATCCCCAATGAGAATAACCGCAAGCCCCGGGTGAATTCCCTGTTCTTTCAGTTGTGCCACTTCCTCTTTCAGCGCGGCCCGAATTTCGGCCGCCACTTCTGCGCCGACAATAATATGTGCTGACATAATTTAATTCCTCCCGTCCAGGTGAAATATCGAGAAAGTTCAAGCTTTCATCTTCCTTTTCAGTGTAGCGAATCGGACGGGAGATTGCAAAGATAAATTACGAAATATATTTGGTAAATCAAATAAAATGTTCGCCTTTGTTATTAAAAAAGTGTTTGAGCAATCCAATTCGCGCCACACCGAACGCATTATCTCCCGCATAGGCCGGATCAGCAAAATATAGACGTGCGCCTACCGCCCGGTGCGTTAGTCGCTTCAATAGCCTGTTCCGAATATAGGCATTGGCCGATACGCCGCCCACGATAAGAATATCCTTGGGGTAGCCGTCTTCGACTGCCGTGCGCAGCACCTTCTCCAGCGTGGCTGCTACGCACTTTTCCGCCGCCCGCGCAACCTGCGGTGCCGGTACATTCTGCTCGATTGCGCGCATCAGCGCCGTTTCAGGACCGGAAAAACTGAATGTATACTGGGTTACAGAGGAAGGCACGGCAAAGTCATCTGCTCCTGCCTGCTTCGCCAGTTCTTCCAGATACGGACCTGCAGGAAACGGGAGTCCAAGCGCCACACCCACCCGGTCAATGAGCTGTCCCGCATGCAAATCCTTTGTACCGCCGATGCATTCGATTCGGTATCCGCCTGCCTGTTTCGTGCAATCAAGCACCTCGCTGGTGCCGCCGGACAGATGCACGGCGAGAAACTTCTCCACTGCAAGCGGCGTAGGCAGCGTGTACTCTCCCGCTGCAATGTGCCCTTCCTGGTGAGACGTATAGTAAATCGGCACGTGGAAAAAGTGCGCCATCATCTCCGCCGCCATCTGTCCCGCCAGAAATACGGGCATATAACTGCCTTCTACCGGACGCGGCGAACAGCTCACCGCAATCGCCTTGATGTACCGGCCTTCTCCTGACATCCTTCTAGCCAGCTCCGGAAGACGCTTCACATGCTGAAAGAGGGCGGTGGACTGCTGCAGTCCCCGCTCTCCGGCTTCTACGGATAAAAGCTCTTTCTCTTCGGCAACAATTTGGCCGTCCATGTCGATTAGGCAGAGCGATGTCCGGTAATTGCTCGTATCAATGCCAAGCACTACATCCATCGTCTACAGCCCTTTTTGCTCGTTTTTTTCCAGGTCTTTCACCAAACTCGACAGTACGCCATTGATGAATTTCGGTGAATCGTCCGTTCCATAAACTTTAGCCAGCTCAATCGCTTCATTCAATGTAACCTTTACCGGAATGTCATCACGATACATCATCTCATATCCAGCGAGGCGTAGAATGGCGCGATCTACATTTGCAAGGCGTCCCATGGTCCATCCGCGCAAATACCGGCTAATCGTCCGGTCGATATCCGCCTGGTGCTTTACCGTGCCTTCCACCAGCTCATTTAAGAACTCGGTGTTCTGCGCTTCTGCTGCCGGCTGCTCATCCTCTTCTTCGAGCAAATTGGCAAGCACGTCTTTCGGCTCGGCTTGTGTCATATCGATTGAAAACAATACTTGTATCGCTTTTTCGCGGGATTGATGTCGGTTCATGTGTTACCACCTTTTATTTATTCCATATTTACTAGCTTTACCTGCGCAAAAAATAACCATTCTTTGAGTTTATCAAATCCTAACTCCCTTGGAAATACTTTGCGCGCACCATTTTACCGCAAAAAGCGCCAAACCTCCGGATTCGAGATTTGACGCTTTTTTTAGGACCTGCCACCCTTTCTACCGTTTTGTAAACTTACCGGGAAGAATGCGGTCCAGCACTTCGCTTACATCCTCTTCATTATCAAATTTGCGGCCGATATAAAAACCGGTCGCTACGAATACGGCAAATACGATCGTTTTGAAAAAACCGACCCACAGAAAGAGAAAGCCAAAAATAAATCCCGCCGCAAGACCAAACGCTTTTCCCCGGTTTTCCAGAATAAACTGCCAGAACATGGCCATCCCTCTATTCTACCCGCCGGACGCGCGCTCCGGTGCCAGGCTGCGCTACCTCGGACACAAGTACTGTCACTTCGGAAATCATAAGTCCGGCAATCGTTTCCACACGCTCTTTGATTATCTGCTGTACCTGCTCTGCCAGGCCAGGAATCGGCGTTTCCCCGTCCACTGTCACCTTGACGTGAATGGACGTTTTATTTTCTTCCGCACGGACCCGCGCTTTCAGATCGCGAATGCCCCGGATGCGGCGTGCTGAATTGACGGCAATACTCTCAATCGTATCCAGCGTAATCCGTACATCCCCGTATTCGGTCGGACTATGAACCGACGCCTTCGCATGGGTGCGCTCCCCGCCACCGCGCACGCTGGTAAACAGAAATTTCAGGCTGATAAGAAAGAAGATGGCCGCTGCAGCGAAATAGACAAGTCCCACCTGCGATGAGGCATAAATTTCTTCAATCGCATCCGTAATGTATGTGGACGAAATTAAATTCAGGCTGGTCGCCATAACAAACAGCGAGATAACCACCAACGCCAGACTGTATAATGTTAGAATAAAACGGTCAAATAAATTCACGGACGCCCTCCTACCGGCGAAACGTCAAATTATGCGTTCCGCCTATCGAACTCGGTGAATCTCTTCAGTGCCAGGTACCTTCTTTTCTTTTTCCTGTTTCAGCAAAACATCGACGATATGTACATTGACCTGCGTAACCGCAAGACCTGTCATATTCTGAATAGATTCCCGCACATTCTCCTGTACCTTATATGCTACGTCAGGAATTTGCTGTCCATATTCTACTATAATATAAAGATCGATGGTTGCTTCTCTTTCCTTAATTTCTACCCGAACGCCGTGACTATTCTTGCGTCCGAGACGCTCAACGAAACCGCTGACAATCCCGCTGCTTAAGCCTGCCACGCCAGGCACTTCCGCGCTCGCCATGTGGGCGATAACTTCAATGACTTCGGGAGCGATTTCAATTTTACCTAATTCCACTTGCGAGAACTCAATTCCATTATCCAATATAAAACACCTCCTCCAAAGTGCGCTTCTTTGCCTATTATAGCAAAGGAAAGGAAAAGAATACAATTTGCGCCTTTGAAGAAGGTGTCATTTTTAGAAATTATTCTTCAATTTTCAAGTCGTACATCTCTAAGAACTTCGTATTGAAATTGCCTTCTACAAACATTTCATGTTCAAGCAGCTTCAGATGGAACGGGATCGTCGTATGTACACCTTCGATGACCATTTCGGACAGCGCCCGCTTCATACGTTGAATCGCTTCGTTCCGGTCTTTACCCCAAACAATAATCTTGGCTACCATTGAATCGTAGAATGGCGTAATCTGATAGCCTTGATACACTGCGCTATCGACACGGACACCGAATCCGCCCGGAGGCAGGTAGAATTGGATTGTACCCGGGGACGGCATGAATTTCTTGGCCGGGTTCTCTGCATTAATACGGCATTCGATGGCCCAGCCATCGATTTGGACATCTTCCTGTTTAAAGGATAACGGATAACCCGCCGCCACCATAATCTGTTCTTTGATGAGATCGATACCGGTAATCAACTCTGTGACCGGATGCTCAACCTGAATACGAGTGTTCATCTCCATAAAGTAGAAACGACCATCTTTATCAAGCAGAAATTCCACCGTGCCGGCGCCATGATAATTTACGGCTTTGGCTGCGGCTACGGCCGCGCTGCCCATCTGTTGGCGCGTCTCTTCATCCAATGCCGGCGACGGCGCTTCTTCCACCAGCTTTTGATGACGGCGCTGAATTGAGCAATCGCGCTCGCCCAGGTGACAGACGTTACCGTGCTTGTCCGCGATGACTTGAATCTCGATATGACGCGTGTCTTCTAGATATTTCTCCAGATATACGCCCGGGTTGCCGAACGCGTTCTTCGCTTCCTGCTGCGCTTGGCGCACGGACGAAACCAACTCTTCTTTGGAACGGGCTACGCGCATGCCTTTCCCGCCGCCGCCCGCCGTCGCTTTGATAATAACAGGATAGCCTGCTTCTTCGGCGATGCGAATCGCTTCGTCAATGTCTTCAATCAATCCGTCGGTCCCCGGAACAATCGGAACACCCGCATTCTTCATCGTCTCACGTGCGACATTCTTGTCTCCCATTTTAACGATGGCCTGCGGTTCCGGACCGATAAATGTAATGTTGCAAGCAGAGCAAATCTCAGCAAAATCTGCGTTCTCCGCCAGAAATCCATAACCGGGATGAATCGCGTCCACGCCGGCTTTGGTGGCAACGCTCATCAGGTTTGTCATGTTCAGGTAGCTATCTTTCGAAGCCGTCGGCCCGATGCAATAAGCTTCATCAGCCAGACGTACATGCAGTGCATCTTTGTCCGCCGTCGAATAAACGGCAACGGTTTGAATGCCTAACTCATGGCAGGCACGGATGACACGGACGGCAATCTCCCCACGGTTTGCGATTAATACTTTTTTAAACATGGAAGACCTCCCTTATTCCGGCTTCACAAGGAAGAGAGGTTGTCCGTACTCCACCAACTGGCCGTCTTCTACGAGCACTTTCACGATCTCTCCGCTTACTTCCGCTTCGATTTCGTTAAACAGCTTCATCGCTTCGACAATGCATACGACCGTATCGTTTTTGATTTTGTCACCAACCTGTACAAACGGAGCCGCACCCGGTTCAGACGCTTTGTAGAATGTACCCACCATCGGGGATGTAATTTTGTGCAGATCCGTATCTTCTGCCTCTTCTACGGCTACAGGGGTTGCCTGGGGTGCAGGTACTGCCTGCGGTGCCGGAGTTTCTGCTTTCAGAGCCGGAGCTGGCGCAGGGGCAGGTGCCGCAGCAGGTGCAGGTGCTGCCTGCGGTGCTGGAGCCGGTTCAGCCACTACCTGGGAAACGCTTGCAACAGTGCCTTTCTTAATGCTGATTTTCGTGCCTTCTTCTTCGATTTTGAATTCCGTGATGGCCGATTGGTCGACCAGTTTAATGATTTCTCTAATTTCATGAATTTTTAGCATGCTTTGTCCACTCCTAACGTATTTGTATGGTCTATGTAATAAAGCATCACCATGTATTATAACACAAGATTATTTTCTTGGTACAAGTTGTGTACTGAATTATTTATCAATTTATGCGAAAAAAGAAGAACGCCGTTTTCTTCCCCGGCTCTTTTTTCCTCCCTCTTCTCCTTCTTTTCTCATAATTTTCACAGAAAAAGAGGAACAGCAGCGCCGTCCCCCCATCCAAGTGTTATGGTTTGTAGCTAACGACAATATTATTCCCTGAAACCTTCATATGTTGTTTGACTACATTGATAATTTCAACTACTTTGTCTTTTTTTAGCGTTTCTGTCTGCACAACCACCCGGACCATGTCGTCCTTGGCAATCACCACGACATCTTTATAGCTTCCGAGCGACTTTACCAGTTCTTCTACCTGCGTCTGACTATCCTTCAATGCGGCCAGCTCTTCATATTTCTTCCTTGCTTCAGCAATCGCCGCTGGCTTGGCCTCGGTATTGCTCATCACTTCCATGAAACGGCCCATTTCCTGCTCTTGCTGCGCATCGCGCTGCATCTTGTATCCGATAAAGTAATCGTCGGACGGCGTGGTCACCGGCGTACCTTCGGGCTGTGGCGCCACCTGCTTTGTCTCTACGCTGACCCCTTTATCTTTATCAGAAGCAGGGACATCGGGCGGCATTTGTGCCGTATCATTCATATTCCCGGTTGCCACAGGCACCTGCTCGACAGGCCCCTGCACCAGATAATACGCCGACAGCACGACCAGTACGGCAAGCATGGACAGCAACCAGACCGTTTGTTTTTTCAACACCATACGTACTCAGCCTCCTTAAGCTTTTTTGGGAAGAATTGAGATTTTATAGGAAGGAACGGCAAGCACTTTCTGTACCGCCTCCAGAATCCACGCTTTAACCTGAAGATTGCCTGCGCCCTCAGCCACCACAACCACACCTCGCACCTTTGGCTTTACGGTTTTCATTACGACAGGCCGCTCGGAACTGCCATCCTTCGTAATGATGACCTGTTCTTGGGTTGATTCGCTGCTGATGTCGCGCGTTGCGCCTTTGTCCGCTTCACGCGTCGTTTGTGTCTGCCGGTTCGTGTTTTTCTCGACCACAATCTCTTCCGTCGATTCGATGTTGACCATTACCGATACTTCACCAACGCCCGTAATCGTCTGCAGCACTTCTTTTAGCTTTTTTTCATACATTGCTTCATACTCTTCCATGGTGTAGGATTCTTGCTTTTTCTGAGCAAACACCGCCTTGTCCTCCGAAGTTGCCGGAGGGGAAGGTGCGTCCGGCGGCGACTGATCGAAATTGTAAAAAGAGCCTACTATCATGAACCCGACACCGAGCGCACCTATAATCAGCAGCCACTGCATCGTGCCCAACTTTTTCCTGATTTCGCCATCTTGAATGCCTTTATCTTTCTTGCTCACTTCTTATCCCTCCTCTCCGGTGCCGGTCCACGTAATGCGTACTGCCGCATTCGGCACGTTCCATGCATGCGAGACCTCAGCGGCAATTGTTTTCTCCATGCGCGTCTGCTCGGCGACGACGGCGACTGATTCATCCTTCTCCGCTATGGATTCGCCCCCGCTGCCCGGGGAAATCTCTACTTTGACCGGCTTCATCGGCTCCACAAGAACCTCCCGTCCATTTTGCGCCTCCGCCTCTTCCGTCGGTTTCCTCTGTGTTAGTACTACAGAAATATAGTCAATAGGCTGCTTCGCTTTTTCGCCTTCTGAACGAATCCGGACCTGGACATTCTGTACTTTGACGCCATGCTGGGTCTCAATCTGCTTTTTCACCAACTCGCCGATTTGCGCTTCCGCATATCGATTTGCTTGTTCGTCGTTTTCCGCCGCAAGCTTTTTGGCAAGCGCGTCCACCCGTGCAAAGTCAGGACTCTGCGTGGCATTTTCCCCTACTGCATAAGAGAGTTGAGCGAGCGGGATATCTTTGCGGAATAGATTCAATATAGGTGAAAGCAGCGCTAATAGAATAAGCAGGCCCATTACCAACTTGACGTATTTGCTGTACGTACCGCTTGGCAGAAGCAAATCCAGGAATGTAGCGAGCAGTACGAGCAGAATAATCTTTTTCAACCAGAGAATGAGCATGGCCATCATATGCATCTTCCTCCCTACCGCATCATCACCGAAACGTTTGCGGCCGAGATGACAATGGTAATGGCTAGGAAGAACATCAGGCTGACCGTGGCCAACGCTCCGAAGATATACAGAAGATTTTTTCCAATAATACTTAGACACGACAGAATGGGGCTGTTACCAAGCGGCTGCATGACGGCGGATGAGAGATTGTAAAGGAATGCGAGTATGAGAATTTTCAACGCCGGAAATGCGACCAGCAAAAGCAGAATGAGCACCCCGGCCATGCCCACCGCGTTCTTGACAAGCAGCGAGGCACCTACAACCGTGTCGGCCGCATCTGCGAATACCCGCCCTACTACGGGAACGAAGTTGCCTGCGATATACTTGGCGGTACGGATTGCCACTCCGTCCGCCACAGCGGCTGCCGCTCCCTGCAGGGAGAGTACGGCGAGAAAAATCGTCAAAAAACTCCCCATAAGTCCGAGACTGACTGTACGCAGCAGATGGGCCAGTCTGGTCAGCTGATATTTCACAGAGAATGAGCTGACGATGCTGAGGATGGCGGACAGAAACAGCAGAGGAAAGACGATAGTAGAAATCAGCGTACCGCTTATGTTAACCAGGAAAACAATCATGGGATGGAATAGCGCGGCGGATGTCACTCCTCCGGTTGATGCCAGAAGCGCCAGTATCAGCGGCATAAGCGCCAGCATGAACCCTACCATATCGTGAATCGCTCCCTGCGCGAAGTCAATGGCGACCCGGAAGCTGTTTATTGCAAGAATAATAAGTACCAGATAAGAAATCGCATAGGCGACAGTGCTGACTGTGTTTTTTTCGAAGGCCGTTTGCAGCGTTTCCAGCACCATGGCGAATACCGTAATAATGAGAATGGCGCCCAACAGCTTGCCATTAATAATCATCTCGTGAAAAAGAAAGGAACCCAAACCCTTCATAACACCGGAAAAGCTGAACGCTTTCTCTCCTGTCATCATTTCAAACAGACTTTTTCCTTCGCTTTCCGGTAAGTATCCTCCGTATTTGTCCAGCACTTTCTGCCAGAATGCCTCTACTTCTTTTGTGTCAAGACGTTCAAGCTGCCCTTTTACAATCGCATCCTGCGGTGCGGAAGCCGAAATTTCCGGCTCGGCGGCGCTTGCGGGACGCCACACGAACAGCAGCGCCAGCAACAGGACTGTATAGAATAGAAGCTGCGACCGTTTCTGCTTCATGTTTTCACAACCTTTTTATGACGGGAGTAGCTGTACAATCGTTTCAACAATGACGGAAAGAATCGGAATCGCAAGGACCAGGATGAGAATTTTGCCGGCTAATTCAATTTTAGATGCGATTGCCCCTTGCCCTGCATCCCGCGTCACCTGGGCGCCAAACTCTGCAATATAGGCGATGCCGATAATTTTGAGAATGGTATCCAGATAAACGATATTTACATTCGCCTGCATTGCAATGCCTTCCAGGACCCGAATGACATCGGAAATTTTGCCGATAAGAAACAGGAAGATAATGACTCCGGTAACCGTCGCAAGGACAAACGCAAACATCGGTTTCTGTTCCTTAACAACCAGGCTGAGCACGGTAGCGACGATTCCCAGCCCCACAATCTGAATAATATCCATGGCGAACGCTCCCTACTGAAACAAGAAAACCCGCTTAATTTCCTGAAACAAGTCATTAATGAACGATGCTACCATGAACAGCACAATGATGAAGCCGATTAACGTCACCCACTGCGCCCAATCATCCTTGCCCGATTGCTTAAGGACGGTATGAATCATGGCAACAATGATACCGATGCCGGCAATCTGGAAAATTGCGTTTACATCATACCCCATGGCCTCCACCTCTCAATAAAGTAAAATAACGAGCAAGACTCCGCTCAACACCCCCAGACTGCGGCACATCTTCTCATAGCGCTGCTGACTGTCCCGGGCGCAAGCCTCTTCATGTTCGAGGTTGGCCAAAGCAAGCCTGATATGCTTCTGCTGATCTTCCCGGTCGCTCTGCCCGAGGATAAACCCAAGCTGAAGCATAACGTCTTTCTCCGGCTCTTTCAGGGCGGTGCCGGGCCAAATCCGGTGCACGGCGCAATGCCAGCATTCACTTGCCGACCATTCCTGCTCTGTGGCTAACAGTTCCGCTGCCTGGCTAAACAGGCGCGCTGCCTCGCCTCCCACCCTGCGGGAAATAGAAGCAAGCGCTTCAGACAACGAACGGGATCCGTATACAATCTCGGTTTCCAGCAGCGTAAGACCTGTACGCAGCTGACGGATTTGCAGCGGCCTGTGTGCGAGGTACCCTCCCAACTGCATGCCGCAGAGCGTACCCGCCAGAATAATTAGCGAAGCACCCAACAGCTTCAGCATCCTTCTCACCTCCGGCAGTCCGCAAAATGCTCATCATACATTCCGGAGAGCGTGCCTACTCTCGGCCGGCGGGACAAAACAAGGTAGCGCTGGAAAACACCCGCCTGTAAAATCCGAGAGAGCGTAGGCCTGCGCATAATGTCTTTTAAATCGCGCCCATGTACGCTGGCAATGACGGCAATACCAGCATGGGTTGCTTCCTCAAGCGCATAGCCGTCTTCCGACCGGCCGATCTCGTCCGTAATCAGCACGTCAGGTGACATGGAGCGGATCATCATCATCATACCTTCCGCCTTCGGACAGGCATCAAGCACATCCGTACGGGGTCCGACATCTTTCTGCGGAATGCCTCCCACACAGCCGGCAATCTCCGAACGTTCATCGACAATGGAGACTTTACGTGCCGCAACCTCTTTTGTCCCCTCGCTAATCTGACGCGCCAAATCGCGCAGCAGCGTCGTCTTTCCACACTGTGGCGGAGAGATAATAAGCGTGCTCAGCAATTGTCCCCTTTCCGTCAGAAGGGGCAGCACCTTATCCGCCGCACCTTTCTGTTCCCTGGCCACACGAATGTTAAAGCTCGCCACATCGCGAATCAATTTGACACGTCCATCCTCGAGCACCACTTTACCGGAAATGCCGACCCGATGACCTCCCTGGATTGTAATATAGCCGCGCCGCATCTCTTCCTCCATCATATACAGCGAATGGTGGCTGAGCCTGCTCAATAATTGGGCGCCCTCTTCTTTTGTAAACATCAGTGCACCTTCCGACCGCTCCGTGCCCCCTCCCCTCTCCTTCACAAATCGGGAGATACCGCCTCCCACATATTCAATGGGCCGTTCTATGCGCAGGCGGAGTTCTTCGATTTGTTCAAGCTCTTCTGAGGGCAGAAATTTAAGTTTGGTGCGCAGACTGTCGGGCAGCACTCGAAGAATATCTTCCATCATCTGACCACCTCTTTGTCCCATTGTACTTATCACATTCATATGGGAAGCCTGACCACTTTATGACAATGTTGAAATAAGGAAGTATAAAGGGGAAGGACTCGGAGCAGGAAAACAGATTGGCCGCATGCGGTGCAGGGCAAGCTATGTATGATCGTTTGAAGCGATCTATATTAACGACGAGGTGAGCGTGCATGAAAACAAAACCGTCAGACCGTGTATTATTTGCACTAAGCCTTGTGCCACTGATTATGGTACTCGGCAATTCAATGGTCATTCCCGTACTGCCGGCAATCGCCAATGAATACGATTTAAGCGCACTGGATACCGGGCTGTTGATTACCCTGTTTTCCGTTCCGGCGGGAGCCATTATCCCGTTCGCCGGTTTTCTTTCCGACCGCATCGGACGCAAAAAGGTAATCATCGCTGCATTGGTGTTATACGGCGCAGGCGGCCTTATAGCAGGGGGAGCGGCACTGTTTTTTGCGCAACCTTATGCATGGATTGTAGCAGGACGAATCATTCAGGGTATCGGGGCCGCTGGCACGTCTCCAATTGCCATGGCGCTCATCGGCGATTTATACCCGCCCGAACACCGCGGCCGGGCATTCGGCGTTATTGAATCCGCTAACGCGTTCGGTAAGGTGCTCAGCCCCGTTCTCGGATCGCTTCTCGCGCTGATTGCCTGGTATGCGCTTTTTTTTGCATTTCCGCTCCTGATTGTGCCCGCGCTCTGGGCCATTGCCCGCTGGGTGAAGGAAGCGGAGACGGAGGCACCTCCGCCGTTTGCAAAATATAAGCAGGATGCGGTCAATGTCTTTCGCAAACAGGGACGCTGGCTTTTCATAAGCTTTCTGCTTGGGGCAACTCAAATGTTTTTCCTGTTTGGCATGCTATTTTACCTGGCCGAAGCATTGGATAATTACACATCCTTATCAGGACCTGTGCGCGGCTTATTTCTGGCACTGCCTTTACTTTCACTAACGGTCATATCGGCTTGGGTTGGGAACATCATCGGACAAAAGGTGGAACGCATGAAAACATTTCTGGTAAGCGGTACCTCCCTGACAGCCGTCATCTGTACGATTTTGCCGTTTACCGCACATCCTATAGCCATCATTGCTCTCCTGTTTGCAGGCGGTATCGGAGCAGGGTTCGTTCTTCCCTGCTTAAATGCTCTGATTACATCCGCTGTCGGCAAAGCGGAACGCGGAATTGTGACCTCGCTCTATAGCAGTGTACGCTTTCTCGGCATTGCCGCAGGACCTGCGGTATTCGGTGCGCTAATGGGGCGTCCCTTCCTTTTGTTCTGGGGAACCTCCGCTTTTTGCTTGCTGCTCGCCTTGCTCACCGCACGCTTTATTCACAGGCCGGCGCAAATCAAAAGCAAGCACGGCCATCGCCGCCTTCTGCTTAAACCCCTGCCTCTTGTCCATAAAGACTCAGGATAGAAGTTTAAGAGAAGAGACAATGATTTCAATGTGGAAAAAGGCGAACGCCTTTTTCTTCCTTGGATCTTTTTCCTTCTTCCCCCTCCTTCTTTTCTCACGATTTTCACAGAAAAAAGCGACCCGTAAAAGGCCGCTTTTTTTATGCTCATCTTCTATTATGCGCGCGATACGTATTGCTCACTTCGAGTATCGATAATTAGTTTATCCCCTTCATTAATGAAGAACGGTACCTGTACCACAAGCCCGGTTTCCATCTTTGCCGGTTTCGTGCCACCGGAAGCTGTATCGCCTTTGATGCCCGGCTCGGTTTCCACAACGGTAAGCTCTACCGTATTCGGTACCTGTACACCCAGGATTTCGCCTTCAAACATAACAATGTTTACGTTCATGTTTTCCAACAGGAACTTAAGCTCATGCTCCAGTTGGCTGGTTGGCAGGCTGATTTGATCGTATGTTTGTGTATCCATAAACACGTGCTCGTCGCCAGACGCGTACAAATATTGCATTTCCTTCGTTTCGATTCTCGCTTTCGCCACCTTCTCGCCGGCGCGGAACGTCGTTTCTTTGATGGAGCCGTTGCGCAGATTGCGCAGCTTTGTGCGTACAAATGCAGCGCCTTTACCTGGCTTTACGTGCTGGAATTCGATAACAGAATAAATCGCTCCGTCATACTCGATCGTAATGCCCGGGCGCAAGTCGTTTACTGAAATCATGAATAAACCTCCTACAAACCAGTTATTTCTTGTTTTCTAACTTTCAAATTATAACAAAAACCTATATTAAATCACAAGCAATTCCTTCGGAGAGCGGGTCAGGATTTCGCAACCGTTCTCTGTAATCACCACATCGTCTTCAATGCGAACCCCTCCCTCTCCTTCCAGGTAGATGCCCGGCTCTATCGTGACGACCATACCCGGCTCCAGTTTTTGCTCACCGCGCACCGACAGTGTCGGCCCTTCATGCACTTCAAGTCCAATGCCGTGTCCGGTGCTGTGCCCGAAGTACGGACCGTATCCCGCTTCCAAAATAATGTCCCGAGTCAGCGCATCAGCCTCTTTTCCGGTCATGCCGGCCCCAATTTTGTTTACGCCGTTCAGCTGCGCACGAAGTACTATGTTGTAAATCTCGCGCATTTTTTCACCTGGCTCACCGACCGCGATGGTACGCGTAATATCGGAGCAATATCCTTTGTGATACGCTCCGAAATCAAGGGTAACCATCTCCCCTTTTTCAATCACCTTGTCGGAAGCAACACCATGGGGTAACGCCGAACGTGCGCCGGAGGCAACGATAATATCAAACGAAGAGCTGGCCGCACCAAGCGAACGCATATAAAACTCCAGCTCATTTGCCACCGCAAGCTCTGTGACTCCGGGTTTTATAAAGTTTAGAATATGGGCGAATGCTTTGTCCGCAATCTCGGTCGCCTCTCTAATCACCTGCAGTTCATCTGCCGTTTTCACAAGCCGTGACGCTTCGACCACGCCTGATACCGGTACTAATTTTATGCCGTCTGCAAGCTCGGCCAAGCGCTGATAGAGCGCGTAGGTTACATGGCTTTTCTCAAAACCCAGACGCTTTACACCGTACCGCTTTGCGCGCTCGATAACCGTTTCCAGCATATCGGCTTGGTGGCGGACGATTTCGAATGCCGGTGCCTGGCGGATCGCCTGCTCAATGTACCGAAAATCGGTAATCAAATCCGCGGCGCTCTCCGTTACGAGACAACAGCCGGAAGAGCCTGTAAAACCGGTTATGTATCGCCGATTATACCCGTTGGTAATTAACAGCCCGTCAAATCCCTCTTCCTTCATTCGGACTCGAATCGCCTCTAGTTTCCTATCCATTCTTCATCAGCTCCGGTTTACAGTTTCATCTTTTCGTTTTTCCGTAAATAATGGGCCAGCGCATCCAGCGCCAACTCATACCCGTATGTACCCAGTCCGCTAATCTGGCCAATCGCAAGAGGGGCGAGCACTGACTCCTTGCGGAACGCTTCCCGCGCATGAATGTTGGAGATGTGAATCTCGACAAACGGAATCTGTACGCTTGAAAGCGCGTCCCGGATCGCATAACTATAATGTGTAAAAGCTCCCGGATTAATAACAATACCGTCGCACAAACCAAATGCCTGATGTATCCGGTCGATAATTGCGCCTTCATGATTCGACTGGAAAAACTCCACCGCAACTCCCAAATCGCCTGCACGCCGCGCAATCCGCTCCTCTACATCCGCCAGCGTTTCACTGCCGTAAATACCCGGCTCCCGCTTGCCCAGCATATTCAGATTCGGACCGTTTATTACAAGAACGGACGCCATGCTACCACGCCTTTCAGTATAAGAGATGTTTTGAGATACAATTTATTTTATAAAACGAAGGTAAGAAAATAAGGAAACGAAGGGGTTGGAAAAATACCCATCCTCATGTACTGTTTTACATATTGTACTATATCCACTCCATGACTTACCAGCCACAAACCATCAAATGAAAAAATGGAGAAAAAGGCGAACGCCTTTTTCTTCCCCGGATCTCATTTCCTCTGTCCTCTCCTTCTTTCCTCACGTTTTTCACAAAAAAAGCATCTCCCTTTCCTGACGAAAAGTCGGAGATGCTCTTTTAAGCCGGCCAGGGCCGACTATGTAATTACGAGTCCTTCGTTATTTCTGTTCAGCAAGGTAGGAAGCCACTTTCTCGGTCTCTTCGTCATTCAGAAGACCACCTGGCATTGCCGTACCTGGACGTCCTTCTTTGATAACCTTGGCGATTTCATCTTTCGATAGGCGGGCGCCTACTTTCTGAAGCTCAGGGCCTGCACCGCCTTCCATATTCTGACCATGGCAGGAAATGCATTTTCCTTCCATAACTTTCTTCGCTTCGTCACCGCCGCCTCCGCTCGTTGTAGCGGATTGGTTCTGGCTCTGGCTTTGATTTTGGTCAGCCGGAGCGCTTGAAGGCTTTTCTCCCCCGCCACAAGCTGATAAGCCTACCGCCAGCGCCAGCAATAAACCAGCAGTTGTCAACTTTTTCATTTTTTCACCTCCCCTTCCAGTCCCATTGTACTCACCCTTTACCCAAACTTTCAATACTTTACACATACTACTTATCACATATTGTTGAACAACCTGCCGCATATTGTCGATCTTCTCCGTACTTTTCTGCTAGAAACCACCAGCCAAATCAGCTACAATAAAGGATAAGGAAGGTGTTTAACTTGTCAAATCAAACGAGACCAGCCTACGGCGGTCAGGCCGTCGTAGAAGGCGTAATGTTCGGCGGAAAAAACTATATCGTGACCGCAATTCGTCGCAAAGACGGCACGATTGAATACTATGAAGAACCAAAACAGGAGCGCCCGTGGATAAAAAGACTGCAAAAAGTCCCATTCTTGCGGGGGATTGTCGGCTTGGTGGCGGCAAGCGCCAACGGTTCCAAGCACCTCAATTTCTCGACGGAGCGCTACGATTCGGAACCGGGAGAAGAAGCGAATGAATCAACTCCTTCGAAATTAACGATGATTCTCGGCGTGGCCGTTATCGGTGTCCTGTCATTTCTGTTCGGCAAATTAATCTTCACTGTGGTTCCGGCCGTCCTCGCGGATGTGCTATTCCAACGAATTACAAATAACATCGCCCAGAATTTTATCGAGGGCGGAATCAAAATCATTTTACTTCTCGTCTATATTTTGGCTATCGCGCGGACACCAATGATTAAGCGGCTTTTTCAATATCATGGAGCCGAACATAAAGTGATTAATGCGTATGAAGCTGGGGTAGAATTAACAGTAAAGAGAGTTCAACAATTCTCCACGCTGCACTACCGGTGCGGCAGCAGCTTTATCGTGTTTACGGTCCTTGTCGGCGTGGTGATTTACTCGTTTTTCCACTATGATTCCCTCTGGGAAAGAATATACCAGCGCATTCTGCTCCTGCCTGTTGTCATTGGCGTTTCCTACGAGACACTTCAGGCCACCAACAAGCTTCGTGACGTTCCATTCCTGCGCATCCTCGGATACCCGGGCTTATGGCTGCAGAAACTGACGACTCGCGAACCGGACGATAAACAGGTGGAAGTGGCCATTGCTTCTTTCCTCCGCATGCGTGAATTGGATGAGGCAAAACAGAACGTTCCCACGACGACAATCTCAATCAGCTAACCTTCTCAAATATTGGTAAACTCCAAAATGAAATGAGGTGTTAGGGTGTCGCGGAAGTCTCAGGTTTTCACAGTTGTGCTGCTTACCCTTGTCGGAGTTGGATTTGCCGCTCAGCTTTATCATGACGCTTGGGGTCTGCTGAAGTCTATCCTTATCTTCGCCGCCGTTGCGGCTGTGCTGTATTTCCTGGTGAACAAGTTGCTTCTGTCGCGAGGCGCTGGACTTTCCTCAGGTCCGGCGGACAAAGGCTATCAGAAAGCACTTCGTCAGCAGAAACAGCGTAATAAACGAAAAGGACAGTCATCGCCTTCGGTCACAACATCCCCTTCGAAGCTGAAGAAGATGAACCGGTTGAAACCGTCTCTGCGCCGCGATAATCCATTTCGGGTTATCGAAGGCAAGAAAAACAAACCAAATAAAAAGACAAAAACCTCTTGAGCTCAAGAGGTTTTTCTTTTAATCCGCAGCGAAGGCAAGCGGATCATAAACTGTTTGGCCGCCGCTTCACCGGACTGATAGAGCCACTTTCGTTCTTCTTCGGTAATGTCAAACTTAGCCGCCGGAATCCCTTCCGTCGGAATGAACACAGTGCGTGCAGCGTGCTGTTTCTCGATATAGCGTTGATCGTGCGCCTGCATCATCGTCTTAAGCATCGCGTTCATATACTCCGGCAGTGTATTGATTCTATACGACTTGGTTTCATAACTTGCCGATAAACGAAAACCGATGGTCGAATAACACGACTGGCTATTTTCTTCAAACAACCAAAGCGGAAACCGACTTAAAATACCGCCGTCCACCACATAGACCGGCAGGCCCTGCCTGCGGATAATGATCGGTTCGAAGTAGAATGGGAGGCTGGCGCTCATCCGCACCGCTAACGCGACAGACAGCGAGCGCGGGCAAAGCCCCAATTGTTCGGCATCATCCGGCAGAACAAGGAGGCGTCCGTCTGTAATGTTGGAAGCGATGACTTTCAGCGTACCGGAGGGCAGATCTCCAAAGACATGAACATTCTTGGCGGCCAGATGGATATTCATCCAATTGTACAGGTAATCTCCGGAATAGAAACCTTTTTTGACCCAAAGATTGAGCCATGAACCGATACCTGGAATCCGTGCCAATCCTTGTTTCTTCTGCAGCGCCATATAATCAAAACCCTTCATCAATTCATTTAATTCATCGGCCCGGTAGCCGGCCGCGACAAGGCTCGCGATAATGGCCCCGGCTGATGTGCCTGCAACCCGGTTCCAGCCGAATCCCCGGCGTTCAAACTCTGTAATCGCACCAACGAAAGCAATGCCTTTGACTCCTCCCCCTTCAAATACCGCGTCAATCTTTTTCACCCCGTCTTCTCCCCCCTTCAGGCTTTTTATTTGTAATGTACTCGGTGTGAAGGTGTTTCAGAATCAAGGCAAACAAAAAAAGCGACCCAAGAGCCGCCTCTTACTCCGGACTATTCAATCATTTCATCTTCTGCTTCCCGCAGATTACGAAGTTCCTCAACACGGGCCGGGTTTTCCTGGAAATACTGTACTAGGTATTCAATGCAGGTAATGGAATCCCAGCTTAAGTGATGTTCGATGCCTTCCACATCGTCAAAGATAACGTCTTCCGATACGCCGATAAGGCGCAGAAAATCTTCAAGCAGCGCATGCCGGTCAACCAGACGCTTGCCCATTTTCTTGCCTTTGTTCGTCAGCACAAGACCACGGTACTTCTCGTATACTAAATACTGGCTCTTGTCCAATTTTTGCACCATTTTGGTTACCGAAGATGGATGAACGTTGAGCGCTTCCGCAATATCGGAAACGCGCGCATATCCTTTCTCTTCAATCAATGTATAAATCCGTTCCAAATAATCTTCCATACTCGGAGTTGCCATGCCGTTCCCCCATCCTTACGCACTTCTATTCCCAATAGCGTGTTCGCTATTCCTCTATGATACCGTACTTTGAAAAAGACTTGCAAGAATTTCAATTGACCTTCTCCCACGGCTGAAGCACGTGGGATCCTTTCCTGCGAACACCTCGCGTACCAGCAGGAAGTTTTCCCGCAGGCAGAGACAAGGCTATGGGCAGGCAACACGGCAGGAGCTTACCATGCTTCTGCGCGGGCGAGGTCGTCGCCACCTACGCCGTCCCTCCGGCGATACTTTTT